>NZ_JAJAPB010000003.1 GCF_026226615.1 Geovibrio ferrireducens
CAGCCTGCGCGGCATAGCCGCTTGCTGCTCTGACTACGCTGTGCGTTCCTCGCATGCGCTGCGGTACGCGCTCCGTGGGCACATCCATGTGCCTGTGCCTTTGTATTCTCAGTAAATATCGATTGCTCCGCTGAGGTAATATATGAAATACCCGTCAACGCGAAGCACCTGAAGGTCATAGGAATCGGGGAGAGGAACGCCGCCCATGTTGCGCAGGGCGCGTACAGCCTCGTTATCCAGATCCGGATAGCCGCTGCTTTTCACCACCTGAACATCGGTTATGCGTCCGTCCTTGTGTATTGCAAACTTTATGCGCACCGTTCCCTGTTCCCCCCGCATGGCGGCGGAGTAGGGATAGCTCCATGTCTGGTAAAGTTGACGGCGGAATTTATAAAAGTAAGATGTGTAGCGGGTTTTGACCTCCTGCATGGAGACTGAGTCTTCCCCTTCCCTGTCACCGCCGCTTTCGGCTGTTCTGTTTATAATGTCTTTAGGGTTCAGGATGCGGTCAATTGTCTTCCGGTCAAGCCCATGTATGCTGTCCCTCTGGGGAAAATCCATTTTCGGAAGCTCAGGTTTTGTCAAAGGATCAGGCTCTGCCCTTCGGGTAACACGCTCTCTCGGTTCCGGTTCGGGCTGCTGGTCCTTAGCTGCTCCTGTCTTTGGCTTTTCTGCTGACTTGGCCGGAGCCTTGTCATCCGGTGTTACCTTCACTATCTCCTTTTCAGGCTCTGATTCGGGCTGTGGCTGAGGACGGGGCACAGGAGGAGCAGGCGTCGGCCTCACCTGCGGAGGCGGCGGAGTTTCTTTTTCCTTCTCTATTATTTCAACACTGATCGGCTTTTCCTTCTTCTCCGGCTCATCAAGTTTTATAAACATGAAAAGCATCAGGTGAAGCACAGCCGAAATCAGCAAAAACCATGCGAGTCTTGAGTTCATTTTTATAATTATAGTCAATTCCTTATTAAATCAAGTGCCCAAAACACTTTGATACATATGACAGCCATACGGGTTTTTTGTTCCATAATAAAATCCGTGTCAAAACACTTGACATGAATCGGCTCAAGTATTATTCATAGACCCAGATAATATTTTCTACGGAGGTTTTCTATGGCAATTGTAAGATGGGACCCGCTCAAGGATCTTATGGCTATGCATGACAGAATCAACAAGATGTTCAACGATTCCTTCGACAAACAGAATGCGCCCTCATACGGCGACTGGATGCCCCCTGTGGACATCTATGAAACGGAGGATGAGATCGTTGTGGTATCAGAACTCCCCGGAATCGACGAGAACGATGTGGATATTCAGGTGGCGGAAGGTGTTCTCACCATCAAGGGTGAAAAAAAATACCCGCTGGACAGGGAATCCGACAACTATTACAGGCTTGAACGCGCATACGGCAAATTTCAGCGCTCGTTCGCTGTACCGAACACTATTGACATGAACTCCATAAAAGCGAATCTGAAAGACGGTGTGCTCAGAATCACCCTTAAAAAACGCGCTGAGATTAAACCCACAGTGATTAAGGTTGAGACAGAGTAACACCGCTTAGAATAAACGAAGGTGAAAAATGGCCAGAGACTACTATGAGGAGCTGGGCGTCCAGCGGGGCGCAACCGCCGATGAGATAAAAAAGGCATACAGAAAACTTGCCCGCAAATACCACCCTGATGTGAATCCGGGTGATAAAACCGCGGAGGACAGGTTTAAGAAAATCTCCGAGGCATACGGCGTTCTCAGTAATGATGAAAAACGCAGGCAGTACGACTCCGTGGGGCACGATGCCTTTGTATCGGGCGGTCAGGGGTATGACTTCTCCGGCGCAAACTTTGACGACATAAGAAACACCTTCGGCGGCGGTTTCGATTTTGATGACATATTCGGCGATATTTTCGGCGGCGGCAGACGTTCCGCAGCTGGAAAAAACAGGGTAATGCGCGGGGACGACCTCTATTACAATGTGCGGGTTCCTTTCTATGATGTGATAAACGGCAACGAATACGAACTGAACATAAGCCACTCTGTATCCTGCTCCGAATGCGGCGGCAAAGGCGGCGAAAAGAAAGCCTGTCCCACATGCGGCGGCACAGGGCAGACATCGCGCAATAAAGGCGGCTTCTTCGTGGGGAGCGTGTGCTCAAGCTGCGGCGGCTCCGGTCAGGTAACTGTCAAACAGTGTGCCGCATGCCACGGTAAAGGGCAGGTTGAGAGCAAAGAGCGCATCAAGGTGCGCATCCCCAAGGGTGTGGACAAAAACTCCAAGATACGCATACCCGGAAAAGGCAACGCAGGGCTCAACGGCGGAGCATCAGGCGATTTATACATTGTCACCAATGTGCAGGATCATCCGGTCTACAGACGTGAGGGCGACAACCTCTACGTTGATGTGGAGCTTGATATGTTTGAGGCGGCACTGGGCGAAAAAATCGAAGCACCGACCCCTTACGGGGCTGTAACTCTGAATATACCCGCCGGAACACAGCCGGGGCAGAAGATGAGACTTAAAGGAAAAGGCGTTCCCGCGCTGAAAGGAAGCGGAACAGGCGACCTTTATCTGGTGATGAATGTAAAAATTCCCGCAGTCGCCTACGAAGCCGACAGGGAAGCCCTCAGGGAAATGATGAAGAAGTATGCTACGAATGTACGCGAGGAATTGCTTAAGAAGGGAAAAATATAGGCTTCCACGGAAGGAACCGTTCACGACAGGAATATAAATAAATCCTCCCCTGCCCTCCTTTGAAAAGGAGGGAGTTTTCATCCACTTTTGTAAAAAGAAGCCAGAGGGGGATTCAAAATGAAAACAAGGAAAAGAACATGGCTAACAAACCTCTGTATGTAATAAGCATAGTATCGGAAATGCTGGAGCTTCACCCGCAGACACTGCGTCAGTATGAGCGCATGGGGCTTGTGACCCCCTCCCGAACGGTGGGGAACACAAGGCTTTACTCCGATGAGGATATTGAGAGGCTGAAATTCATAATGACCCTCTCAAAAGACATGGGAGTGAACCTTGCGGGAATAGAGATCATACTGAATATGCGTGAGCAGATAGAAGTGCTCCACGCCCAGCTTGACGGAATGAAGGAATACATCCGCCAGCGTCTGGGTGAGGAGATGAAGGCAAAAGAAGCGGAGAAGGCACTCATCCCCTCCCCGCCCAAAGAGATTATTAGAATTAAGATAGAAAAGGAATAAAACCTCATAAGGAGGTAAAACACAATGATTAACTTCAATAAAATGACTATAAAAGCGCAGGAGGCCGCTGAACAGGCACTTGCCCTCGCCTCCGAAAAGAACCAGCAGCAGATAGAACCCGAACATTTTCTCATCGCTCTCCTTAAGCAGGAGGACGGCCTTGTGAAACCCCTTCTCCAAAAGGCAGGTGCAAATGTCGGTGCGCTGGAAAAAGGAACGGAAGACATTATCAACTCCCTGCCGACAGTAAGCGGCGCAGGTCAGCAGTATTTCTCCCCTGACTGCAACAAGGCACTGGAAAAGGCGTTTAAGATAATAAAAGACTTCGGCGACGAGTATGTCTCCACTGAGCATATTCTCTTGGGAATTATAGACAACGCCGGTTACAGGCTCCGCACCCTGCTTTCGCAGACAGGAACGGACAAAAAAGCTGTTGAGAAAGCGATTAAGGAAGTGCGCGGCTCATCAAAGGTCACTGACCAGAACCCGGAAGGGAAGATGAACGCCATAGATAAATACACCATAAACCTTACAAACCTTGCCAGAGAAGGCAAGCTTGACCCGGTTATCGGGCGTGATGAGGAGATAAGGCGTGTTGTCCATGTGCTTTCCCGCAGAACAAAAAACAACCCCGTGCTCATAGGCGAGCCCGGCGTGGGTAAAACCGCCATTGTTGAGGGTCTGGCGCACAGGATAATAAACGGTGATGTGCCTGATTCCCTTAAGGATAAGATAGTGGCGTCTCTGGATATGGGTGCGCTCATAGCCGGAACCAAGTTCAGGGGCGAGTTCGAGGAAAGGCTCAAGGCTATCCTGACCCAGATAAGGGAGAAGGAAGGCGAGATAATCCTTTTCATCGACGAGATGCACACACTCGTGGGTGCAGGTGCGGCGGAAGGCGCAATGGATGCTGCAAACCTGCTCAAACCTGCACTGGCAAGGGGCGATCTGCACTGCATAGGCGCAACCACTCTTGACGAATATAAAAAGCACATCGAGAAGGACGCAGCCCTTGAAAGACGCTTCCAGCCTGTGATGGTGAAGGAACCGAGCGTAGAGGACACTGTATCGATCCTCCGCGGGCTAAAGGAAAAATATGAGGTTCACCACGGTGTGCGCATAAAAGACTCTGCCCTTGTGGCGGCGGCACATCTGGCGAAAAAATACATCAGCGACCGTTTCATGCCTGATAAGGCAATAGACCTCATAGACGAGGCAACGGCACGCCTGAGGATGGAGATAGACAGTCTCCCCACCGAACTGGATGAAACAGAGCGTAAGATAACCCAGCTTGAGATAGAGAAACAGGCGCTCAAGCGTGAGTCTGATAATGTGAGCAAAAACCGCCTCGCCAAACTGGAAGAGGAGCTTGCCAACCTCAAATCCGAAGCGGACAGGCTGAGAGCCCACTGGAGCAACGAAAAGGGGCTTATCAAAAAATCCAGAGAGATAAAGGAAAAAGCAGAGGAAGAAAAACACCTGATGCAGAAGGCGGAGCGTGAAGGAAACTTCGCCCTCGCCTCCGAAATAAAATACAGCAGGCTTGTGCAGCTTGATAAAGAGCTTGGGGAAGCAAACGCCAGACTGGCCGAAATCCAGAGCAGCAAAAGAATGCTGAAAGAGGAAGTGGACGAAGAAGACATAGCGGCCATAGTCTCCAAATGGACAGGGATTCCCGTAACCAAGCTTATGCAGGAGGAGGCGGACAAGCTCATTAACATGGAAGACTACCTGCACAAAAGAGTCATAGGGCAGGACAGAGCCATAAGAGCGGTAAGCGAAGCAGTCCGCAGGAACAGAGCAGGCCTCGGCGACCCGAACAGACCTATCGGCTCGTTTATCTTCTTAGGCCCCACAGGTGTGGGTAAGACTGAGCTTGCAAAAGCACTTGCCGAGTTCATGTTCGACTCCGAAGATGCGCTCATACGCATAGACATGAGCGAATACATGGAGAAACACGCAGTTGCCAAACTCATCGGAGCGCCTCCCGGATATGTGGGTTATGAAGAGGGCGGACAGCTTACCGAAAGAGTGCGCCGCAAACCCTATTCCGTCATACTGATGGACGAGATAGAAAAAGCGCACCCGGATGTGTTCAACATCCTTCTCCAGATGCTGGATGACGGCAGACTGACTGACTCCAAGGGCAGAACCGTGAGCTTCAAAAACTGTGTGGTGATAATGACATCAAACATAGCATCGCAGGAAATACAGGAGGAGTTCTCTAAAGAAGGCTCAATGGAGCAGAAATATATCTTCATCGACAATGTTGTGATGAACAGGCTCTCCTCCTTCTTTAAGCCGGAGTTTCTCAACAGGCTGGATGATATAATAGTTTTCCACCCGTTGGATAAGGAACATCTTCATAACATTGCAGAAATGCTTATGAGAGAATTTGCGGCGAGGCTGCGCGAAAATTCTGTTGAACTTGTCTGGGATGATTCTGTCATTACAGAAATAGTAAAAGCGGGTTTTGACCCTGCTTTCGGTGCCAGACCTATGAAGAGAACCATAAGGAAGCTTGTGGAGAATAAACTGGCCGAAGCACTGATCAAAGGCGACATAAAAGCAGAGCAGAAGATAAAGCTGACCTATGGTCAAGACGGCATGAACTTCAGTACAACCTCCTGAAAAAGGGCGGGGTTTATCCCCCGCCTTTTTTATATTGGTTAAAAACCATTTACGGACAAGCCGTATATATAAATGTTTTTTGTTACAAAGTATGATATATTTGATATACTTTCGGAACTATAAGGGTTAAAGGCTGAAACATGGATCATGAACTTGATGACCTTCAGGAAGAGCAGGAAGAAACCGAAGAGACGGAAAGCCCTGCCGAATCCGCAGAGGTTGAGGAAGTAATTCATACTGATTCCCCGCCTCCTGTCAGCGAAAATACGCTGAAGCATTACCTCAACAGCATCAGCAGATATAAACCGCTCAGCAAAGAACAGGAGTTTGAGATCGGGGAAAGAATACAAAAGGGCGACACGGAAGCTCTCAATACCCTTATACTCTCAAACCTTAAATTCGTTGTCTCTATCGCAAACCGTTACAGAAACACGGGTCTGCCCGTTTCAGATCTTATAAATCAGGGTAATCTCGGCCTTGTTGAAGCGGCAAAACGCTTTGACCACACAAAAGGTGTCAAGTTTATATCATACGCAGTCTGGTGGATACGTCAGGCGATTATTCAGGCTCTGGCCGAGCAGTCGGGAACAGTTAAGCTCCCCATCAAACAGGCGGGCATACTCTACAAGATAAACGGAGCAATAGAAAAGCTCAGCAAGCAGCTTGGGCGTGAGGCTACAAACAGCGAGCTTGCGGAATACCTCGGCATGGAAGAGTCCGATATTGAAAACGTGCTCCGCGTTTCAAGGAATTATCTTTCCCTCGAAGCGCCCATAAAAGACGGTGAGGATCGCTCATTTATCGATCTTCTTGACTCAGGCTCCAAAAGCATTGAGGACGATATTATCTCCAAAACCTTAAAACAGTCTTTGGGAGACATCATTGACGAGCTCACCGAGCGCGAGGCAAAGATAATAGAACTGCGCTTCGGCATAGAGGGCGATGCGCCGAAAACTCTGGAAGAGATAGGCGATATGCTGAAAATAAGCCGCGAGCGTGTGCGCCAGCTTGAAGCCAGAGCACTCTCCAAGCTCCGCAAGAAAGCCATGCGCAAAAAGCTGCATGATTTTCTGAACTAAGCTTATACCGTATAACATTTTAAGTATTAATCAGGAGCAGATTATATGGACTGGAAAAAACATATAGACTCAGATCCTGAAATAGCCTCAGGAAAGCCAATAATAAAAGGGACAAGACTTACTGTTGAGCATATTATCGGTCTGTTTGCGTCCGGATGGACAAAGGAACAGGTCCTGTCAAATTACCCTTCTATCTCTGAAGAATCTCTTAACGCGGCATTTGCGTTTATAACAGAGATAGTCAGAGACGAATCCGTTTATTTTATCAAAAAAAGCGTAGCCTGATGAAGTTTCTTGCAGACGAAAACGTACCTTTACGTTCTGCGGAATTAATATCTGAATCCGGTCATGATGTGCTTCACGTAATCTCAGTTCAGCAGGGGATAAGCGATAAAGAGGTTATGAAACTGGCTCTGAAAGAGAACAGGATATTAATCACCTTCGACAGGGATTTCGGAGAAGAAGTTTTTAAAAACAATGTTCTCGGCTGTGCAGGCGTAATCCTTTTAAGGTTTTCACCCTCTTTTCCTGAAGAAGCATACGAAATAATTAATGATGTAATTTCAAATCCGGAAATCAGTCTTTCAGGCATGTTTACGGTTATAGAGCGGGACTACGTAAGACAAAGAAAACTGCCTTAGTCTAGCCCCTTCTTTATCTCATCAAGAGTAAGGATCGAATAAACGCCCTCTTCCCCTTTTTTATCAATGATTACCGCACATCCGGCAAGTTCTGCGCCTGACTGAGCTATTATCTCCTTAACGGCTTTCAGGGTGTTGCCTCTGGCAAAAAAATCATCCACATAGATAACTCTGTCATCCGCAGTCAGCACCTCTTTGGAGATGTAAAGGGTCGTGTGTTCCTGCTTGGTGAAGGAGTAGCTTTCAGCGCTGTAAAAATCAGCCATGGTGATCGGCTTCTTCTTTTTGGCGAAAATATACGGAATCCCAAGTGCCTCTGCCAGAGGGTGCGCTATGGTAATGCCGCTGGTTTCAGCAGTGATTATCTTGGTAAGACAGGCATCCTTGAAGTGCCCGGCCATGTCGTCCGCCATGAGGCGGAAAAGCTCAATATCCACCTGATGGTTGATGAACCTGTCCACCTTGACGACCTCACCGTTTACACTGCCGTATTTCTTTATTCTTTCAAGCAGAGCCGCGCTTGCCTTTCTCATTTTCTGTCCTCTCTGTCATATGGAATGCCGAGGCTTTCCGGTTCGGGAGTTGTACCCTTGCCAAGCCTGATTGTGGATATTACAAGAACTATTATTGTAAAAAGATACGGAAGCATCTGGAGCACATGGGCGGAAATATCCGTCCCGATCGCCTGCATCCTTAGCTGGAGAGCATCTATACCGCCGAAGAGATATGCGCCGAATACGGCTCTTGTGCTGTTCCACTGGGAGAAAATAACCAGCGCAACCGCTATCCATCCCCTGCCCGCTGTCATGTTCTCCACCCAAAAGGGAGTGTATGCCAGAGAAAGGTATGCCCCGCCTATTCCTGCGAAGCCTGAACCGACCAGAACAGCCATCATGCGGTATCTGGTTACGCTTATGCCTGATGTATCAGCCGCTGCGGGATTTTCACCCACTGAGCGGAGGTAAAGCCCCCACTTTGTTCTGCGGAAGAAGAAGTGCACGCCGATAACAAGCAGGATGGAGAAATAAACCAGCATATCCTGTCTGAAAAGCGGATTTATAAACGGAATAGACGAGAGAAACGGGATCTCGGTTCTTGAAAACTCGGTTATTGTCTTGCCCACCATCTTCTGACCGAAAAGGGCTGTAAAGCCTATGCCGAACATAGTGAGGGAAAGCCCACATACGATCTGGTTTCCTCTGAGGTAAACAGTTATGAAGCCGTGTATCGCTCCGGCTGCCAGAGCGGCAAGGAACGAGGCACAGACTCCGAGAAAAAGGCTGCCAGTGAGGTTTGCCGTTGCGAAGCCAGCAAGTGCGCCGATAAGCATAAGCCCTTCTATGCCGAGGTTGATCACGCCTGAGCGCTCCATGATTATCGCGCCTGTTGTGGCGAAAAGGATAGATGTGCCCGCCCTTATTGTTGCATCAAGAAGAACTTCTATCATGATTTGCCCCAAGTTATACGCATTTTATTGGCTATGAAAAAGTCTGATGAAAGCACGAAAAACAGTATCAGTCCCTGAAACAGGTTTACAAAGGCGACGGGAAGCTGCCACATTATCTGTAAGCTGTCACCGCCCACAAGCAGAATACCCATAATCAGGGACACAATAAGCACACCGAGGGCAGAGCGTCTGGCAAGCCATGCGACTATGATAGCCGTGTAGCCGTAGCCTATGGACACCCCTTCCTGAAGGCGGTACTGGACACCTGAAACCTCGCTGAAACCAGCAATGCCTGCTATGGCTCCACTGAGAAACATTGTGCCGATTATTGCGCCTGTGATGTTCATTCCGGCGTATTTGGCCGCATTGGGGTTATCGCCTATGACTCTTACCTCGTAGCCGTACACTGTTTTCTCCATGAATACGTACACAAGAAAAACAAGCACGAGTGCGATGAAAAAGCCTGTGTGCAGCCTTGAATCGAAATAATATGTCATGCGTGCGGCTTCTGCGAACTGCGCTGAGTGAGGGAAGTTGAAGCCGGAAGGGTCCTTCCATCTGCCGTAGATAAGCAGGGAAAGGATGGATATGGCTATGTAATTCATCAGGAGTGTGACGATAATCTCGTTCACTCTGTATTTCGCTTTAAGAAACCCTGACACCACTGCCCAGAGACCGCCTGAAAGCATTGAAGCGGCTATCATTGCGGCGATCATCAGAAAGTGGCTTTCGATTCCGGAAAAGAGTGCGACACCGGAAGCGCCTATGGCTCCCATGACGAGCTGCCCTTCTGCACCTATGTTCCAGAGCTGCATACGGAAGGCTATGGATATACCCAGCCCGCAGATTATAAGCGGGGTGGCTTTTACGAGTGTTTCGCTTATGCCGTAAGATGTGCCGAGGGCTTCCATTATCATGTCTTTGTAGGCTTCAAGGGGGTTAATGTCCGCAAAAAGCATTATGATTCCCGCGGTAAGAAGCGAAAACGCAACTGCCACAAAAGGGGCAGTAATACGGAAAGCCTTTGAAGCTTCCAGTCTTTTTTCAAATCTTATCCGCATGTTTCACTCCGCCCATCATAAGTCCTATCTCTTCTCTGGTGGCTGTTTCCGGTTTGACAACGCCTGTTATCACCCCTCTGAACATAACCGCCACACGGTCTGAGAGCTTGAGAAGCTCATCCAGATCTTCTGATATGAGAATAGTGCTCATTCCGTTCTCTCTAGCATCTATAATAACTTTGTGAACATATTCCGCTGAGCCTATATCAAGCCCGCGTGTGGGGTACAGAGCCACAAGCACAAGCGGGTTTAGGGAAAGCTCACGTGCGATGATAACCTTCTGAATGTTTCCGCCGGAGAGCAGCCGCACGGGCGAGCCGGCAGGACCGGTCTTGATGGCGAATTTGGAAATAAGTTCCTCGGCATTCTCTTTGATTGCTCTGGCGTTCTGTATGAAAAAGTTTTTGAATTTGCTGTCTTTATAGCTTTTGAGAATGAGGTTTTCATCCACGCTCATCTCTGGGGCTATGCCGAAGGCTTTTCTATCCTCCGGTATATGGGCTATTCCCGCTATGTAGGGGTTTTTGCCCTTGTGGTTGGTGAAGTCCTCGCCCTTGACGATTATCTGCCCGCCCGTGGGTCTGCGTAACCCGGTGAGAACCTCGGCCAACGCCTTCTGTCCGTTTCCGGCAACACCTGCTATGCCCAGAATCTCGCCTCTGAAAAGCTCAAAGCTGATCCCTTTAACGTCGGAAAGCCCTTTGTCATTCTCGACAGAGAGGTTTTTAACTTCCAGTATCTTCTCGTCAAACGCCTTTTCCGTCTTCTCCCACTGAGGCACGTCATCAGTGCCGATCATGAGTCCCGCAAGCAGAGCCTCATCAAACTCACCGGCAGTGAGAGATTTCACTGTCTTCCCTTTTTTGAGAACCGTAACACGGTCTGAAAGCTCCATGACCTCACGCATTTTGTGCGAGATAAAAATAATGGATTTACCCTGACTTTTCAGCTTCTTAAGAAAGCCGAAAAGAGTGTCCGCCTCCTGCGGAGTGAGAACCGCAGTAGGTTCATCCAGAATCAGCACCTTACAGTCACGGATGAGAAGCTTGATAAGCTCCACCCACTGCTGCTCGCCTATGGAAAGCTTCCACACAGGCTCATTCAGGTTAATGCTGAGACCGAAATCATCCAGAATTTTCTTCGTTCTTTCAAAGACCTCACCCCTGTTTATCACCCCCGGAAGGTTATCAAGAGAAAGAAGAATATTTTCCATGACAGAATGGTTACGCACAAGCATAAAATGCTGGTAAACCATGCCTATTCCAAACTTAAGAGACTCAGACGGAGAAGAAATAAAAACCTCGGAACCGTTAACGGATATGCTTCCGGCTTCCGGTTTATAAAGCCCCGCCAATACGCTCATGAGTGTGCTTTTACCAGCTCCGTTTTCACCGAGAAGGGTATGGATCTCCCCTTCGTAACAGTCCAGAGAAACATTATCCAGAGCCTTAACGCCCGGAAAGCTTTTTGTTATATTTTCAAGTTTAAGATACGGTTTCAATGTGATCCCTTAAAAATAAAAAAGCGGTGCAGAGCTTTTACACCCTGCACCGCCCTTATTTTTTTAATTACTTAGGTGAGCCCTGAACGCCTTCAACGAAGAAGTTCATGCTGAGCATTTCGGCATCTGTCATTGTTTTGCCTGCGGGCACAACAATTTTGCCGGACTGGTCTTTGATGGGGCCTGTGAAAACTTTATTTGTGCCGTTTTTGACTGCGGCTTTTCTTTCTTCAACTATCTTTTTAACATCTGCGGGAACAAGGTCGCTGAGGGGAGCGAGATCAATAAGGCCGTGCTCCATACCCCACCAGATCTGCTCGCTTTTCCATGTGCCTTTGCTCACCTGCTCCGCAACAACTTTATACAGAGCCCCCCAGTTCCACACGGGTGAAGTGAGGTAAGCTTTGGGTGCGAATTTCTTCATATCAACATTATAGCCGATGGCGTATGCGCCTCTTTTTTCAGCAGCCTGAAGAGGGGCGGGTGTGTCCTGGTGCATGGTGATAACGTCTGCGCCTGCGTCAAGTACGCTTTCAGCAGCTTCGCGCTCTTTACCCGGATCAAACCATGTGTGTGTCCAGACAACTTTTACAGTTGCAGCGGGGTTTACACTTTTAACGCCGAGGGTAAATGCATTTATTCCCCTGATAACTTCGGGAATAGGGAAAGCGGCAACATAGCCGATTGTGTTTGATTTGGTCATTTTACCTGCAACAACGCCTGAAAGGTAACGGGGCTGATACATTCTGCCGAAGTAAGTACCCACGTTTTCGGCCGTTTTATAGCCGGAGCAATGCATGAAAATGATGTCTTTATTCCTTTTTGCAACTTCAATGGTAGGGTCCATGTAGCCGAAGCTGGTGGTGAATATCAGGTTGTGCCCTTTTTTGGCAAGACCGGTGATTATCCTTGTCGCGTCAGCACCTTCGGGCACAGATTCAATGTAAGTGGATTTGTCTACGTAGGGAAGTTTTTCCATCTCAAGTCTGCCCTGATCGTGTGCGTAGGTCCATCCGGCATCGCCCACGGGTCCGACATAGATAAAGCCCGCTTTAATCTGCTTGTCTTTGGCGTAAGCGCCCGCGGTGAAAAGAACCGCCGTTAAAAGTGCTAAAAGAATTTTCTTCATGTACAACCCCTTCTAGGTTTAGTGGAGCAAAACCGCATTTTTACGGCAGCCCGCAAATTTTGTCAAAAAGATATTTATTTTTTAATTCAGTAAGCCTTCCATGTCAATTAATAACATCAAACAGGACACCCTGTCTGTTTTATGAAAACGCCCTCTCAAGGCTTTGCCGGAGGAGCTTAAGTCATGGAACTTCAATATATGTGAGACTGTTATGGGGTATAAAAAAACAAAAGCCTTCCGCAGTGACACGGAAGGCCTTAAATTTTTTTCTTTTATGGTTATACTGCTGCTAAACCGCTCTACTCTCCGGGAGTGCCGGAAGAGGACGGAAAACATCCCTTCGGGGTGCAGCATACGCAGCCTGCGGAATGCTTTACATGCTCAACCCTTTCGACATTTGTTCCGGAGCACTTTGTGCATTCAGCCGGGTCTTCCGCCCTGAAAACAAGGCGTGAGAACTCAGTACCGCAGTCTGCGCACCTGTATTCATAAAAGGGCATAAAACACCCTAGATATATTTCTTGATAGCGTCCTCATAAACGCCTTTGGGCTGAACACCGATGAACTGCTCAACCACTTTGCCGCCTTTGAATACCATAACGGTGGGTATGCTCATTATGCCGTATTTAGCGGCAAGCTGCTGGTTTTCATCCACGTTTACTTTACCGACTTTTATTTTGCCGGCATATTCATTGGCCAATGCTTCCACAGTGGGAGTAAGCATTCTGCAGGGTCCGCACCACACAGCCCAGAAATCCACGAGAACGGGCAAGCTGCTCTCTACCACATCAGTTTGAAAGGTTGACTCATTAAGTTCAACAGCCATTGTTTCCTCCTTAATAACTTATAAGTTATACTATACAAATTCATCCGTTTGTCAATCATAGGAATTAAGATTGTTTCACTCTCAATTCTCACCCTGAGACTTCATTAAACGGACACATATCTCTCTCTGCGCATGAAACACATCTTTCATCCGCGCCATAGGTACAGCCGAAGGCTATACCAAGTCTTGAAACTGCAAAATCATATTTAGCCGGGTCGTCAGGGTTCATCTCTCTGAAAAAATCTGTAACAGTATCAAGATTTTTTCTTGTTCCGGAATCATTCCTGATTATCCCGTTCTTATATGCGAATCTTAATATATGTGTGTCTATGATAAAATGCAAGTCCTTACAGGCATAATTTTTCCATATGCCGAAATCCACCTGATCTTTTCTCACCATCCAGCGGAGGAACATGCGCAAACGCTTCGCCCCGGACTTAACAGGATCGGCGAAAAGAAAGCTGTAGCCGTCCCTGCCGCCGTATGCCGCACCCCTTTTTTTCATATGGATGACAAAACTGATAAGCGATTCCTCAAGGCTTCCGCCCATTGAGGAAAAGGCATTCTCAATTGAACCGTATTCGGAGTAAAGCTCCTTTAAAGCAAGCACAAATGCTCTGACATCAGCCGGTTTCTGAAACCTGTAGTAAAGCCTTGTCTCTTTGTCTTCCAAAGCGAAAGGGTCTGTGCCGAACTCGCTGAAAAAGCTCATCAGGAAGCCCTGAATCGCCTTAACATTGCCGTAGGCGAAACAGCTTGAGCAGAATGCCACAAACTCAGTATTCCCCTTAACAGTATACGGATAGACTATAGGGTCTGTGCCTACATATTCAGGGGTATTGTATTTTTCATACAGTCTCTCAAAAAACGGACGGAACCTTTCAGCTTTCGTCATCATCCCCTTCGTCTTCGCTGTCCGGGCTTCTTTCCGCTCTCGGTTTCTGGAACATATACAGGTTTTTGCGCTCCACATCAAGCTCAGCCCTGCTTAATCCGTGGTATGCGAAAAACTCAAGCAGGTTGAATGAGCCCGTATCTCCGGAAAGGAGGATTACCTCATCCGCGGACCTGTGGAGCATGAACTCGGCAAGCTCAACCTTTTTATCCCTGCCCTTCTTATCCTTCTTAATATAATAGGCCTTGTCCTCTGCCGCCAGTTTATCAAGCATGGAGGGCAGCTCACCGCCGAGACGGTAGCGTCCCGCGAAACCCACCCTTTTCTCATTCACCTTGTAAGGGATGATGCGCTTAACCTTAACACCGTCAGGCAGAATAGCATTGATTCTTTTCTGAACCTCGCCGAAATTGTTCAGCCTGCCGCACTCAAGGGCAAGCAGATCGCATGCGCACTCAACACCCACTGGGGGCGGGATAAGGTAGCGCATCTTCGGCTGGGGGTTGAACCCCTGAGTAAATGCCAGCTTTATCTGGGCTATTCTCGCCGCATGGGTAAACAGGCGGATGGATTCTATAGCGGAGAGGAATTTCCCTGCCTTGCGTTTCTCGATATAAAATACATAATGGAACGTCTCTTCCTGTTCTGCGGGGGCTGTTTCCTCCGGGAGTTTTTCCCCTGCATAAACATTGAGAATATCTTTAAAATCGCACACTCCGCAGTCTGTACACGCATCCTCGCGGCAGTCCTTGGTGATGGATTCATTGCGGGCTTTTTCGTATTCGTCTTCAAAGTAATCAGGTTCCACGCCGGAATCTATGTTCCCCCACGGCAGAGCATCACCCTTCCTGAATTCTTTCGAGGCGAACTCCTCCATTGTGAGATCAAGATCACGGAACACCTGCTTCCATGCGTGTGAGTCGAAGCATTCGCTCCATCCGTCAAACATAAGCCCGCGGTCTGCCGCGAGGACAAGCACCCTGCAAAGCCTCTCATCACCTCTGGAGAAGACCCCTTCCATAACGCTCTGCTCCACATCATGCCAGCTGAGGCGCATGCGGTAGCTTTTCAGCTTATCGGCGAGCAGCATCTGCTTGCGTCTCAGTTCCGCCCCCGTATTCTGAGGGAAAACCTGAAAAGGCGTATGTGGCTTGGGAACAAAGTTTGATGCGGAGATCTTAATATCGAATCGTCCCCTGCCCACTGCTCTTTTTACCTTAAAGGCAAGATCGGCAATGGCCAGAACATCTTCATCCGTTTCAAAAGGGAGACCTATCATAAAATACAGCTTAGCGCCGTTCCAGCCCGCATCAGCGGCTTTCTGCACTGCTGAAATTATCTCTTCCTCGGTGAGGTTCTTGTTTATTATATTACGCAGCCTCTGAGAGCCCGCTTCTGGAGCAATGGTAAAGCCGGATTTGCGCACCTTTGCCAGTTCACGGAAGATGAAGTCCTGTATCCTGTCTGCTCTGATGGAGGGGAGCGAAAGGGATGAGCCCTCTGCGCTTATGAGCCTTGTCATGGTGACAAGAAGCTCCTCAAGCCTGCTGTAGTCCGCAGCGGAGAGGGAAAGCATGGAAACCTCCATATACCCGCTTGAGGCAAGCTGATGCAGAGCATCCTTTGCAATTGCTTCAATGCTGCGTTCACGGGAGGGACGGTAGATATAACCCGCCTGACAGAATCTGCACCCTCTTGTGCAGCCCCTTGAGATCTCCACGGCTACCCTGTCCTGCACGGCAGGCATCATGGGAACTATGAGGCTGCTTATTGTCACATCGTCACTGAAACCTGTGTATATGTTCCTCTTTACTTTTTTAGCAGGATCAACAGAGGGAACATAGGTGTAGGGCAGGCTGTTCAGGTATTCCAGTCTGGCTTTTCTTCCCTGTCCCTTCATTCCGGCGAGTGTTTCAAAAACAGATGTAATCTCACCCTCCATCTCACCTATGAAAAATACATCTATAATATCTTTCAGCGGCATGGGGTTCATAGCGCATGACCCTCCGGCGGTAACTATGGGGTCGTCTTCTCCTCTTTCGGATGAAAAATAAGGGATTCCGGTGTATTTCATTGAGTGGAGAACATTTGTGTAGGAAAGCTCATACTGGAGCGAAAAGCCAAGTATATCAAAATCCCTGAGCCCCGTTCCGGATTCAAGGGAGACGAATATCTTCTCCTTAAGCTCAGCCACGGCATCCGTCCAAGGCATAAAGAATCTTTCGCAGGCGATGTGTTCGGAGGCGTTCAGCCTCTCGTAAAGCATTTTAAAGCCTATATGGCTCATACCCACTTCATAAACATCGGGAAAAGCAAGGCAGAATGAGAGTCTGCCCTCTTTCGGTTTATGAACGGAATTTATTTCATGGTTCACATACCTTGAGGGCTTTGAGATGGTTAAAAGAGAATTATCAAGCATTAATTACGCGCCTATTGGATTGTATTTTCGCATTGCGACGCTGTTCACAAGACCAAGCATCGCCATGAATGTAAGCAGTGATGACCCGCCGTAGCTGAATATGGGCAGGGGTATACCCACAACAGGCATTATGCCCATTGTCATGGCGGAGTTTACAAAAAACTGAAAGAATATATAAGCTGCAACGGCAACACATATGACCTTGCCGGAGGCTTCCCTGGTTTCCATTGAGATGCTCAGCACACGCACAATCATAAACAGAAACATGCAGATTATTATGGAAGCGCCGACGAGTCCGGTCTCTTCCGCCACAACGGAGAAAATGAAGTCAGTATGCCTTTCCGGGATAAACTTAAGATGGGACTGTGTCCCCTCCATGAAGCCTTTGCCCCAGATTCCGCCGCTGCCTATGCCTATTTTGGACTGAATAACGTGATAGCCTGAACCGAAGGGATCTTTCTCCGGGTCAAGAAATGTCATCACCCTTTGGCGCTGATAGTCTTTCAGGAAAAACATCCACATCACAGGCAGGAACACTGCGGCGGAAACTGCGGCAAAAACAAACGGCATGCGTTTGATGCCTATGAAGAGAATAACAATACCCCAGATTACAAGGAAGCTGCCCGCTGTTCCGAGATCCGGCTGGAGAAATATCAGAATAAACGGAGGCAAAAGCGGGAGAATCTTTATGAAAATATCTTTAAAACCGAGTTTGAGATCATCGTATGAGATAAACATGCGCGCCAGAGTCAGTACCCAGATAAATTTAAAGAACTCCGAAGGCTGAATACGGGAACCGCCAATAATAATCCATCTTCTTGCGCCCATAATAGGCGGCATGAGAAGAACAAAAAAAAGCGCCGCACAGCCCAAAACATAAAGCACCGGGAGATACTTTACCAAACGCTGGTGTCCCACCCACGATATAAAAAAGAAAACCGCAAAGCCCAGAACAACCCAGAGAACCTGTTTTTCATAATAATCTCTTATCACATCCGCCTGAGCATCAAATGATGCACTGTAAACGGCGGCGCAGCTCATTGTCAGAACTATGGCAATGATTGTGACAAGCGCCTTGTCTATATTCTCAATTTCCTTTTTTTTCAGCCCTAACATATCCTAAATCCACAAGTTTATTGACGATTGCGCCTGCAACCGGGGCGGCGCTTCTGCTGCCTGAGCCTCCGTGCTGCATAAGAATGGCAATGGCGTATTTCGGGTTATCCTCCGGGACAACAGCACCGAACCATGCGTGGTCACGCATGAACTCAGGTATCTCATCGTCTTTCATATGCTCCGTTTTGCTCAGGGAAACAACCTGTGCAGTGCCAGTCTTGCCGCCGTAGCTTACCCCTTCCACCCTTGCCCTGTAACCTGTTCCCGTGTTTCCGTAGATAACCTTCACCATGCCGTCCATGAGTGCGTCATCTATCCACTTGGGGATCTCAATCTCCGCCACTGTCTCCATCGGCGTATGTATCTTAACATCGGTGACAGGGTTATGCACAAACTCAACCACCTTCGGCTTCATAACCGTTCCGCCGTTAAAAATACCCGCGAGCATCACAGCTATCTGAAGAGGTGTGGTAGTCATATAACCCTGCCCTATGCTGGTGATGATCGTTTCGCCCGGATACCATGACTCCTTGAACTTGCGTCTTTTCCAGTCTCTTCCGGGGAAGAAGCCTGATTTTTCGTTGGGGAGATCAATGCCTGTGGTTTTGCCGAGACCCAGAGTTGTCGAATACTTCTCGATGTCGTCAATGCCGAGGTTAAGCCCAAGCTGATAGAAATACACGTCGCAGGATTCGGCTATGGCATCTATTAGAGCAAGTGAGCCGTGCCCTTCCTTCTTCCAGCATCTGTAAGTGAAGTTGCCGTAACGCATCTCCCCTGTGCATGTTACCCTTGAATCAAGAGAGATCTTCCTTTCAAGAAGCCCCGCCATCCCCATGAGAATCTTATAAACCGAACCGGGAGGATAAGCACCCTCAATGGCTCTGTTAAGGAGAGGCTTTGTCTGATCGGTCATAATACCCATTCTTTCCCCGGAGGTGTGAAAGGGCGAAAATATATTAAGGTCGTATGTAGGCGCTGAATAAAGCGCCATTACGCCGAAAGTTTCTATATCAAGCACAACAGCGGCGCCCTTTTTCCCTTCGAAGATATTATGGATAGATCTCTGTAAATCCATATCAAGAGTGAGAACAAGGTCGTTTCCGGTGATAGTGTGCTTCTCGGAAAGGGTTTTGATCGGGCGGCCGTAGCTGTCCACCTCTACCTGCCTTGCGCCGTCCACTCCTCTCAGTTCCTGCTCGTAAACTCTTTCTATTCCGGTTTTACCTATCATATCCCCGCTGGAATATGAGGAGTCATTCTTGAGGTCATTCTCAGTAACCTCTGAGAGATAACCGAGTATATGGCTTAAGGCTCTGCTGTCCAGATATTCCCTTACCGATTCTATATCCACCTCAAGCCCTTTGAAGTCATTGTAGTTTTCGAGAATCTCGGCAACCTGCTCAAAAGTGAGCCCGCGGGCTATAACCGCAGGTTCATAGAAATATGAGCGTCTGATTGATTTCATTGCATACTCGCGGTCTATATGCACATATTTTGAAAGCCCCTGAATAAGCTCGTCAATATCCCCGGCATCCTCTTTTACAACCTTAAGCTCGTAGCTGGGGGTATTTTTGACAAGGAGTCTTCCCTTGCGGTCGAATATAAAGCCTCTGTCGGCACGCACCTTAACGATACGGATGCGGTTATTCTCCGAAAGCCTTTTATATTTGTCGAACTCATATATCTGAAGATAAACCAGACGTACTACAAGACCGGCGAACATCAGGATGACTATGCCGATGAACCAGTAGGTTCTGCGCTTATAATACTCCAGAACTTCGTCTTTCAGTACTTTTAAAAGCACCGGTGACCTCCGTGACTAACACAAGCGCTACCAAGGCAAGAGTGTTGATTAACAGATAATACAGATATGCGCCTAAGAACGGTGTTTTCAGATAATCGTTCATTGCCATATTCAGAAAGACATGTATGGCGATAAGTCCGAAACGGAAAAAGAATCTGGAAAAAAACTTCTGCATGTCAAAAAACACGCCTGCCTTGAGGGTGATTACTCCGTAGAAGAAATAGATCAAGACTCCCGGCCCCAGATACCCGCTCCGGACAAAATCACTGAAAAGACCGAAAATAACCGCGTGCCAGATGTAGTTTGTTTCATCCAGTTTTTCCAGTACAGCAATATAGACGATCAGTATGAACGAAACAGGGTTCAGAAAACCGAAAACCGAATTCGCCAGAACATGGAGAACAAGAAGAGTGAGAATCAGCAGCACATAATACATAAGCGCTACCTTTTCAGCACCAGAACATTTTCCAGCTTATAGAAATCCACAACGGGACGCACGAACAGATCCTGAAAAAGACCGGTGTCCCGCACGTCCACCCTGTCCACCACGCCGACCGCTATCCCTTTGGGGTACACACCGCCGAGGCCTGATGTTATAAGCTCGTCCTTTATCTGAACCTTGTCCAGCCTGTCGTAGTAGTCAACCACAAGCTGGCCTTCGCCGTTGCCTCTTATTATGCCCACCGCTCTGGTGCGTTTATTCATAACGCTGGCATTGTTTTTTATGTTAAGGATAACGTCAACACGCGCGGTGTTGTTGTACACCTCGCTGACGGAACCCACCAGACCCTCAAAGCTGATTACCGGATCTTTCACTTCGATCCCGTCTTCCGAACCGCGGTCTATTATTATGTATTTCAGATAGCCGTCAACGTTTCTGCCCACAACATTGCACGCAACAGACTGAAAGCTGTATGCCTCTTTGAAGTTAAGAAGCTTTTTCAGCCTTTCATATTCCAGAACCTTTTCGCGAAGGAGGGAGTTTTCCATTTTCAGCCTGTCGTTCTTATCCTTAAGGTCAAGGTTATCCTGACGGACGTAAACAAGATTTATATACCCGGTCCACACGTCGCCGAAAAATCCGGCAGTCTTGGAAGAGTAATAAATAAAGGGATTTACGACGTTGCCGAAAATCCCCTTGAATGGTCCGTTAATTTCAGGGTTCTGCACCTGAAGCAGAATAAGGAAAAGAAGAAAGGCTGTTATTCCTGCTATCTTTTTCCAGCCGTTCATTGGCAAACTAGTCTATGGTTACTTTTTTGAGCAGCTCGATATTGTCAAGCACCTTGCCGGCTCCCATCACCACCGCTCTGAGCGGATCGTCTGAAACAAGAATGGGGAGCTTGGTCTCTGACTCAAGGCGTTTGTCAAGTCCTTTAAGGAGCGCGCCGCCGCCTGTGAGCACTATGCCTCTGTCTACTATGTCGGCAGAAAGTTCAGGCGGAGTTTTCTCAAGGGCGATTCTCACCGCGTCCACAATTTTGGTCACAGCTTCCTCTATGGCTTCTCTGGCTTCCGCGTCTGAGATTTCTCTCGTCTGAGGAATACCGGACACCATGTCGCGTCCTTTGATTTTTATGGTTTTACGCTCTTCCATGGGGAAGGCGGAGCCTATTTCCTTTTTGATTTTCTCTGCGGTGCTTGTACCGATGAGAAGGTTGTATTTTCTCTTGATGTAATTGACGATGGCATCGTCCATCTCATCCCCGCCGACACGGACAGAGTTTGAGTAAACTATACCTGACAGGGATATGACAGCAACTTCCGTTGTTCCGCCGCCTATATCCACCACCATGTTGCCTGAAGGTTCCTCGATGGGCAGACCGGCGCCTATGGCAGCAGCCATGGGTTCCTCAACAAGGTAAACCTCGCGGGCTCCCGCCTGAATGGCAGAATCCTTCACAGCGCGCTTTTCAACCTGAGTAACGCCGGAGGGAACGCATATAACGATCCGGGGACCGATGAATTTCTTCTTATTAAGTGTTTTCTGGATAAAATAACGGAGCATCTTTTCCGTATGCTCAAAGCTGGCTATGACCCCGTCCTTCATGGGGCGGATGGCAACTATGTTTGCCGGAGTTCTTCCCAGCATGCATTTTGCTTCGTCCCCCACTGCGAGGGTTTCTTTGTTATGGTTGTTTATAGCGACGACTGAGGGTTCATCGCAAACTACGCCCTTGCCTTTAACGTAAATCAGTGTGTTGGCTGTTCCGAGATCTATGGCAAGGTCGCTAGAAAAAACATTGTAGAGACCGTTTAACATTCCTTTTTACCTCCGGCTTGCATGCTGAAATAAATCAAAACTCATGCTTATGCAACTATTATGTGACGGTTTCGGCAAAATTAATGACACTTCAAATGCCGGAAAGGTCATAAATAATTTCTTTCTTGTAATAGATTAAAGATTTTTGTATAACAAGTCAACACATTAAGATGGATAAAACACATTATTCATATATTACATCCTGCCTTTGAAAACTGCTTCAGCAAAGGGTTTCGCCGCAGGCAATCATTAAGGAGAAAACACACTCAACATGGATCAGCACCGTCTGGAAAAACTTCAAAAACTGGCCGAAAAAAAAGTTCAACCTTATGTAAACTCATTCAAGGTTCCTTTCAGCATAAAGGACGTGTCGGAAAGATTCGAAAACACTGACGGACATGAACTTCTTGAAAAAAAATACACCTTCACCGTTGCCGGGCGCATCATGGCGATCAGGCAGTTCGGCAAGGCTACTTTCCTCAACCTTAAAGACAGAACGGGAAATATTCAGGCTTATCTCAAAAAAGGCGACTTACCGGAAGAGCAGTACAGCGTGTTTGAACTCACCGATGTAGGCGACTTTGTGAGTATCTCCGGCTTTGTCTTCAAAACAAAAACAGGCGAACTCACCGTTTATGCAGAGAAATTCAGCCTGCTCACAAAAACCCTCAGAGACCTGCCGGAGAAGTTTCACGGCCTGAAAGACGTTGAACAGAGATACCGCAGGAGATACGTAGATCTTATAGTTAATGATAATGTACGTGACATTTTCCGCAAAAGAAGCGCTATCATACAGGAGGTAAGGAACTTCTTCCTCTCCAAAGACTTTATGGAGGTTGAAACCCCCATGATGCAGCCTATTGCGGGCGGTGCGACGGCGAAACCGTTTATCACGCATCACAATGCGCTGGATATGGCGCTGTACATGCGCATTGCACCGGAGCTTTACCTCAAAAGGCTTGTTATCGGCGGTTTTGAACGTGTTTTTGAAATTAACCGGAGCTTCCGCAATGAGGGGCTTTCCACACGCCACAACCCCGAATTCACCATGATAGAATGGTACATGGCATATGCCGATTACCACGACCTCATGGACATGATCGAACAATTTGTGAGAAATATTGCCGTAAAAATATGCGGAACAGCGAAAATTCCGTTCAATGGGCGTATAATAGATCTTGAGTCCCCGTGGAAAAGGATGAACATGGAGCAGGCTATTGTTGAACTCGGTGAAAAAGAGATCACTCAGGAGCAGCTTGCAGATTATGACTCAGCCAGAAAAACCGCCGAAGGCTTAGGTATTTTTATAAACGAAAACTGGGGCAGAGGAAGAATAGTTCTGGAAATTTTTGAGAATACAGTTGAGGAAAAACTTTTTGATCCGATATTTATTACAGATTATCCCAAAGAGGTTTCCCCTCTTGCCAAATCAAGAAAGGATAATCCGGAAATTACAGAGCGCTATGAGCTTTTCATAGGCGGTTTTGAGGTTTCCAACGGTTTTAATGAGCTCAACGACCCGATAGACCAAAAAGAAAGATTTGAGAAACAGGTTGCTGAAAAAGAAGCGGGGGACGAAGAAGCCCACGCAATGGACAGCGACTATATCCGCGCTCTTGAATACGGGCTTCCGCCCACGGCTGGCGCGGGTCTCGGTATAGACAGACTGGTGATGCTGCTCACTGACAGCCAGTCCATAAGAGAAGTAATTCTCTTCCCACATATGAGACCGGAGGATGCAGGTTAGTCCCACAGTTTACCGCTGCACACAAAGCGATGAAACGACAGAAACACTGAAGCAGCTTTTTCCGGAAAGCATACCTTGGGACTGCGCCCGCAAAGAGGACGGTTCCAAGGTGATAATTTACGAAGTCCGCAAAGATGATACTGCGGAAAAGCTTGCTTCCATGATGTCGTCAGAGAACTTCTTTCTGTTTATTGCAAACAGAGAGTTTGACCATCATTTTCTGTCACTTTCCAAGGATTTCTTCTTTGAGTTTACGCACATCGATGATCCGGTTGAGGATCTCATAATCCACTACAATACCCTTGTGAAATATTTCGCCATGACTGTTGAGCTGCAAAAAAAGACGGAAGAGCTTGAAAACACGGTCTTTGAGCTTGCTTTTGCATCCACAAATGTTCTGGAACAGAACGAATTTCTTGAGCAAATGGCGAAAAAAGACGGACTTACGCTTCTGTACAACCACTCATATTTTAAAGACAGACTTAAAAGCGAATTTGATAAATCCAAAAGATACGGCAACAGATTTACTGTTGCCCTCCTCGATCTGGACTTCTTTAAAAAAGTCAACGACAGTTACGGACACCCAAAAGGTGATGAAGTTCTCCGCGCGTTTGCTGTCATCATAGGCGAAAATATCCGCGAAACGGACATAGCAGCAAGATACGGCGGGGAGGAATTTGCAATCGTTTTCCCGGAAACAGACACTGCACACGCAGTAATAGCCCTTGAAAGAATCAAGCAGGGGCTGAAAGAAATAGTTTTTGAAAGCGAAACAGGATGTTTCAAAATAACATTCAGCGCAGGCGTAACAGAGTTTGACCAGAAGTTCTCCCACTCCGAAGAGATGATCCAGAACGCAGACAAAGCCCTCTACATCAGCAAACGCGACGGCAGAGACCGCACCACCGTTCTTTAAATTTCACCGATTTTTCAGAAAAATAAAAATACCGCATTCCGCCCGTTTCAGACAGCAGCTTCCTCCGGAAGGCGGGTTATGTCCGCCGTCCGGATTCCTGCCGCAGTTATACTGTTAATTCAATCATTAATATTAAAGAGTAACGACCTTGGCTTCTATTATGCCGGGGATCGCCTGAATCTGATCAAGAACAGTTTTCGGAACTTCGCTGTCAACGGAGATGAACGAAATTGCATCCCCGCCTTTCAGGCGGCTGAGCTCAAAGCCCGCTATGTTGATATTGTTATTGCCGAGCAGGGTTCCTATCTTGCCCACAACGCCGGGTGTGTCGGTGTTTCTGATATAGATGTATGTGCCCTGACAGATCATATCAAGGAAGAACTGATCGAATATGGTAATGCGGCCGTAACCATCAGGGAAGACAGTTCCGCCTATCACCTTTTCCTCTTTATCCGTAGTCACCTTCATGACAAGCAGGTCATTGAACTTGCCGTATGAAAGAGTCTTGCTCTCCTGAATGTCTATGCCTCTGTCTTTTGCGATGTACGGGGCGTTTATGTAGGAAACAGTCTCTTTCACATTGAACTCAAGAAGCCCTCTGAGGCCGGCTATTGTGAAAGCCTGAAAGTTAAACGGCGTGTCGAAGGTTCTCTCAAAGAAGTCTTCATCAAATTTATGTCCCACCATCGTAACTTCCACTCTTTCAGGCCTGCCTTTTGTGAGCTGCGCAAGGAGATGCCCCATTCTTTCAATAAGCTCAAAGTATTTCTGCATTTCAATACTGAGCTGAGACTTCATGAAGGGGATATTAACGGCGTTTTCGTATGATTTGCCGTGCAGAGCGTTCACCACCTGCTGGCAGATGAGAAGAGCCACATCACGCTGACCTTCCTCTGTGTTTGCGCCTATGTGGGGCGTAACAAAGAGGTTGTCGAGGGTAAGAAGCCTGTTTTCGCCGAGGGGCTCCTTAGTGAAAACATCCACGGCAGCAGAAAACACCTTGCCGGATACGAGGGCATCGTAGAGATCGTCCTCATTAACTATACCGCCTCTGGCGCAGTTAACGATCACCACGTGGTCCTTCATCATATCTATCTCTTTCTTTGTGATCAGGTTTTTGGTTTCATCCGTAAGCGGAGTATGGAAGGTGATAACATCCGCCTGCCTGAGAACCTCCTCAAGGCTGTCACAGAGGGTAACTCCCAGAGCATCCGCTTTGGCCTGTTTTATGTACGGGTCAAAGGAGACAATTTTCATTCCGAAGCTTTTCGCCCTGATGGCAACATTTCCGCCTATACGTCCGAGGCCGACTATACCGAGGGTTTTACCGTGAAGCTGAATACCCATGAACTTCTTTCTGTCCCATTTGACAGATTTTACAGAGTCATTCGCAGCGGGAATTTTCCTCACAGCGGCAAGCATCATGCCCATTGTAAGCTCTGTCGCGGCAAGAGTATTGCCCGTGGGGGCGTTCATAACGATTATCCCTTTCTTGCTGGCGGCTTCTATATCCACATTGTCAAGACCCACACCCGCACGGCCGAGAATTTTGAGCTTGCCGGGGTTTTCTATGAGTTCGGCTGTGACGGTGGTTCCGCTTCTCGTGATTGCTGCGTCGTAGTTGCCGATAATCTGTTTCAGGTCGTCATTTTTAATGCCGGCTCTGATGTCTACGTTTATATCTCCCGCATCCTTAAGTATCTTAACGCCTTCCTCGGAGATATGATCCGTGATTATTACATCAAATTTTGCCATTCGCTGCCCTCTTCTATAGGTATAATTTGCATCCCGTCCCTGACGAACTCAGCGGGAGCGTACAGACTACCAAAACGCTTATCAGATCGCAATAAGATACTAAATATTAACCGAAATAGAACGGAATTAACAAATGAAAAGAGCTTAAATTTGTCCGGATCATAATTTTTACAATCATGGGTATACTAATTGACTTGGCAGAATGAGGATGTGTTGCTATAGTTTCATGGCAATTATAATGGTATCAAAAAATTTCACGGAGAACTAAATGGCTTTCAATGACCTTTTATTAAGAACACTGAACGGGGAAAAAACCGACAGACCACCCATCTGGCTTATGAGGCAGGCAGGAAGGTACATGAAGGAATACAGAGACGTGAGAAGTAAGGTCAGCTTCCTTGAGCTCTGCAAAACCCCTGAGCTTGCCTGCGAAGTCGTGCTTCAGCCTATAGATGCTTTCGGGCTGGACTGCGCAATACTTTTTTCCGATATTCTCGTTCCCATCGAGCCTATGGGAGTTAATCTGGATTTCAAACCCGCTCCATATATTTCAAACCCTGTCAGAACCCTTGAGGACGCAGACAGGATGAGGCTTGTAAACCCAAAAACGGAGCTTAAGTTCGTCATGGATGCCATCAAGCTCATGATCAGTAAGCTGAATGTGCCGCTTATAGGCTTCTCTGGCGCACCTTTCACCCTTGCCTGCTACATGATAGAGGGTGAAGGCTCAAAAAGCTTCCTCGAAGTCAAAAAACTCATGCACAACAACACAAAGGCCTACACAGTGCTGATGGAAAAACTTACGGACAACACTATCTCCTACCTCCAGGCTCAGGTTGACAGCGGCTGCCCCGTTGTGCAGATGTTCGACACATGGGCGGGGCTTGTCTCCACATACGAATACGAAGAATTCATATTCCCCTATGTGCAGAGGGTTGCTGAATCTGTCAAAGGCGCTCATTTCATCTACTTCGCAAAAGACAGTTCATCGTTCTACCCGCTTATTAAAAACCTGAACTGCGCCGCCCTCGGCGTGGACTGGAAAATAAGCCTTAAACAGGCAGATGCCGCTCTGGATCACAAGTTTGTCCTTCAGGGGAATATGGACCCGGCGCTTCTTTTCGCTGATAAGGACACAATCACAAAATACGCAAACATCATCCTTGAGGAAGGAAAATCGCTCAAAGGGCACATCTTCAACCTCGGCCACGGCATAATGCCCAAGACTCCGGTTGAAAATGTCAAGCACCTTGTGGATATAGTTAAAGGCGTTTAATGAAAGACCTTCTTTTCGCTATGTATATGGGCGGGCCCGACTCTGTTGAGGCGATCCGCCCCTTTCTCAAAAACCTGTTTTCAGACCGCACCATAATCGATTTTAAAATCGGTTCATGGCCGCAGAATATTCTGGCGGGAATAATAGCGAAATCGCGTTCCAGAAAAGTCGCCCCTTTATATGAAAAAATGGGCGGCTCCTCACCTCAGTTAAAGCACATGAAAACCGTTCTTGAAAAAACAGCTTCCGTATACCATGCCAAAACAGGCAGGGAACTGGAGGTCAGAACCGGAATGTGCTACTACCACCCGTATATTGAAGACGAGCTGAACAGGCTGGACGGCTCGGAGTTCGGCAATATATACGTAATGACCATGTACCCGCAGGACTCCTACACCACAAGCGGGCTCTGCTTCAAAAGGTTTGAGGAAAAGCTGAAAACCGTCAGCATCAAAGGCCACATGAAGCGCATCCCGTTCTGGCATCTTAACGAAAGCTACAATAGCTGCCTCATAGCGCGCATTTACAAAGCTGCCGAATCCCTTGGGAAACCGCTCACTGAGTGCCACATTCTCTATTCCGCTCACTCACTGCCGGAATACACCCTCGCAAAAGGGGATCTCTACACCATCCATCTGGAAGAGCAGATAAACTATATCAAAGATATGCTCCGCCATTACAACTACTCTCTGGCTTATCAGAGCCGCACAGGCCCCGTGAAGTGGCTCGGACCTGAGACAAGCACAAAGCTTGACCAGCTTGCCGATGCGGGCACGGACAATATAATCGTTGTGCCGATCTCATTTGTTTCCGATCATATAGAGACGCTCATTGAGCTTGATGAAGAATATATCAGCCACATAAAGGCTAAGGGAATAAATATAACGAGGATAGAAAGCCTCAACGCTTCGGATGACTTTGCCGAAAGCATTTATAATATCATTCTCAGTTGATTTGGTGACTAAAATTGGAAAAGTTTAAGACATTTTTAAGCATGATAAAGGTGGAACATACTCTGTTCGCCCTCCCCTTCGCGTTCACCGGAA
The DNA here is from genome assembly GCF_026226615.1 of Geovibrio ferrireducens. Lineage (NCBI taxonomy): Bacteria > Pseudomonadati > Deferribacterota > Deferribacteres > Deferribacterales > Geovibrionaceae > Geovibrio > Geovibrio ferrireducens. The sequence goes on from NZ_JAJAPB010000003.1 coordinate 28,757, forward strand.
TGCTTCTGGCGGCTGAGGGTCTGCCGTCGCTCCCTACGGTTTTATGGATAGTCATAGCCGTTCTCGGCGCACGTTCCGGCGCTATGGGTTTTAACAGGCTTGCGGATGCGGCAATAGATGCGCGCAATCCCCGAACCGCAAAGAGAGATATTCCCGCGGGCAGAATAAGCAGAAAAGAGGCAGGACTCTACACAGCGGTATCGTTTGCAGTGTATCTTTTCGCCGCATACATGCTCAATCCGCTCTGCTTCTGGCTATCCCCTATTCCTCTGGGAATTTTCATACTCTATTCATATACCAAACGCTTCACGTTTCTCTGCCACATTGTTCTCGGCGTGGCGCTGGGTCTTGCACCCATAGGCGCGTGGGTAGCTGTAAGAGGTGAAGTGAGCACGTCCATAGTGATGCTGGGGCTCGCCGTCCTTCTCTGGGTGGCGGGGTTTGACATAGTTTACGCCTGTCAGGACATTGACTTCGACAGAAAAGAGAACCTTCACTCCATACCGAGATATATAGGAGTCACAGGCTCCCTGTACCTTGCCCGCGCTCTTCACGCTCTGGCTTTCCTGATTTTCTTTTCAGCTAAGTTCATGTTTGGTCTGGGGTGGGTATATCTCGCCGGAGTGATGCTTACAGGTATTTTCATGCTGTATCAGCACGCTATCCTCAAACCGAATGATCTTTCAAAGCTGGATATGGCTTTTTTCAACCTGAACGCCTACATCAGCGTAACCATATTCCTCTTTACAGCCGTCGATATATTTCTTTAATATAACTTATGAAAAAGTTTTTTCTCGGCATAACCGGCGCAAGCGGGGCTGTTTACGGACTCAGACTTCTGGACGAGCTTGCAAAGCTTGATGCGGAGGTACATGTCTGCATAACGCCCGACGGGTATGAGAATATCAGGATCGAAACAGGGAAAGAGCCCGGCAGTGCCCAGTACGGCGGAAATGTCATCTTCCATGACAGCAGAAACTTTTCCGCCCCGGTCTCCAGCGGCTCTTTCATGGTGGATCATTACATAATAGCTCCTGCGTCCATGGGCTGCGTGGGAAGAATAGCCTCCGGAGTGAGTTCTAATCTGGTGGAGCGCTGCGCTGATGTGGCAATGAAGGAGAGGCGGGATCTGATTATCCTGTTCAGGGAGGCTCCGCTGAACCTGATACATCTGGAAAACCTTACCAGACTTGCCAAAGCCGGGGCGGTCATTATCCCTGCCGCACCTGCTTTTTACCACAAACCGGAATCCATTGACGATCTTATCTCTTTCATGATCGGGAAAATATTTGATATACTTAAAACAGACCACAGGCTTTTTAAAAGATGGGAATGATAAAAGGCATATGTAAAAACTGCTCGGCTGAGTTTTCCTTCAAAGCAGGGAAGAAAACGGAGTGCCCCTCCTGCGGGCGCACCTACCCGGTTAAAAAAAAGGCCGCTAAGTTTGATGTAATGACAGCAGGAGAGACAAAACAGGGGCTCAGCGAAAGGGAGCTTCTGGAGGCTCTCAAAAACGGAACAATCCTTGAAACCGATATGGCCGCAACAGTTTACGCCCCGTGGGTTGAGATAAAAAATCTCTTCCCGGCAAAAAAAGCTGCGGTAAAGGAGTCAAAGGCATATATTGCAGGGTATGTGCTGTTTATATTCTCGCTTCTTGTAAATATCATCCTGATCTGCATAATTTATCTGCAGCAGGAAAAAATAGAGATTCTGACGAGATAAACAGGAGGAAATTATGGATAAAGAAAAACGCAGTCAGGAAGAGACAGAAGAAACAGAAGAGCTTGAGGCACGTAAAAAGTTTGCCCATGATTCATCCTGCTGCTCAGACGTTGACCTTGATGAAGAAACTGATGAGAAGGAAGACCCCCGTGAGCAGGCCAAAAAACGCAGCAACTACGGCAACTACAAACACAGACACGGCTCCTTCGAAGATAAAGTCCACAACACAGGCGAAAAAATGGGCGACTGGCTGAAAGAAAGCTATGAAAAAGGCAAGGAAGAAGTCCTCCGCCTCACCAAAATAGCTAAAATCAAGCTTGATATAGTCGCGCTTAAAAAGAAAAAGGACGAAAGACTCAAGCTCCTCGGCAAAAAAGCCATTGAACTCGTTAAGGAAGGCTACCTTGAAGTGGATATGATTGAGCCTGAGTACTCAATGATAAAATCCATTGAGGCTGAAATCGCCGATAAAAATCTTGATATAGCCGACATTAAGAAAAGAACGAAGGAACAGCCCGTGTCAAAAGAGCCCGAAAGCTCTTCAAGAAAAGCGATAGAGGCAAAATCCATACCCCTCGACAACAAAGACGACGAATAAAAAAAAGTCTTCGCGGTAGATGAATGCAACGGATTAATGAGTCTGACAAACTGAAAAGCATACTGGACTCGGTCAGGGATTTTCCCCCAATACCCCAGACGGCGTTTAAGGTGGTGAAAATCCTTGAAAATCCGGAATATCACGTAACGGATCTGGTTTACTGCGTTTCCAAGGATATGGGGCTTACAACGGAGATTCTGCGCTTGGCGAACTCCGCCCTGTACAGCCCCTCTTCAAAAATTTCCACAATAAAACAGGCGATAACCTACCTTGGGATGAGCACAGTGAAAAACCTTGTGATCTCACTCTCATCCAAGGCTCTTTTCGGTTCAGGCAATCTGCGTCTGCTGGAACAGAAGCTCTGGGAACATTCACTCACTGTCGCCATCAGCGCACGTCTTACAGCTCTGAAAGCGAAACCTGCCCTTGCGGAGGAATGCTTCATAATAGGACTCCTGCATGACCTTGGTCAGCTTATACTGGCAAAAGAGGTGAGCAGCTACGAGTCCATAGTGCAGGACGCATACAACAAAAAGCTGGATCTCAGGCAGATGGAGAACGAAAACCTCGGCTTTGACCATACTGATGTCGGCGGGCTGGCTCTGGAGAAATGGGGCATGCCCGGACACCTCACTGACGTTGTGCGCTGGCATCACCAGCCTGACAAAAGCAGTTATAAGGATCTGGCGCATCTTATATGCTTCGCCAACAACCTGACCAAATCCAAACTGATAGGAATCAACAACCATCACGATACAGAGAAATTCCAGATTTCAATGAAATATCTCGGAATGACACCGGAGGATGCAGATGAACTCGAATCGGCACTTATGGACATATATGAAAAAGAAAAAGAACTTTTTAAAATTTAGCCTTCTGCTGTGCGCCTGCATCTTCGCAGTCTCATGCGCAGGAGCCCCGCTGAACTACAAGCCGACCAGCGAACTGCGCGAGGATTACGGCTATGTGGCTGTGTCTGAGCATTTCAGAGCCTTTTACGATTTTTCACCCATGGGCAGCGGAATCATGGTTAAAGGCGTAATCCAGAACATAAGCAGAACCTTTGCCAGCAACGTAACTCTTGATGTTTCGGATGCTCTCAGAGGGCAGTATCAGGAAAAATCACACGTAATCAAAAACCTCGGCAGCATAAAAATGCTCAGTCACAAGGCTTTTGAATTTTATGTACCCTCAAAGGACGAAAAAGAGCTCATAATGGCTTATGAATTCATGCCCGCCGAAGAGGACACTTTCGTTAAACAGGGGCAGACAACCGCCGACACACCGGATTATTTCTTCCAGCCCATTAAGGGCACAATCAGGCTCGTACTCATTAAGAAAGATAAGTAAACAACCCCCTGCCCTCTTATCAGACCTTTAAGAGGGCAGGACTGCTTTCCCCGATCCTCCCCCTATTCATCCGCACCTGCATTTACTTTTTTTACAACAGATGGACATTTTGTATGTTAAAATGAAATATAAGTGCGCATGAAGCTTCCATGCAGCCACCTTTTACTTTTAATATATTTATTTTAATTTTTCTGACAGTAAACTGATTAATCTGACAAATCATTCCCTCTGATACTTTTCCGGAAGCTTTAGCGTCAATATCTGAAAACATAGTTCTATTTATAAAACACATTAAACAGTTAAAAACTGAATATACTGACAACAGATTCCGGGAACAGCATTGTTTTACATATATTCAGGATTTAATGTTAAATACATTTTTAGCACTGTAAACAAGTGTAAGGGTGTGTTTAAAATTTATATAAACATTTATAGATAAGATATTAAGCAAATAACAAGGCATGAAACTTTGTCTCGTATATAAACTATAAAATAAAGCTGTTTTCTGCTTTTATAAACTTTTTTTTCAGGAACATTGAACGCAGGATTACATACCAATATTTAATTTTTACCGTAACTTAGAAATGGTAAAATTGTATACTGCACACAAACCATATATAATACTGGTTTTTTTAGTGTTGACAATTTTAAAACGGTTTACTATTATCTGAACAGAAAATAGGGTTAATTATAAACTTATATATTAACCTGTATTTTACAATGATTAAGGGAGGCTGTCCACGCTTAAACAAGGCCCGAAAACCACAGGAGTACAGAATTAACTTAGCGAGGTGTTGTTTTTATGGAAAAGTCACATGAGCTTTACTGGAAAAAAGTATTAGGACTCATTCGCAATGTCCTGATCGTATGGTTCTTATGCTCTTACGGAGCAGGAATTATGTTCGCAAGCGCGCTGGACAAAATCAAACTCGGCGGTTACCCCCTCGGTTTCTGGTTTGCACAGCAGGGCTCCATCTATATCTTTGTCGCTCTCATCTTCATCTATGCAAAGCTGATGGGCAAAATTGACGAAGAATTTGATGTAGAAGAAAAGTAAGGAGGGCATAATGAGTTTGCAAGCAACGATTTATCTGGTAGTCGGTTTAACATTCGCCCTTTACATAGGTATAGCATTCTGGGCGCGCGCCGGCAGTACTAAAGAGTTTTATGTAGCGGGCGGCGGCGTTCACCCCATAGCGAACGGTATGGCGACCGGAGCGGACTGGATGTCTGCTGCGTCCTTCATCTCAATGGCCGGTATGATCGGCTATATGGGTTACGGCGGTGCACTGTTCCTTATGGGCTGGACTGGGGGCTACGTTCTCCTCGCCATGCTTCTGGCACCTTATCTGAGAAAATTCGGAAAATTCACAGTACCTGATTTCTTCAAAGCACGTTTCTATTCCGACACAGCTACAATTGTGGCGGTAATTTGTCTTCTGGTAGCTTCAACCACGTATATTATCGGTCAGATGACCGGTGTCGGCGTGGCATTTTCCCGCTTTCTCGGTGTCTCCAATAACGTAGGCGTTGTAGTCGGTATGGCGATAGTTTTCGTTTATGCGGTTTTCGGCGGTATGAAAGGGATTACCTATACTCAGGTTGCCCAGTACTGGGTTCTGATCGTCGCATATACAATCCCTGCGATATTCATATCATTCCAGCTCACAGGCAACCCCATTCCTCAGCTCGGTCTCGGCTCAATTTTCAGCGGTTCAGACATGCACATGCTCGAAAAGCTTGACCACATCGTAAACGACCTCGGCTTCGGGGAGTACACAACCGCACTCCCCGGCAACAAACTGAACATGTTTATGGCCACTGCGTCACTGATGATAGGTACTGCGGGGCTGCCCCACGTTATTATCCGCTTCTTCACGGTTCCCAAAGTTAAGGACGCCCGTTCCTCAGCAGGCTGGGCGCTGGTTTTCATAGCGATCCTTTACACAACTGCACCCGCAGTTGCTGCTATGGCTCGCCTTAACCTTCACTCCACAATAAACACTGCTGTCCAGTCCGGCGGCGATGTTTTTGCAGAAGAAGCAAGCATACAATACGACAACCGTCCGGAGTGGTTCAAACGCTGGGAAGTTACAGGACTTCTTAAATTTGAAGACAAAAACGCTGACGGCCGCATCCAGTACTACAACGATAAATCAAAAGATCCTGAGTTCCTCGCTAAAACAGGGAAAGCCGGCTGGCAGGGCAACGAGCTCTCAGTTAACAACGATATTATAGTTCTCGCAAACCCTGAAATCGCAAGGCTCCCTAACTGGGTTATAGCACTTGTGGCGGCAGGCGGTCTTGCGGCTGCTCTCTCAACTGCGGCAGGTCTTCTCCTTGCTATATCATCCGCAATTTCTCATGACCTTCTGAAAAACATGTTCATGAAGGATCTCACTGAGAAAGGCGAGCTGATGGCAGGACGAATAGCCATGGCTGCGGCAATAGTCGGTTCCGGCTACCTCGGCATGAACCCGCCCGATTTTGCGGCAGGTACAGTGGCGCTAGCCTTCGGTCTTGCGGCATCATCCCTCTTCCCCGCACTTATGATGGGAATATTCAGCAAAACAATGAACAAACAGGGCGCGATAGCGGGCATGCTCGCAGGTCTCTTCGCCACTATGTTCTATGTTTTTGCACACACCGGCATATTCTACATCAAAGGAACTGAATTTTACCAGTTCTTCGGCGGTAAGGACTTCTTCTTCGGAATATCTCCAAATGGCTTCGGAGCAGTAGGCGCAGTAATAAACTTTGCAGTGGCATTCGCTGTTAAGAACATGACAGCACCCGTTCCCTCTCATATAGCTGAGATGGTAGAAAATGTACGTATCCCCAGAGGCGCCGGCGAAGCCACTGGCGGACACTGATAGACCTCTTTCCTTTGACCAAGCTTGATTAACCAATGCTCCGCCGGAGCGTCTTCCGGCGGAGCGCTTTAAGAAGAAGGTACAGGTTGCCGTAATATTAAAAGGAGTTTTTACATGCATTATTCTTACGTTAGTCTGGCGCTCACATGGGTTTTGTTTCTTGCGCTGTTCCCATTGACCTTTTTCTGGCTCCGCCGTGCATGGCGTATTCTGATACAGAACAACTATTCGGAAGTCGCCCTTAAACGCGGCGAACCGCCTGCGAACCCCAAAAAATGGGCTCCGTTCGCAGGGACAATAAACCTCGTTGCGGGACTTTTCACTCTCTGGACCGCCTTCGGCGTGGTAGCCCTCGGTTACCCCTATGACAAATGGTCTGCAATGGCAGGCATAACCATATGGGGTAAGATTTTCGCGGACTTCATTCTCCGTCAGCAGGCGCACCCCTTTGTTTTCGGCAGAAAGAAAAAGGTAGCAGCCGCCGAATAAACTGACTGTCTTACTGTTTTTATATTTATGTTTTCTTCAAAAAAGTCTCCGGCCGGGGACTTTTTTGTTATAATGACACAGAGCATCCATTTACGGGGTAAACACTATGAGCGAGCTGAAAAGACTGCACGAATGCGAACCTTTTAACCATATTCCGCAGAAAGCGGCAGATGACATTGAATCTCTCTCCAAAAGCGCCGTTTATCCCGGCGGAGTCGTACTCTTTACCCAGCGTTCCGAACCTAACGGATATTTATACTTCATACAAAGCGGGCTGGTGGAAATAACCGCGGAAACAGGCGAAGGTGTGGAGATGGTGGTGGACTACCGCAAACCGGGAGGCTTCTTCGGCTGGTCGCCCATATTCACAAGCGAAAACTACGCCGCCGGTGCAAAAACAATGGAGGAAACCCATTGCCTGCTTATCCCTAAAGAGCCGCTGCTCAGTCTTTCCCAGCAGCACCCTATAATATCGAACTATTTCAGCAAAGCGATCTATTCGCAGATCAGAAAGCTCTATCGAGAAATGACGGAGCACAAATCCCTTGACCCCATGGCGCAGATTGAGGCATACCCTTTTCAGAAGCGCCTTATAGAGATAATGTCCAGACCCGTGGAAACCTGCAAACTCACAACTCCGGTGCGCGACATCGCAATGAAAATGACCGAGCTTGACATAGCCGCCCTTGTAGTCCGCGGGGATGACGGCAACATGGCTGGTATAATCACGGAAAGGGACATGGTGCGCAAGGTGCTTGCCACTGATACGGACAACTGCCTCAAACATTTCACAGCAAAAGATGTAATGACTCCGGACCCAATCTTCATGCGCCCGGATACATATATGTATGAGGCCGCAACCTTCATGCTCCGCCACAGCATCAGGCATCTTCCCATCCTTGAAGGGAATAATATAGTCGGTATAGTCTCCATTCAGGATCTGATGAAATTCCGCAGTCAGAAGTCAATGCTTCTGGTGGGCAGCGCAAAGGAAGCGGAAACAATAGAAGAGCTCACCCACATCAGGGGCGAAATTGTGAAAGTTGCCAAAATTCTTCTGGCCGAAAACCGCTCCCATGTTGAAACAATGGAAATCCTCTCCTATATACATCACAGCATAATACGCCGCTGCTTTGAGGTGGTTCTTGCCTCCATGCTGAAAGAGGGGCACAGCCTTCCGCCTGTCAAATACACCTTCATAATAATGGGGAGCGGCGGGCGGAAAGAGATGCTTCTTGGGCCCGATCAGGACAACGGCTTCATATTCGAGGACTACCCTGACGAGATCCATGAAGATGTGGAAGCATTTTTTGACCCGCTTGCAGAAAGGCTTGTCTCTGCCCTGGCGGATGTAGGCTACCACCTCTGCAACGGCAAGGTGATGGTAAACAATCCCGACTGGCGCGGACGGCTTTCCGAATGGAAGGAGAGAGTCAGCAGATGGGTGCGTGTTCCGGAACCTCAGCGAGTGCGTTATTCATCAATATTTTTCGACTTTATGCCCATCGTTGGGGAGGAATCGCTCTGCAACAGCCTGAGAGAAACAGTTTTTCAGGAAATAAAGGCCAACCCCCTCTTTCTTTTTCAGATGATGGAGCTGGATTTCAAACACAAGGTTCCACTGAACCTTCTGGGCAGATTCATCACATCCGGCGAAAAAGAGCATAAGGGAAAGCTGTCACTCAAGGAGAACGGCAGCATATTTATAGTGGACTGCGCCCGTATGTTCACCCTTGAGCAGGGTGTGCACGCAGTAACCACGCTGGACAGGCTTGATGTTCTTCTGGAAAGAAAGCTGTTTAATAAGTCAACTATTGAGAACCTTAAGGCAGCTTTTGAGTCCTTTACTTACCTTCGTCTCCAGAATGAGATAAACCTCATAGAACAGGGCAGCGCCCCCAGCCATTACCTTGATCCCGATTTACTCAGCGATCAGGAGGCGGATCTTCTGAAAGAAGCATTCAAGGTGACAAGCAAGCTTCAGGACTCAACTAAGAGATATTTCTCCAAAATAATAGGACGCTGAAAACAGAACAGGAACATTTTAATTATATAATTTAAAACAAGACCTATTCATTTTCATTAAAAAAGCGCCTATTAGCATAATAGATATAAATTTTGCACTTGTGTATTTTTAAACAAACGTGTTATTTTTCAGCATCACAGAGGTGAAGCATGTCCATTTATTCGAGACTGGCCGAAAACTGCAAAAACTTCCAGAGACATTCTCTTGATAAGGCGGAGATGGATAAACTGCGCTCCCTCAGCGGAGACTATGAGAAGTTTCATGATTATATCGCCAGAAAATATCTGGTATGGGAGAAGGAATACACTTCCCTGTACTGGGGGGAAAAATTTTCACCGAAATATTATGAGAACGGAACCCTCTGCCCGCTTGAGAATATTCTCGGTAAGCATCTTAATACCACAAAGAAAAATAAAGCGGCAATCATCTGGAAAGGCGCGGATCACTCCCAGATGGTTTATACATATCAGTCTCTTTATTCTGAGATAATAAAATGCGCATCCGCATTAAAAAAACTCGGACTCAAAAAAGGTGACAAGGTTCTGCTTCATCTTCCCAATATACCTGAGCTTATTATCTCAATGCTTGCCTGTGTTAAGCTCGGCGCAGTGCATATTGTGTACCACACCAGTTATTCCACTGACTCTCTGGCTGACAGAATAAACGACTGCCGCCCGAAGGTAATCATCACCGCTGACGGAACTGTCACCGCTAACCAGAACCTGAAAAACAAGCTGGACAACGCTCTGATAATTTCCGACCATCAGCCGCAGTACTGCATAGTTGTGGAGCGGGTATCCAAAAGGGTACACATGAAGCCGCTCAGGGATATATGGTTTCATGATCTCATCAGTGATGAGCATTACTCTATAGCAAAAAATCAGGGGCATGAATTCGCCCGCGCCGAAGACCCCATGTTTATGCTTTACACCTCAACAAACATGAAAGACCCGAAAGCGCTTGTTTTCCACACTGCGGGCTATCTTCTCTGGGCTTATTTCTCGTATCTGCTGATGTTTGACGCGCGCGACACGGACACTTTCTGGTGCACGGCGGATATTGCCTGGATAACCGGGCACTCCTACCTTGTGTACGGCCCCCTCATGGCAGGTGAGACAATTCTTGTCTTTGAAGATACAATCGACATGGAAAACGCACACAGATTCTACGACATATGCGACAAATTCTGCGTAAACAAACTATACACCCGTCCGTCAATATTGAAATCTCTTATGAACGCAGCGCAAAAAAAGAAGAAGTATATGAAGCTCGACACCCTTGAACTGATAGCCACCGGCGGAGAGAAAATGACAGACGATGTCAGGGAGTGGACAGCCAGAGCACTGGGCAACTATAACGCTGCCCTTTTCGACATATACTCCATTACTGAGACCGGAGGCGCGATTGCGTCTGCCATACCCGGTTATGAGGAATGCAGACCCGGCACGGTTGCAAAACCTCTTCCGGGAGTTTCGGTGAAGATAATCAACAGCGCCAGCGGTGAAATACTTCCGGAACCTGACACTCAGGGCGCTCTGGTTCTGGACAGACCTATGCCGTCACTGTGCAGAACTATAAATAATTCCTATGACACTTATAAAAAAATTTACTGGAAATCTTATAATAATAATGTATTCTTCAAAACAGGAGACTCGGCCGAAATCAATTCAGACGGTTATCTCACCCTAAAAGGCAGGATGGACGATGTTCTCCACCTGGGCGGTAAAAGGCTCAGCTTGATTGAGATTGAAGAAGCTATAAAAACACACGACAACGTTGAAGATTGCGCCGTGGTCAGCATTCCCGATGAGAAACGCGGGGATGCTCTTATTGCATTCAGCGTTTTGAAAAAAGAAATAGATGAAAGCTATCACGACACCACTGTCAGAGAATTAAGAGAGCGGATTATTGAAGAAATCGGTGAAATCGCTCTGCCCAGTGAAATAAGATTCACAAGGACACTGCCGAAATCGCCCGACGGGGTAATTCTCCGCGATCTGCTTAAAGATATAGCAATGCAGATGTAAAGGAGTTCAATTTGAAGATCAGAGAGATAATGACAACCAAGGTCATCACAGCGAGACCTGATGAGACGATAAAAGAGGTTATCCTCCGCCTCAGAACAAACAAGATTTCAGGACTTCCTGTTATTAACAGCAGCAAAAAGATTGTGGGTGTTTTCAGCGAATCAGACGTTATGATGGCTCTGCCCGATATTCTTAACGATGCAGACGCCATTCCGCTTATTGACATCAAAGAACTTACGGATAACTCTGTGCGCATGGTTATGTCAGAACCCAGATTCACAATAAGCCCGGAAGCTGATGTTAAAGACGCAGCAAAAATAATGCTTGAGAAATATGTTCACCGTCTTCCGGTAACAGAAAACGATGAGCTCATAGGCCTTGTTTCCCTCGGAGATGTACTGAAAGCCCTCACCAGCTAATCCATTGCGCTGAGGGCTGCGGGATTGCCGCAAAAAGCAGTCCCGAAAAGCAGTACAGAAAACCTGTCTATTTTCCGAACATCCTTACCAGTGCCTCTTGGTACGGAGCCCTTATAATTCCTTTCTCGGTAATAATTCCGGTCACCAATTCAGCGGGAGTGACATCAAACGCAGGATTGCGCACTTTGATATTTTCAGGCGCGGTTCGTCTGGCTCCGAAGGATGTCACCTCCGCGGCTTCCCGCTCCTCTATTTCAATATCCGCACCGCAGGGTGTTGTAAGGTCAACAGTTGACGACGGACAGGCAACATAAAAAGGTATGCCGAAATGTTTTGCCAGCACAGCAACACCGAGAGTACCTATCTTGTTGGCGACATCACCGTTTGCTGCGACTCTGTCAGTTCCCACTATAACAAGGTCAATATCGCCGCCGGCCATAACTGAGGCGGCCATATTATCGCATATCAGAGTAACATCCAGCCCGGCGCGCTGCAATTCCCATGAGGTAAGGCGGGCGCCTTGCAGAAGCGGTCTTGTTTCATCGGAAAAAACCCTGAAACTGCGCCCTTTTGCATGTGCGGTGTACATTGGCGCAGTAGCCGTGCCTATGCCGGATGTGGCAAGGGCTCCGGCGTTGCAGTGAGTAAGAACTCCGGCTCCATCCTTTATAAGCTCCGCGCCGTGCTCCCCTATTCCGTCGCATATGGCGCGGTCTTCTGTGTGTATCAGCTCGGCCTCTGCCGTAAGAAGCCTGTAAAGCTCACGCGAATCGGAAATTCCGCAGGTTCTGACCTTAGAAACAACCCTGTTCAGCGCCCAGCTTAAATTAACCGCAGTCGGACGGGATGAGTTGAGATATTCTGCACAGGCGGCAAGTTCGCGAAGGAAATCTTCGGGAGAAAGGTTCTGCTTATCCCTCATACCTACTGCAAGCCCGTATGCTCCTGCGATTCCTATAGCTGGCGCACCTCTGACCTTAAGCCTTTTTATGGAGTCCCAAACCTGTGCGGCTGTTTCCTGCTTTTCGCTCACAACCTCCAGAGGAAGCAGTGTCTGGTCAAGAAAAAAGAGTTCGCCGTCCTTCCATTCGACGGTTCCGGGCAGATTAAAAACAGAATTCATTAATTCACCAGATGAAAATTATTGATTTTCAGTAAGAGAGCATGCGAAGCTTTTCCGCACATTCTTTTGATATTTCGTATATTTCTATTCCTGTCCAGTGCTCGTCAAACCAGACGGCACGCCCTTTCATTATGCCCACAAAGAGAGTGTCGTTGTAGGTGGGGTTCTCTCCTGCGTCTTTCACGCCTAAAGCCCTGACCTTGTCATAAGTGCCGATCTCAAAAGCAGCAGAACCCCTGAGTTTTCCGTTATCCTTGACACGCATGCCTTTTTCGGAAATATCAACAACCTTAAATGGTTCAAAAAGCTCGCCCTCTCCCTCTTTCCTGATAAAAAACTCAGTACGGAGCGGCGTTCTCGCATAGGAACGCTTATCATTTTCAAACAAATCCATTATCCACACACCGGAAAAAATAATTGTATTTTTTAATCTTACACTTAAAAACACCTCTATTCAAGCAGTCCGTTGATAAATAAACTCATATTTTCAATTATCATTAACGGGCAGATGGTAGACCGATAAAGACATCTGATGACTTTTTAACCAGCAATTTATAATTGTGAGCAAATATTAAGCATAATTGTTTATAAATAAAGGATATTTTATTATTTCCATTTTAAGGAAAATGTTGACACACAGCGTTCCTATCGGTTATTCTTATACTAGCAGAGAATGCACCAAGGGGCATTAAATCAGAATTCAAGGCATAGCTCGGAAGTGGTCTTACCTCTTTCGCTATGACACATCAGTATGTTATTCCCGGAGCCGGATTACAGCGCATATGAACACTGTAATGCGGTTCAGGGACAAATAAAGGAGGAAAGCATGAAGAAACTTACAGTTCTTATTGCGGCTCTTTTCATGGTCGCAGCAGCAGTTCCCGTTTCTTTCGCCAAAACCACTTTCGTTACAATCGGTACAGGCGGCGTTACAGGGGTTTACTATCCTACAGGCGGAGCAATCAGCCGTATGGTAAACACAAAATCAAAAGAATACGGCATCAAAGCCACTGTTGAATCAACCGGCGGGTCAGTTTACAACGTAAACGCTGTTCTCGCAGGTGATCTTGAGTTCGGCATAGCACAGTCAGACATTCAATATAAAGCTTACTACGGTCAGGATGAGTGGAAAGATAAAGGTCCTCAGAAAAAACTGAGATCCGTTTTCTCCGTTCACCCTGAAACAATCACGCTTATCGCTTCCGAAGCCAGCGGCATTAAAGACATAATGACCCTTAAAGGCAAAAGAGTAAACGTGGGCAACCCCGGTTCCGGCCAGCTTCAGAACACCAAAGACCTTTTTGATGCTTTCGGACTTAAAGAAAGCGACCTCAAGGCAGAGTATATCAAAGCTGTTGAAGCTCCCGGTCTGCTTCAGGATGAAAGGCTTGACGCTTTCTTCTACACAGTGGGACACCCCAACGGAAACATCAAGGAAGCCACATCAGGCAGAATCAAAGTTGCCATAGTTCCCATAAGCGGCGCTCCCGTTGATAAGCTTATCGCAAAATACCCCTACTACGCTAAAGCCAAAATAGCCATCAAGGATTACCCCACAGCCGTCAACAAAGCAGATGTTGAGAGCGTTGGCGTGAAAGCCACCCTCGTAACCTCCTCAGATGTTGATGCCAGTGTGGTTTATGCTATTACAAAAGAAGTTTTTGAAAACTTCGCAGAGTTCAAAAAAATCCACCCTGCATTCGAGAACCTTGAAAAACAGGATCTTCTTCAGGGTCTCTCCGCCCCGATACACCCCGGAGCACTTAAATACTACAAAGAGGCAGGGCTTGATAAGTTCATAGACAAGTCTCTTATCCAGTAACCAAAAAATTTTTAAAGGGAATCCGCTCACAAGGGCGGGTTCCCTTTTTATTCAAGGGGTTTCTATGAGCAGAAAAGTAAAATCGGCAGAAGAAATTCTGCGTGAAGAAGTGGGTGAGATAAGACACCTGCGTAAATTTGAGCGCATCCTCATCGGCGTTATCGCGGTCGCATGGGCTCTGTTCCAGCTTTCGCTTGCAAGCTGGCTTATTCTCGACAGCACAAAAACAAGAGCTATACACCTCGCATTTGCGATTGTTCTTCTTTTCCTTAACATCCCAATCATAAAAAAACCTTCGGGATGGCTGAAAAAAGTAGTTTCATTAAACAAGATAAGTATTCTGGATTACATTCTGGCAGCAGTAGGAGCAGTCGCCGCGCTTTATATAATGATCGCGTGGGAAGGGCTGGCTACACGTCAGGGTGCACCTATTACCATAGACATAGTTGCGGGTCTTACCATACTTGTCCTCCTTCTGGAAGCGACAAGACGCTCCATCGGCCCGGCACTTACCATAATAGCGCTTGTGTTCACCGCCTATGCCTTCCTTGGGCCGTACATGCCCGATGTACTGGCGTTCAAGGGTGTTTCACTGAACAAATACCTTAACCAGATTTCACTTTCAACAGAAGGCATATACGGAATCCCTCTCGGTGTTTCCGCTTCGATAGTTTATCTGTTCGTTCTTCTCGGAGCCATGCTTGACAAAGCCGGAGCAGGTAAGTTTTTCATCGACCTTGCCCTCTCCCTCCTCGGCAGATTCAAGGGCGGGCCGGCAAAGGCGGCAATAGTCGCCAGCGGTCTCACCGGGCTTGTTTCAGGCTCAAGCATCGCAAACGTAGTTACCACAGGAACCTTCACCATTCCGCTTATGAAAAAAGTGGGTTACCCTGCCAAAAAAGCGGCAGCTGTGGAAGTTGCGGCCAGCACGGACGGTCAGATAATGCCCCCGATCATGGGTGCGGCGGCATTCATAATTGCTGAATATGTGAATGTGCCCTACCTAGAAGTTGTAAAGGCAGCGGCTATTCCCGCTTTTGTTTCATACACGGCGCTTTTCTACGTAGTTCACCTTGAGGCGAGCAAACTCGGCATGAAGGGGCTTCCGAGAGAGGAAACACCCCGTTTTTTCGCCACCCTCAAAGGCGGACTTCATTACCTGCTTCCCATTGTTATGCTTGTTTATGAGCTTGTGGTTCTCCGTCACTCTCCTGAAAAAGCAGCCTTCAACGCTATTCTGGTTCTTATCGCAATAATATTTGTTCGCGGGATAAGAAACGGGCTCAAGGATAAGGCTGTGGGGCTAGGCAAAGGCTTTTTTGAAGCCGTCATGACAATGTGTCAGGGATTTATAGCCGGAAGCCGGAACATGGTGGCTGTCGCACTCGCCACAGCATCTGCGGGAATCATAGTCGGTGTGGTTAACATGGGGATCGGCGGCATGATCACCATGATTGTTGAGCAGCTTTCAGGAGGCAGCATATTCCTGCTTCTTTTCATAACCGCTGTTGCCAGCCTTCTTCTCGGCATGGGGCTTCCCACTACAGCGACATACATAGTCATGGCATCACTTACCGCACCTATAATTGTTGAGGTCGGGGGGCTTTACGGGTTCTTTGTTCCGCTTATGGCGGCACACCTCTTCTGCTTTTACTTCGGCATATTGGCGGATGATACTCCACCCGTGGGGCTCGCATCTTACGCCGCTGCTGCGATTGCTGACTCTGAACCTATTCCCACAGGGCTTCAGGGGTTCGCATACGACATGCGTACGGCAATTATTCCGTTCTTCTTTGTATTCAACACTGACCTGATCCTGCATAATGTATTCAGCTGGACTCAGGGTATACTGATATTTGTGATGGCATGCTTCGGAGCATTTGCCTTTGCAAGTGCAGTGCAGGGATGGTATATAACCAAGAATAAGTGGTATGAAATACCCTTCTTCCTGTTTGCGTGCCTTGTTCTTTTCCATCCGGGCTCAATAAATGAATACCTGAATATACCGGAAAGCAGCAGGTATTTTGTTTATCTCATAGGCCTCGGAGTTATGGGGCTCATAGCTCTGGAACAAAAATTCAGAGCAAGAAGACAGACTGCATAAAGCAAATACGGGCGGGGGAAAAACCCCGCCTTACTTTTTTCAGGTGAAATATGAAAGAGCATCTTCCGATAAGCTGCACGGTTAAAAACATGCCCGTCTCTGCAACGCTGGGCATAAACGAACGCAGCAATGCCATGATAAAAGCGGGCAAAAAGGTCTATAAGCTGGGGCTCGGCCAGTCGCCCTTCCCTGTTGCTTCTCCTGTTGTTCAGGCGCTTAAGGATAACGCACACCAGAAGGATTACCTCCCTGTCCGCGGGCTGAAAGAGTTAAGGGAGGCTGTGGCCGCCTATTACAGCAAAGCTCAGGGGCTCAGCTTCACAGAAGATGACATAATAATCGGCCCCGGCTCAAAGGAGCTTATGTTTATCCTCCAGCTTGTTTACGAAGCCGACCTGCTTCTCCCTTCGCCAAGCTGGGTTTCATATGCCCCGCAGGCGGCACTCACAGGCAGAAAAGTCTGCTGGCTGAACACTGAGAGGGACAATAAGTGGCTGCTCACGCCGGACACCCTTGGGGCAGAATGCGCCAAAGAACCCGGCCGCGCAAGGCTTCTGCTGCTTAATTACCCTAATAATCCCACAGGTTACTCATACAGCCCGGCAGAGCTTGAAGCTCTGGCGAAAACAGCCCGGAGGCACAATGTGCTTATACTCTCTGATGAGATATACGGAGAGGTAAACCATGACGGCAGCCATGTATCAATAGCAAAGTTTTACCCTGAGGGAACAATAGTTTCCGGCGGACTGAGCAAATGGTGCGGCGCAGGAGGGTGGAGGCTCGGAACCTTTGCTGTTCCCGCAGGGCTGAGAAAAATTGTTGATGCAATGGCTGTTGCAGCCAGTGAGACCTTCACATCCGTAAGCGCCCCTGTGCAGTATGCCGCAGTAAAAGCATTTACGCCGGACAGCCGGATAGAAAACTATCTTTTTCATTCAAGAAAGGTGCTCAAAGCTCTGGGAACATATTGTGCTGATACACTCATCAGCGCAGGGGCAAAGCTTGTGCGCCCTGACGGCGGATTCTATCTGTTCCCGGATTTCTCACCGCTCAAGGAGAAGCTTTCTGCGCAGGGGGTACATGACTCTTCTGCCATGTGCGAAAAACTGCTTGAGGAAACAGGCGTGGCGACACTTGCCGGAGGCTGCTTCGGACGCCCTGAGGATGAGCTTACCCTCCGCCTCTCCTATGTGGATTTTGACGGCGGGGCAGCCATAGAAAAGTCAGAGCAGTTGGGCAGGGATGCAGTGCTGGGAGATGATTTTTTAAGGGAAAAATGCAAAAACACTGTTGAAGCAATAGATGCCATGGGTGCATGGTTCAGGAAATAGAAAAAAAGCCGGACATTACTGTGTCCGGCTTTTTTGTTTTATCAGTTGGTAACCGATTTCAGACAGTAAAGCGAAACATCCAGCGGAGGAAGAGTCTGCGCCGGAAGGCTTTTCAGATAATCCACCAGAGGCACGCTGTAGAGAATGCTTGTGTCCTCAAAAATAGTGGGGTCCTCCTCCCTCACTCTTGCAAAGGAAAGGTAGTTATCCTTGCCCAGAGCAGTGAATGAGTTTGTGGCAACAGTATAAACAGTATTTGCAGAAATATTTGACCACACTCCGGTGTCTCTGTCCTGCACTTCAACATTCGTTATAATGCTCACGTTATCCCCGCTGAGGTTAACGTCATAGCGGAGTCCGGAAGAGTAGGGAAAAGCACCTGATGAGCCTGAGTGGATGGAATACCACGCGGCTTCATTAAGTACCTGAACAATATCGGAGCCTTTCATATCAAGCATAACCACTGTGTTTGAAAAGGGAAGAACAGCTATGGCATCCCCTGCGGTAATCTGACCGGCCATGAGAGGTGTTCTTACGCCCCCCGCGTTCTGGATGGCAACGTCTATCTTATGGTTGGTATTTTTAAACGCCTCAGCCACAACCCATGCGGCGTAACTGCCGGTAGGAGTCTGGGACGCGGTAAATGCAGTGGGAATCCTGGTGTTATCCATAGTCACAGTTACCGTGCCGATGACCTCGTTGAGGGAAGCATCCTTCTGAGCGCGGTAGGGTTCTATAATATCATCTATTGTCTGATCAACAGCCGCGACAGTGAGTATGGGCGATCTCTCAATAGCTGCAAGTATCTGGGTTTTAACCTCAGCAGTAACCTGCTCAAAAGTGCCTGAGCCGTTTGCCCTCTGGAATACGTCACCAACCGGAAGAATGATATTTCCGTTGACCTTGGTCACAACACCATCCTTATTGAAGTCTATATCCAGAACACCGACACCGTAAGCATAACACCATGCGGTGACTATATGAACAGGTTTGCCATCAGCACCTATAACCGTTGTAGGGTAAGCGCCAAGATCTTCATTCTCGAACCCGTCGTGAGTATAACCGTCAAAAGGGCCTGTCTGGCTGCCGAATGAAGGGGCAAGACCTATTTCAGCAAGGTCATCAGCATCACCAAGAAGGTCATGTGTATCGCCGCCTACTATTATATCGATTCCGGGAACGTTTTTAGCGAAGAGAATATCATTGTAATACCCGACATGGCTCACAAGGATGATCTTGTTCACTCCCTTAGACTGAAGCTCCGCTACGTTCGCCTTAGCAGATTCAATCTCATCATCAAAAGTGATGTTGTCTGATGCCATAGAGGAATTCTTGGTTTTTTCGACTTTCAGTATACCGATAATACCGATTTTTTCCCCGCCGATCTCTTTGATTACGTATGGTTTTATACGGTCTTTAACTCTGTAGAGCGGGCTTGCCGCTTCGGGGTGCATATTTGATGAGAGAATAGGAAAATCTGTCATCTCAATAAGCTCCGCCAAACGTTCATCGCCGTCATCAAACTCATGGTTTCCGAGGGTGTAGCCGTCCAGTCCGAGTTCGTTGAACACTTTGAAATCAACTTCGCCGTGAAAAAGGGAGAAATAAAGCGTTCCGGCAAGCTCGCCGCTGTTGACAACTATGCTGTTTGCGTTTCTCTTTGCCTTAATCACAGTGGCAAGACGCGCAAAGCCCCCTAGCTGAACTCTCGTGGTGATATTATCGAGTTTGAGATCATAGGCTCCGCTGTCAAGATAGGAGTGGTGATCGTTAGTGTGGATCAGTCTGACAGAAACAGGTGAATGCTCCTCCTGCTTTTTGCTGCTGCCGCTTCCGCAAGCTGTAATAACAACCGCGCATAATACCGCAAGAACGGTCAAAAGTATTTTCTTTCTGTTCATCGTGAACATGCTGTGCAACCTCCGTAATCATTGCTGAGAAGAGGTTACACATAATATTACTGATAATTGTTATCTGAAAGTTAAAAAAAAGTTCCGGAACACGGACAATAGAAGCGGGGTCTGAGCCCCGCCTTATTTATTTTTTCAGCCCTGTGCATTCGTACCTTGTGACATGGACGCTGACGGGGCAGTTGCGTATCATCTTTTCCGCAGTGGTTCCGTAAAGAAAGCGTTTAACACCTCTCTTTCCGTGAGAGCCGAGAACAAGCAGGTCGTAATCCCTGCTTTCAATTTCGTGGAGCCCTTCCTCATAAGGAGCGCCTCTTCTTATAAGCGATTCCCATGTTACATCCTTAAGGAGGGGAACCTCCTCTTCAAGGCGGCAGAATGAGGCTTCCGCCTCTTCTATTATTTTCCTGTTTATGGAGTCCAGCTCCTTTTCAAACACATAAAGATCAAAGTGCGCCTCGTCATGGGCTACGTGAAGAACACTGAGCTCCGCACCGAACTTATAAGCAAGGCTTGCAGCAGTTTCCACCGCCACCATAGAATCCTTTGAAAAATCCGTCATAACCAGTATTTTTTTATATTCCATAATAAACTCCTCCCGGTGTTAATCTTTTCCGAAAAGTTTCTGTATAATGCCCTGATACCTTTTTTCTATGGCGTGTCTCTTCTTTTTCAGCGTGTTGGTAAGGTCTTTGCCGGGCTCAAAGTCATTCTCCATGAAGTGGATGTTATGCACTTTTTCATGAGGTTTAAACCCTTTTTTGGCATTGAGAAGCTTATTGATCTCGCGTTTTGCCTGTTCAATAACCCTGCTGTCCTTAAGCATGTCCTCTACATCATGCACCATGTTCTCAATCTTGGGCAGAAAGGCTTCCTTAAGCTTATCAAGATCAGGAACAATCAGAGCGCCGAGCCCTTTTCTGTCCTGCCCTACAAGGACAGCGTCCTTAACGAAGGGAAGCTTGGTTATGGTGGATTCAATACGGCTGGGGTCAATGTTTTCGCCGTTGGCAAGAACAATAATCTCCTTTATACGCCCTGTTATGACAAGCTCTCCGGTAAGCGTCAGCTTGCCGAGATCCCCGGTTTTGAGGTAGCCGTCAGCGGTGAAGGTTTTTTCATTCTCCTCGTCATTGTCATAATAACCGGGCATAACCTGACGGCCTTTCACCTGAATTTCGCCCTCAACTCCGGCGGGGAGAGGCCTGTTTTCCTCATCGGCTATTCTGATTCTGGTGCTGCCAACGGCAGGACCGAGGGTTCCGAAGATCTCACAGTTCAGCGCCCTGCCCGCTATGGCCGGAGCGCATTCCGTCATTCCGTATGCGTTGATTATCCTTATGCCGAGAGCATCTATCCATTCATCCAGATACTGAGGCAGACTGCCGCCGCCGCTGATCGCAAGCCGCATTCTTCCGCCGAATTTAGCCTGAACTGCTTTCAGCTTTTTCACAGCAAGCCTGTTCAGGGGGTAAAGAGCGCAACAGGCGGCAAATGCTTTCATATCATTAATTAATTTCTTCATTACGGGTTCTTTTTCAAAAACAGGAAGCTGCCCTTTCAGGCGGCGTTTGTTTCTTCTGTATGCAGAGGAGACTGCCACAAGTGCGCTGAAAATTCTGTGTTTTGCTTTTCCCTGCTTTTCAAGAGCGGCATTAACCTTGGTGTACATAGACTCCCACAAGCGGGGCACAGTTGCCACAATCGTCGGTCTGTAATGCTCAAGGTCTGCGGAAAAGGTTTTGATTGATGAATAGATGGTACAGCAGCCGCTCATAAGTGCCGCATATTCCGCGGCGCGCTCAAAAATATGCCAAGTAGGAAGGATGGAAAGCCATGTATCATCCGGCCTGAGCGCGATAAGCCATGGAATAACCTCAAGATTGAACATTATATTGTCGTGCGTGAGCATAACCCCTTTGGGCACGCCTGTTGTTCCTGATGTATAGATAAGTGTGAAGACATCTTCCTTGAAAAGCTTATGCTTTCTGGCTCTGAAACGGGCTATGTCCTCATCCGATATGGTTCTGTCCGTAAGAAGTTCGTTATAGGTATAAACACGGGAGAAAATTTTATGCCTGTGTTCCCCCTCCATTATGAATATGCCTTTTACCCTGTCCAGAGTATTTATAAAGGCCTTGTGGTCGTCATAAAGCTTTTCAGTCTCAAAGACAATGAACTCGCAGCCGGAATGCTCCATAATGAAGGCAAGCTCCTGCTCAGGGCATTCGCTTCCTCGCGGAACGCTGATCGCACCCAGAGAAGTGAGAGCAAGGTCAGTCACTATCCATGCGTAACGGTTGTCAGAAAGGAGGAGGACACGGGTGTCCTTCACAATCTTTTTATCCGCAAAAGCACGGGAAAGGATCAGAACATCCTCAAAAAGCTTTTCGTAGCTGACTTTGTGTTCCTGCTCCGCTGATCTGTATATGAATGCTGTGTTGCTTTTATGTCTGTCTACTGACTGAAGAAATGAGTGAAAAAGGGTTTCAGGGCTCTTGTTTTTTTTGTTCATCACCACTATCCCGACCGGTTATTAAAGATAAGATTATAAAACAATTATGGCATGGAAAAAAGCATTATTTTATACGAAAGGACGCAATGATAATATCTGAAAAGAGGAATATTTAACTGGTGCGGAGAAGAATCCCCGCACCATATGATATGTTTTTAGAATGACTGTACTTCTTTAACTTCGGGTATCTGATCTTTCAGTCTGCCTTCAACTGCGTGTTTCAGCGTCATTGTGCTGAAAGGGCAGCTTCCGCATGCGCCGGTAAGCTGTACTTTTACTATACCGTCCTCAGTAACGCCCAGAAGCTCTATATCGCCTCCGTCCGCCTGAAGCGCGGGTCTTACCTGCTCAAGAACTGCTTCAACTCTTTCTTTCAAGCTCATTAATTTCCTCCGGTTGCAGCGCTTTTTATCTCTTCTTTCATTTTCTGCACTTTTGCGGGATCATCGCCTTTTCTGATGTAGAAGTCTTTCAGTGCTTCCTCTATAGCTTCCTCCGCCATTACAGAGCAGTGGATTTTTGCGGGGGGAAGACCGCCGAGAGCATCTACAATAGCCTGATTTGTCAGGGCGAGTATCTCCTCAACTTTTTTGCCTTTTATAAGTTCCGTAGCCATTGAGCTGGAGGCGATAGCCGCTCCGCAGCCGAATGTCTTGAATTTAACGTCTTTAACTATTCCTGCGTCATCTATGTCGAGGAAAATTTTCATAACGTCGCCGCAGGCGGGGTTTCCCACTTCTCCGACAGCGTTTGCGCCCTCTATTTCACCCATGTTGCGGGGATTCATAAAGTGATCCATCACTTTTTCGCTGTATGGTCCTTTTGCCATTGTAACCTCCTAGTTTCCTCTGTTGTAAGCGGGAGACATTTCACAAAGTCTTTTAACGATACCGGGCAGTTCCTCAAGCACTTTGTCCACTTCCTCGTCAGTTGTATAACGGGAAAGAGAGAAAGTAATTGATCCGGCGCAAATATCGCTGGGTACTCCCACCGCCGTGAGAACGGGAGAGGCCTGAAGGTCTTCCTCGTCTTCGGCAAGGATGTTTGACGAGCAGGCAGAACCACTCGCCGCATATATTCCTTTAAGTGCAAGCCACATAAGCAGCGACTCACCCTCGATGAACTCTATCCAGAAACTTACATGTCCCGGAAGCCGGCGTTCAGGATGCCCCGTAAAATGCAAAAAGTCAAACATATTCGCAAGCCCGTCCCAGAGCCGTTTTGAAAGCCTTTTCATTTCAGCGGAGTATATGTGCATTTCCTCTTTGGCTATGCGCGCGGCTTCGCCCATGCCCACTATGGCGGCAACGTTTTCTGAGCCGCTTCTGTAGCCGAACTCCTGATGCCCGCCCTGCATGAGCGAGGCGACTTTTGTTCCTTTTCTTATGTAAAGAGCAGCAGCCCCTCTGGGCCCGTAAAAATTCTGCGAGGCAAGGGAAAGAAGATCGCAGTTAAGCCTGTTAACGTCGATTTCCATATGTCCTGCACCGGCAACGGCATCTATATGGTATATAACGCCCTTCTCTTTACAAATCCTGCCTATTTCCTCATTGAACTGAACAGTGCCAATCTCCGGATTGCCGAGCATAACAGAGACAAGCGCCGTATCGGGGCGGATAGCCTTTTTGAGGTCTTCTAAATTTATAAGACCGTTGTCCGCCACTTTCAGCTTGGTTATCTCATAACCATCGTTCATGAAGGATATAAGCGGGTTCTGCACAGAGAAATGCTCTATTTCGCTTATGATAACGTGTTTCTTTTTTCCGTCCTGACGCTTGAGCACACCCTTCACCGCAAGGTTGTTGGACTCTGTGCCGCATGAGGTGAAAATTATTTCCTCTTCCTCCGCCCCTATAAGCGCAGCAACCTGCTTTCTCGCCTCCTGCACCGCCTCGAACGATTCCCTGCCGAGAGGGTAGAAATGCGCGCTGGGGTTGCCGTAATGCTCCGTAAGAAATGGGAGCATTTTATCAACCACTCTGCTGTCGGGCTTTGTTCCCGCAACATTGTCTAAAAAAGCCATTCTATTCTCCTGTCAGTTCCTTCAGATGCGCTGTAACCTGCCCTGTCAGAACCTTTATATAATCGCCCGCAAAGCTTATCATGCCGCCGGACGGATGCTTTATAACACCTATTCCTTCGTTCTCCATGGCCTCTTCCAGACTTGAGGCGCTGAACTCGTAAAACATGCCGCCTTCTTCTGAGAAAACAACATTATCCCCAAGGAAAAAATCCGCAAGGAAAACGGTGGAGACCGGAATGATTCTGAAATTTAAGGTCATCCCTGTGGTTTCTTCAAGCCTTTTTTTGTAACAGTTCATTATGTTTGAACTGTCATCACTGCCCAGCAGAACATTGAAGGCCACCCTCTCCTCAAACACCTTTGACTTGTCACGCCCGAATGAGAAAAGGTTTCTCGTCTGGCTTATCAAATCATCAATGGCGTTTCTGCCGAAGAGAGCCGCAGGCATAAGCAGGCTGCCCCTCACTTTTGATTTATCGCCCTTAAAGCGGCGGGCAATGTACTCTATGGGTTCTGCTACCTCATAAAGATCGTCATAACCGCTGAAAATTCCGGTACAGTCAACAATGGAGGCATCCAGCTTCCTTATGGCATCCGCATGTATTCCCGGATCACCCAGTATAACCGCTATCTCCTCATCACCGAGGTCTTTGATGTTTCTGGCCTCGCAGGCGGGCTTTTCCGCAGCAATAGCGGGCAGGAAGTCCTCAGAGGAGTAAATGTTAACTTCAAGAAGCGGGAGTTCCTCTTCTATCCTGCTCAGAACCTCGCCGAGCAGAAGGGAATCGTTAGCGTAAACTGCGGCTTTAATGCCTTTCATATTATTCGCACCATAAATGTCTCTTTTAGAATAAGTTTGCGGATACTAAATTGCAAGGATTAATTCTGCCTCTGATAAATAAGCTTGCCTGATGCATCATAGGAGAATCTAAGGTTCTTAACCGGCTTTCTGTACTCGCCGAATCCTCTGTAGCGTGTGGTTTTGTCATGCACTTCCGCCACTGCCGCGTTACCGAGGTTAAGAATGAAATGTTCCTTGAACTCCACAGTTCTCTCGATGCCTTTTTCGGCAATAAAATCATAAACTGTTCCGTTGTCTATCTCTATGTTCACCCAGCACACGTCACTGAAAGTAAGCACTACGGCCTTCATTCCGGGTGAAGGTGCGGGCATGGTTGCAGGAAGAGGCTGCGCAGTCTGGGGAGCAGGGGCAGGCTGTACCGCAGATGTTGCATTATCCGCAGTTCTCGCCGGAGCATCGGGGCTTTCCACAACATCAGGGGAAATAACAGTGGTGTTATCCATGGGTTCCGCCTGAGGTATTACATTCTGCGGCTCCGAATCATTCTGCTCCGGAGCGCTTTCTGTTATGCTGATTTTGGTTTCCTTTTTCACCATTGCGTTGTTGTTCTTCATGGACATGAAGAAATATACACCGGCAATAACAAGCACAATAACGATGATCAGCGCCGCAACAAAACCTGCGGGGCTTTTTCTGTCGATAGGTTCATGGGTTACGGGGGAGGAAACGTAGTGTATCTCCCTGTAGAAGGATTCCTTGGTACATTCCTCATCGAATAATGCATCAACCTCTTCGGGTTCAAGCTTGAGGAAATTTGAGTAGGTCTTCACGAAATTTCTTGCGTGGACATAGCTGGGAAGCCTGCTGAACTCCCCTGCTTCAAGCCGGAGAAGTATCTCCTCGCTTATTCTGGTTTTTTCAGTAATCGTGTCAAAATCTATCTGCTTTTTTATTCTTTCGCTTTTAAGAAGTTCACCGAGTTTACTCATTCATCAACCCCAATCTTTTCATTAAATCTCCCGCTCTTTTTGCCTGCCGCGTGTCGGGAAATGCCTCAAGCAGATGCTCAAGGAAGGGAACGGCTTTGGAATATTCCCTGCGGTCAAAATAAAATTCCGCTGCGGTGAGATGGTTGTCCGGGTCATCAGGAATCATCTCCGCCGTCTGCAGCATTACTTTCTCGGCTTTCGCTTTGTCGCCGAGCTTTATGTACGTGTTAAAAAGAAGCCTGTATGCATCCGCATATCTTCTGTTTATGTTCAGAGCCCTGTCCAGATAAGAAGGAACACGGCTGTATCTGCCTGCGTCATAGAGAGCGCCCGCTGCGTTGTAAAGCGCCATAATCTGATACGGATAACCCGGATCTGCGATGACTCTGTCCCAGTATTCGACCGCTTCGTTAAGCCTGCCTGTTCCTGCCAGAACCGCCGCATATGCATTCATGTATTCCGAATCACCGGGCTTTTTATCAAGCGCTTTTTTCAAATATGGTTCAGCTTCCTGATAGCGCTCCTTCTTCATGAAGAACAGCCCCATGGTGTATAGGTATTTATCATTCTCAGGAGCAAGATCCAGAGCGCTTTTCAGCTCCTGATAAGCCTTGTAGTCCGTAGCGGTGTTGAGATACGCCACGCCCATTTTATAGCGCGACTCCGCCAGTGCCGCCCTGTCAGGCGGGGAAACTTCCGGGCCTTTTGCGGCACAGCCCGCCATAAAGAGAGCAACAGCCAGACTAAAGGTTTTTCTCATATATCAGCCTCAGTCCTGTGAGTGTGAGATCCGGGTCGTAGTGTTCGATATACTTTGAATCCTTAGAAAAAATACTGCCGAGGCCGCCGGTGGCTACAACTGTTATGTCGCAGCGTCCGAACTCTTCCGTCATGATCCTTTCCAGAAGCCCGTCCAGCATGGACAGATAGCCGTAATATATCCCCGACTGGAGCGAATGTATAGTATTTTTTCCCACCACTTTTTCCACTTTTTCTATTTCAATCTCAGGAAGTTTCGCTGTTTTTGAGTGGAGTATTCCGGCAGAAAGCTTAACACCGGGACATATAACGCCCCCTACATATTCGCCCTTGGCATTTACAACATCAAAGGTAGTTGCCGTGCCGAAATCAACCACTATCAGCGGCGCTCCGAACTTCTCTCTTCCTGCGACAGAGTTTACTATCCTGTCCGCGCCGACCTCTTTGGGGTTTTCATATCGTATCGGCATCCCTGTTTTAACGCCGGGAGCGATCACCATAGGTTCAAGGCTCATGTATTTCATGGAAAACTTTGTGAAGGAATAAATAAGCTGAGGGACAACGCTGGATATTATCACCCCTCTGATGTCTTTGACCTCTATTCCTCTGTTTTTCAGGAGGAGCATTATTGTGGATGCGTATTCGTCTGTGGTGCGCTGGGTGTCCGTATGAAGGCGGAAACTGCACCTTATACTCTCCCCTTCGAATATTCCCAAGACTATGTTTGTGTTGCCTATATCAACCGCTAAAATCATATCCAACGTCACCGGTAACTATTTCGGTTATAACTCCCCTTTCATCCTCTGCAATGAGAAAGCCGGAAGGGGTTATGCCTCTTTCCGTAAAAACGGCTTTGACCCCATTCTTGTGCACAGCTATCTTTTTGTCAAGGGAAGCCGAATACTTTTCCCATTCACGCACTATATTTATGCCGCCGTTAAGAAACGCCGCCGAAAAGCTTTCGAACCTGTTCATCAGTTCGGCCAGCAGTTCTTCCCTGCAATAGTTAATGCCTGTCTCTTCTTTCAGGGATGTGGCTACCCCTCTTATTTCATCAGGAAAATCCGTCATATTTACATTGATGCCTATGCCGAGGATAACCTTTTCCGTGACAGAGCCGCTGAGGGATGTCTCAAACAGGATTCCTCCCAGCTTTTTTCCCCCTGCCATGAGGTCATTAGGCCATTTCAGACGGACATCCGCCGTGCCCCGCAGAACATCGCACACGGCAAAACCTATGGCAATATTAAACGGAAGCAGCTGCTCAATCCGCATAGGGGGAAGATTCACGGAGAAATAGAGATTCACGCCGCTTTCAGAAACCCACTTTCTGCCGCTGCGTCCTCTGCCCGCTGTCTGGCTTTCTGCAACTGCAACGGAGTAATAGGGAGTTTCGGTCTCCAGAAGGCGCGCCGTTGTCGAATCTGTCTCGTTAAAAACAAGTATGTTTCTGCCGAAGCTCTCTGCAGTGAGAAACCCGCGGTAAAGTCTTTCGTCAAACATACGCAAGCTTCTGCGAACACTCCATAAGCTCTTCAACATCAGTGGATTTAAGTATAACTTCCACATGGGCAAGATCCGCCGTGTCAAAAATCATGTCCGGGTTGGCTGTGTAAATAATCACAGGAATATCGGGCGACTGCGCCTTAAGGTGCTCCAGCACCTCTCTTCCGTTTATCTTGGGGAGGTTGAGATCGAGTATTACAAGATCCACATTCTCCTCATTAAAGCTGACAAGCCCCTCCTCGCCGTCACCCGCTGTGACAACATTGAAGTTTCTGTCAGTGAATTCGTCTCTCAGAAGGAGCCTCAGGCTCTCATCGTCATCAATTACCAATACGGTTTTCAAGTGTTCCTCCTGCTGTCTCTCCGCAGAATAACGGAGAGAGTTCAGAATCTTTTGTATATTTCCTTGTTTATAAAAAAGTTAACTATCTTTTTATCCAGCGTGCCGTTCTCCGCATCTTTCCTGAGCGCCTGAGCAGCCTCGTCCGGCATCATTGAAAAGCCGAAGGGGCGCGGGTCCGCCGTATAATGGTCATAGCCTTCGGCAACTGCCATTATTTTGGAAAAAATGTGCAGATCCCCACCTGTGGTTCCGAAAGGGTAGCCGCTGCCGTCACATTTTTCATGGTGACTGGCGGCGATTACCGGAACATCCCGAAGCTCCGATGTCCATGGAATGTTCCGGAGAAACTCATAGCTGCCCAAAGCGTGGAACCGCAGACGCTTAAGCTCGTCATCGGTGTATATCCCCTCACGTATGCTGAGAAGCCCGTGCTCCTCTTCCGTAAGCAGCTTTATCTCTTCCCCGTCTGAATCCTCAAACATGTATCCCGCGCATTTATCCAGATCCTCCGCTATTTTATCATCAATATCGGAGATGTTCGCACTTTTTATCACACCGAGAAGTCTGTCAAGCTCGCAGACAAGCTCCTCCGGTCTCCCGTTGAGCCTTGCGCAGGCCTTAGCAAGCCTGAACCTGTTTTCTATATTTCCGGTCATACCGGGGTAAAGCTTCTCCTGCTTGGAAAGTATTTTCTCCGGCACAAACAGCTTGCCTATGTCATGCAGGCGGCAGGAATACCGGAGAATCTTCTCCTTCATTCTGTTCATGAAGAAATCAGGAAAATCATCCAGATCCCGGTGCATCTCCGCTGCCAGAGTTTCGCATATGGCTGTAATCCTGTTGACATGCCCCATGCGGAAAGGTTCCCTGTTTTCCATTGCTTTTGAAAGCTCGGTAATAAAACTTTCGTTCATTTTCTCCAGATTATCGTACAGCACGCCGTTTTCAAGGGCGAGGCTGATAACCCCTGTGAGTGATTCAGCGACCATTTCATCATTGTCATTAAAAGGGAGAACGATCCTGTTGACATTTTCTATGGTGAGGGGAACTTCATAGCGCTTCTTGTTTATTATCTGCAAAACACCCGTAAGCTGGTCATTAAGGTCAGTTATGGGAAAAGCAAGGACAGACTTTGTCCTGTAGCCGGACATTTTATCAAAGCTGACATTAAACCCGAAGGGGTATTCATCATCCATATGATAAACATCCTTAAGACGGAGGGTGCTGCCGGTTTTGGCCACATAACCCGCTATGCTTGTCTCATCCGCGGGGATGGAGAACTCCTTAAAAGGAAGCTGAACAGAATCGTTCTGAGTATATTTAAAAATCAGTTCGTCTTTTTCATCATCATAAATAAAGATGCTGCCCGCATCCGCTCCCAGCATTCCCCTTATCCTTTTGAGAATCGTTTCCAGAAGTACATCAAGGTCACGTATCCTCACAAGTGTATATGCCAGTTCAAGAAAACTTTCGCCCGTAATCTTCAATTCAGACTCCGTAAAAAGAATCATTATATGCCTTAGCAATTATAGCAATAATCAGCGGCATTCAAAACAGAAGTTATAATAAAAAATCTTAAATTCCGCCAGATTTAATAGTGATAAGAACAGATGTACAGCGCTTTTTATCCTTGCGGACAGAGGCGTATATGTGTTAACTTTCTGCGGATCAGGCGGGGCTGCCGTCCCGTCTTTTTTTATAGGGCGATAGGAGTGGAAAATGAAGTATAATCCCGCAGAGATTGAGCATAAATGGCAGAAAAAATGGGAGGATGACAAGCTTTTTAAAGTTGAAGCAGATACGTCCAGAGAAAAGTTTTACTGTCTTGAAATGTTTCCTTACCCTTCGGGAAAAATCCACATGGGGCATGTGCGCAACTACGCCATTGGCGATGTCATATCCCGCTTCAAATTCATGAAAGGACTCAACGTAATCCACCCTATGGGCTGGGATGCCTTCGGCATGCCCGCTGAAAACGCCGCGATCGAAAACAAATCACACCCCGCCATATGGACAAAAAGCAACATAGAATACATGAAAACCCAGCTTAAAAAACTCGGACTCTCCTACGACTGGGACAGGGAAATTGCCACATGCGATCCCGAATACTATAAGTGGGAACAGCTTATGGTAATCAAAATGTACGAGAAGGGGCTTGTTTATAAAAGGACATCACACCTCAACTGGTGCGAATCCTGCCAGACTGTTCTTGCTAACGAGCAGGTAGAGGACGGCAAATGCTGGCGCTGTGACGGCGAGGTAAGCATAAAAGAACTGGACGGCTGGTATTTTAAAATCACCGACTACGCCGAAGAGCTCCTTGCCTGCACCGAAAACATGGACGGCTGGCCTAAAAAGGTTCTCACCATGCAGCAGAACTGGATAGGCAAGTCCTACGGCGCTGAGATTGACTTCACCATCGAAAATACAGATGAAAAAATCACCGTATTCACCACAAGGGCGGATACTCTCTTCGGTGCTACCTTCATGTCCGTTGCGCCGGAGCATCCTGTTGTGAAAAGGCTTCTTGCCGGAACAGCGCAGGAACAGGGCGGACACGCATTCGTGGAGGACATACTTAAAGAGGACAAAATCAACCGCATGGCGGATGATAAGGAGAAGAAAGGCTTCTTCACCGGAAAATATGTTCTCAACCCCCTGAACGGCCGCAGAATGCCTGTTTACATTGCCAACTTTGTACTCATGGACTACGGAACAGGCGCAGTAATGGCCGTACCCGCCCACGACCAGAGAGACTTTGAATTCGCAAAAAAATATGATCTGGATATAGTAGTCACGATAATGCCCGATGATCAGACACTTGATCCGGCGCAGATGACAGAGGCATACACAGGCCCCGGAAAGCTTGTCGGTGCTGACAAATTTGAAGAGATGCCCAACGAACAGGCAAAAACAGCCGTGGTTGAGCACCTTGCGGCAAGAGGAATAGCCAAAAGCACAGTCAATTTCCGTCTGCGTGACTGGCAGATCTCCCGCCAGAGATACTGGGGCGCGCCCATTCCCTTCATAAACTGCCCCAAATGCGGAACAGTACCCGTGCCGGAAGATCAGCTTCCGGTGAGGCTGCCGGAAGATGTTGAGCTTTCAGGCAAAGGAGGCAGTCCGCTGAGAAAATCAGCCGCCTTCCTCAACACAGCATGCCCGAAATGCGGCGGCGCGGCGGAAAGGGAAACAGACACAATGGACACATTTGTGGAATCCTCATGGTATTTCCTCCGCTACTGCTCACCCAAATGCGAAACCGCTCCGTTTGATAAAACCGAAGCGAACTACTGGATGCCCGTTGATCAGTACATAGGCGGTATAGAGCACGCCATCCTCCACCTGCTTTACTCCAGATTCTTTACCAAGGTTCTGCGCGATCTCGGCTATATTAACTTTGATGAACCCTTCAACAGGCTCCTCACTCAGGGTATGGTCTGCAAGGAAACCTATAAGTGCGAGGAGCACGGCTGGCTCTTCCCCGAAGAGGCGGAAGACGGAAAATGCAGCAAATGCGGAAAACCGGCAATCATAGGCCGCGTTGAAAAAATGAGCAAATCCAAAAAGAACGTGGTAGACCCCAACAAGCTGATAGAGCAGTACGGTGCAGATACGGCAAGGCTGTTCATCATCTTCGCCGCTCCCCCTGAAAATGAGCTTGAATGGAGCGATCAGGGTGTGGAAGGTTCCTTCCGTTTCCTCGGCAGGGTGTGGAGGCTTGTGAAAAACAACCTTGAGCTCATGCAGCAGGATTTCGGCACAGGCGGGGATGAGGCATTCATAAAAGAGATGCTGTATCATACCCACTCAACAATTAAAAAAGTTACGCTGGATATAGACAAATACCACCTCAACACTGCCGTTGCAGCGCTCATGGAGTTCGTGAACTTCCTCTATAAAGCGGAAACCAGACTCAAGGCGGACGGAGAGAAGCAGGTTTTCAAAGATGCTCTTTCATCTCTTTTAAAACTTCTTAACCCCTTCACCCCTCATATAACAGAGGAACTGTGGGAAGAGGCAAAAATGAAGGAAATCCTTTCCAGAAGTGACTGGCCTTCATATGTTGAGGAATACACCAAGACAGATGAAGTCACCGTTGTTGTACAGATAAACGGCAAGGTGCGTTCACAGCTTTCGCTCCCCCGTGACTGCGCGCAGGATGATGCATTCACAGCCGCCTTTGATGATGACAAGGTGAAGGGATACACCGACGGGAAGGAGATCGTTAAAAAAATCTTCGTCCCCAATAAACTGATAAATATAGTGGTGAAATAAATGCTGAAAGGCTTCAGGGGCGGACTCTCCGCCCTCATCCTCATTCTTTTGACAGTGAGCGGCTGCGGGTATAAAATGGCGGGTCTGGACGAGCGGGCTAACTACACCCTCTCAATAGCCAGTGTCTATAATATGTCTTCTGAGCCTGATCTTGAGAGGGAGATTGAGAATGTAGCCGTCAACTTTTTCAGCAGCAGAGGAGCACTCGGCGACAACGGCAAAAGCAGATACATAGCGGATCTCAGGCTGAAACAGCTTAACTTTGAGTCCAGAATCGTAACCAAAACCGGGCAGACCGGAACCTCTTCCGTTGCCTGCGAACTGGAAGTTATTATACACGACAGAACAGGAAAAGAGATCTTCAACAAACCTTTCAAGGGGAGAACGGTTTACGACCTGACAAGCGATCTGGGCAAAAACAAGCGCAACAGAACAGATGCTGTCAGCTATGTTATCAGACAGGCTTTAACGGATTTTTACCATGACTTCAGACCATGATTCCAAGCTGATAATACTCGGTTCTGCCGGGTTTATTGACGAGGAAACGGAAAAAGTGCGCGCATCTCTGGACGACCCGGAGGACACCGTCTGGTTCGGAGATGAAATGAACCTTTCCGACTTTTTCAGCTTTGTGTCCTCCCCTTCCCTTTTCAATCCCATAAAGCTCGCCGTTGTACATAACGCAGACAAAATCAAAGAGCTTGAAGCCTTCATGAATCAGGCGCACAGATGCCCGGAGGCGGTCATTGTCCTCACCGCAGATGCTGATGCTGAAAAAAAACTCGGTGCATTTCAGGGATTCAGAACAATAATAGAGAAGAAGAAAACCCGCCGCGACAGCGTGATGGAGGTAAAGGCGGCGTTTGAGAAGCACTCTCTCCCTTGCGACTACGGCTGCGCGGACGAAATATACGATATTTTCGCCGGAGACATAAAACAGGTAAGGAGCGAGGCGGATAAGCTCTCACTTTATTATGCCCACAAAAAACCCGCATCATCAGACGATATACTCAAACTCATCACGGCAGAAAAGCAGGAAAACATATTCGCCTTCATAGACAGCTTTGCCGGAAGAGACCGCAAAGGCTGCATACGCATACTGGACAACCTGCTCAAAGGGGATGAGGCGGTAACGATAATATTTGTCCTCCTTGCCCGCAGAATGAAACAGATATATTTACAGAAAAAAGTTCCTTCCGCTCTTCAGGAGCGGATGTTCATCCTCAATAAAATCAAATCCGATGCTTCCAAATGGAAGCCCGGTGAGCTTGCCTCCCTCGCAGCCCGCTTCGCCGAACTGGACTGGAAAATCAAAACCGGGCAGATAAGAGACACCGATGCGATGTATACGCTGATTGGATGTATGTAAGCATATTCCTTCTGTAACATTCCTTGACACATGCAGTATCTGGTAATATCTTTGTTATAACACTGTATAACCTTCGGAGCTTGGCATGATAAAAAACCTGACAAAGCACGGGAACAGTCTGGCACTAGTTATTGAAAAGCCTATTTTAGAACTGCTTGGAGCAAACTCAGAAACAGCTTTTGAAATAACCACAGACGGACAGATACTTATACTTTCACC
This sequence comes from Geovibrio ferrireducens, assembly GCF_026226615.1. Lineage (NCBI taxonomy): Bacteria > Pseudomonadati > Deferribacterota > Deferribacteres > Deferribacterales > Geovibrionaceae > Geovibrio > Geovibrio ferrireducens. Next base: position 63,360 of record NZ_JAJAPB010000003.1, read on the forward strand.
TGTTAAAGATAAAGACAAAACTGACGCATTCAAAAATGCTCTCGAAAAAGTTAATGAGCGCTATCCGAAAGCACTCAAAAAACTAAGCGAATAAGAGCAAATAATTCCGATGAGATTTCTTAGTCTGGCAGAAGTGCTTGAAATCCATAAAGATCAAATAGCCCGCTACGGCGGAATGCTCGGAGTAAGGGATATTGAACTGCTGAAATCAGCTCTTGGCATGCCGCCCGCTTCTTACGCCGGTGAATATCTTCATACTGATATTTTTGAAATGGCTGCCGCATACCTGTTTCATATTGCCAAAAACCACCCGTTTAACGATGGGAACAAGCGTGTGGGGATAGCAGCCGCTTTGGTTTTCCTTCTGCTCAACGGTTACGAACTTGACGCACCGGAAGATGACGTTGCTGAAATGGTCATTGCTGTTGCCTCAGGAAAGCTCAGTAAAGCAGAAGCCGCTGTCTTTATCCGTAAGCAGAGCAGAGTTCAGCAGGCTTAAACCATCTTCCTCAGACTGACCGTCCCCTTCTCAGGATCAAAATCAGTGTAATAAACCAGAATTTTTACTCCGGCGGCTTTTGCCCGCTCAAACTCGGCGGCGTATGCGGGGTCTATCTCATGTGCAGGGCGGAAGGAGTTCCGCTTCACCTGACACATGTAAAGCATACACGCATTATAACCTTCTTTCACCGCCCTTTGCAGGACTTCCAGATGCTTTTTGCCTCTCGTTGTCACCGCATCGGGAAACATCACTGTTTCGTCATCGTACAGAGTACAGTTTTTCACCTCGATAAGAAACCTGCCCCTGTCTGACTCCACATAGAAATCGAGCCTCGCCTCATCATACGGGTACTCCCTGCGGCAAAGGCTCACACGGCCAAGTTCCTCTATCTCACCGTCATTTATGGCGCTCTCGGCTATACGGTTCACAACCATAGTGTTAACCACAAGCCACTCCCCGTTTACGCACATTGCCTCCAGAGTGCATGGCAGCTTACGGGCAGGGTTATCCGAAACAGAACACAGCACAGTGTTTCCCGGTGTCAGAAGGTTTTTCATGGAGCCCGTGTTAGGATTATGAACCGTGGTTAAAATACCGTCCTTAACGACATCCGTAAAAAACCTTTTATATCTTTTTACAAATTCTGCTTTGAAAAGCGGAGGGAATACAAACATAAAAATTGAATTTTTTTCCTTTATCCTGACAGTGTTTTTGAGTGAAGTGTAATTTTTTCACTTTACAGTTCATACTCCATGGACTATTTTTTCGCAACAAGAAGCATGACGATATAAAAATTAAGGTTCTGTACTCTGAATTTTTCAGAGAATGATTTTTCCGTTAATACGAACCTAATTTACGCAAGGAGCGTCATTTAAAGAATGAAAGCTATCGAAATGCAGGCCAGACCTATAGCGCTGATGCTGTCAGTGTTTATATTCTTCCTGCTCGCCGTTAACTTCTTCTTCCTTAACATCGTAAACTACAATCTCGGCGGTATGGAAGAAAAAGCACAGGAACAGCAGAGTAAAATGGTAAGCGTATCAGAGAAACTGAACGCTGAAAGGGAAAAAATGACATTCGCAACCCAGGTTCTGGATGTCAGGGATATTTTGTCAACATTCGGCCGCTCACAGGGGGGGCTGACCAGTATGGATCTTGCTTACCTTATTGTAAGCGAATCACGCAAGCATGATATAGACCCCTATCTCGTGCTGGCGGTCATCAAGACGGAAAGCTCATTTAACAGAAATTCAGTCTCCGACAAAGGCGCCATGGGGCTTATGCAGCTCCTGCCCGGCACAGCCCGCTACATATCCGACCAGAAAGAGGATGTGAACATAAGAAGGGCTGACGAGCTTTTTGACCCCGTCACAAATATCAAACTCGGCATAGGCTACCTCTCATACCTCATGGATAAATACGACAACCAGAAACACGCCATAATCGCCTATAACCTCGGACCGGGTAACCTGCGCAAAAAGCTCCAGAGCGGAAGCGGACTGCCGCAGGTATATTACAGCAAGGTAATGAAAAACTACCGTCTGATGCTGAGCCTCAGCAACAAAGCCTGAATGTCTGACCCGAAAGAGAGAGTTACCGTACTTCTGTCTGAAACCGAAGGAGCGGCCAATCTGGGCTATATTGCCCGTATAATGGCCAACACCGGGTTTGACAGGCTGAAATTTTCAGGTTCTCTCTCCGGAAGGGAACAGGCGGCGTCAAGATATGCGGTGCATGCTTCCCGCATTCTTGACAATGCCGTTAAAAAGGCATCCTTCGGAGAACTCACCGCGGAGGAAGACATCATAATAGGCTTCAGCCCCAGAGACCCATGGGGCAGCACCCTTCCCTACTCCTCACTTGCTGAAACCGTGAAAACCGAAATAGCCGCAGGAAAGACCATCGGCCTGCTTTTCGGCAACGAAGCCAGAGGACTCTCCAATGAACAGCTCTCAGCATGCCGCTACAGGGTCGCCCTGCCCACGGAAGCATCATGCCCCAGCATGAACCTTTCCCATGCGGTTCTCGTTGTTCTGTGGGAACTGAGAGGCTCATTCCTGAAAGAGGAAATCACAATCACCGGACAAAGCTTCGCCTCAGCGGAACAGAAACGTGTTTTCAGGGATAAGTTTGCAGATCTTCTTGATGTGTCAGGTTATCTTAACGGACAAAACAACCGGATAAGGCTTCAGGAAATAAGCATGCTTTTTGATTCAAAGGAATGGTCGGAAAGGGAGATGAATCTTCTCACCTCCGTAACGGGTAAACTCCTCAGAGAGTTCAAGGCTCTGAAAAAATAACGGCAGCCCTTTTAAGGCTGCCCGCTCTGACTAGTCTTCCCCTTCAAGATACTTCTTAAACTCCTGAGAAATATTCTCTCTCTCAAGAAATTCAACAAGCTTGTTGATCCTGCTGATAACGTCCATATCCATGACGTGCTCCATGCGGCAGGCGTTCTCCTCCGCGTGGTCTTCACTGAGCCCAACAACGGTTTTGAGGAACTTTTTCAGAACCTCATGGCGGAGGAAGATATTTTCAGCATATTTTTCACCTTCTTTGGTGAGTGTGATAAAGCTGTAGCGGTCGTAGTTAATGAAGCCCTTTTCTGAAAGGTGCTTGAGTGCATTTGTTACTGACGACATCTTGACGCCGAGCTTTTCCGAAATCTCTTTCGCTCTGGCAACCGGATTTTCCTTTTGAAGCAACAGTATAGTCTCAAGATAGTCTTCCATGCTTCCGGAAAGTTCTCTGTCTCTCATAAACACTCCTGCGTTTTTGTCTAACAAAGTTTAATACAGTCTAAAAAGAATTGAAAGGCAAATTATGTATATAGGTTCAAAAAAGTTCCTTCCGGAAGGGAAAACAAATTAATTAACATCTATTTGACAAATATTTCACATCAATGTCACAGAATTAAAATATGTTAAATTGTTTTTCAATATAAGGTTCAAACACACATATTAATAAAGCGGCGTGTTTGATATAATGAATACAAGTATTCACCATAGGCAATATGTACAGACTTCAAAACCTGCATATGCGGATGAATATAACATTTATGTTTGATGAAGGGGTGTTATATGTCACAGCAGCATGAAACTGATTATATCAGGCTTAAGGCTCTGATAGCAGAAATGGCAAAAGAGTGCGAAACAATGATAGAAGGCTCCGTCAAAAGCCTTGTGGACCGCAACAGTGATCTGGCGCGTGAAATTATCGCTTGGGACGACAAAGTGGACAACCTTGATATTGAGGTGGACGCCCTCTGCCGCAAGATCCTTGCCCTCTATGAGCCGAAGGCGGTTGACCTGCGTTTTGTTCTGACTGCTTCCCGGATTATAGTCGATCTCGAACGCATAGGGGACTACTGCGTTGATATTTCAAAGGAAGTTCTCAGGCTGAATGAAGTTCCGCAGATAAAGCCATATATTGACCTGCCGAAGATGGGCGAAGCTTCCGCAGTTATGCTGAACGATGCAGTGAACGCCTACTTCAACAAAGACACAGGAGCAGCCTACCACGTAATAAAAAGGGACGATATAATAGACGGCCTGCATTCGCAGATTATCCGCGAGCTTCTCACCTACATAGCGGAAGACATCAAAAAAACAGCCGGGGTAATCTCGCTGATGCAGATAACAAGATCAATAGAACGAATAGCCGACCATGCAACAAATATAGCCGAGCTTGTCTACTTTATGGTGGAAGGAAAGGTTGTCCGCCACCAGAAGCTGGACTGACGGCCGCATTGCGCCTGACCGCGCATAAAAAGGAGTCAATATGATCAAAATACTGGTAATTGAAGACCACGAGGAGATGAGCGACCTCATCAAGTTCAACATGGAGCAGAAAAACTACGAAGTAATATGCTCCGCCGATGCCAATGACGGGCTTATTCACCTCGAAAACTTCAGCCCTGATGTCATACTGCTTGACCTCATGCTTCCCGGACTGAAAGGCATGGATTTCCTCAGCATAGTGCGCCACAATCAGAAATACGTACACATACCCGTAATCATAATATCCGCAAAAAACACAGAGAACGACATAATCAAAGGCCTTGAAAACGGTGCTGACGACTATCTCACCAAGCCTTTCAGCATGAACATACTTGCGGCAAAGGTAAAGGCAATCCTCCGCCGGACACCGGCAATGGAAAACAAAATAATCTCCGAATCAGGCATTACCATAGACACTGTCAATTACACAGTTAAAACTGACGGAGAAGAAGTTGTGCTCACCAACAAGGAGTATGAACTGCTTGTGACCTTCCTGCGCAACCCTAAAAGGGTTTTCACCAGAAACCAGCTCTTAAACGCTGTCTGGGGTTATGATACGGATGTATACTCCAGAACGGTTGACACCCACATATCCTCACTCAGAAAGAAACTGGGCGACAAAGGAAAGATTATAAAATCAGTTCCTAAAATAGGTTACCGCGCCGATACATGAGACTCTTTACCAGCATCTTCTTTACCATATTCGTTCCGGTCACCCTTGTTCTGATGCTTACACTCCATTACTCAGGCAGACCGGCGGGAGATGCACACGGAGGAGCAAACGGACAAAGCAGCGTTGTTTCCGAACACCTTACCGAAGCGGAAACGGAGGAGCGGAACAGAGAATCAATCAACTATAACTTCCGGCTGATTCTCCTTTCCTTCGCAACATCCGGCCTTATCTCCTTTTTGCTTGCCGGAAGAATAACCATCCCCATGCGTAAGCTGGCAGATATTGCAGACAGGATTGAAGCGGGGGATAAAAATATCAGCTTCCCTGTATTCGGCGATAAAACCATGTCCAAAGTTTCGGACATCTTTCACCGGATGTACAGCTCCATGACAAGGAAACAGGACGAGCTTGAGAACGAACGCCACAAGCTCCAGCATGTTTTCAGCATACTCAATGAAGGCATCATCCTTCTGGACACATCGCACAGAATAAAGCATTTCAACAGCAAAGCCGCGGAGCATCTGGGCAGTGAGCTCACCCACGGCAGAAACATAGTCGATTCCCTGAACAGCATGGACACAATCAACTTTGTCAGCAGGGTTCTGGAGTGGCAGGAGGACGGCATACACCACCTCGAACTGCGCCAGAAGATGTTTGATGTTCACGTGCGCTATCTCGACAAAGAGATCCTTATCGTCCTCTACAACATAACCGAACGCACCCAGTATGAGGACTTTAAGACGGAACTCATCGGCAACATAACCCATGAACTCAAAACCCCTCTGGCGATGATAATGGGTTACGCAGAGACGCTCCTTGCCAATACTTCCGTGGACAGAAAGAATCTTGAGAAGTTCCTCACCATAATCCACAGCAATTCCAAGCGGCTTAACAACATAATAAACGATATTCTGGAGCTCCACAGGCTTGAGCATATACCGGGCGGATTCAACGTGGATGAACCTTTGCAGCTTGAAGCAGTGCTGGCGGAGCTTAATGAACGCTACGAGGGGTTCGAGACGAAGACAGTATTCAGGGCAGACTGCACGGATATACCCGTGCTCAGGGAACACTTTATGACCCTGCTCACAAACCTCACGGACAATGCCCATAAATACAGCCTGAGCAAGGTCATAGAGATAAGCATTTCCGTAAAGGATGATGAAACAGTTATTCAGGTGGCGGACGAAGGCCCCGTTATTCCGGATGAAGACCGGGAAAGGATTTTCGAACGCTTCTACACGGTGAATAAATCAAAAAACCGTAACCAGACCGGAACCGGGCTTGGCCTCTCCATAGTGAAGCACATCACCGGGCTTTACGACGGCTCTATAACGCTGGAAAAGAATAAAAAAGGCGGCAACACATTCGTTGCCACCCTGTTTGAAAGACCTGTCAGAATTACGGAAACGGAAGAGGAGGAAGCCTAAGCTTTCTTATCCCCCTTAACCAGTGAAACGCCAACACCTGCGGCAAGTATGGCGAGAGTCACGCTGAGACTCACTGCCGGAGGAATCTTCACCAGATGCAGCATCTCGGAAACAAATATCTTGGAACCTATGAATATAAGCACAACAGAAAGGGCATACTTCAGGTAATGGAACTTGGAAATTACAGCCGCAAGTGCGAAATAAAGGGATCTTAAGCCCAGAATCGCAAATATATTACTGGTGTACACCACATAAGCGTCTGTTGTTATGCTGAACACGGCGGGCACAGAATCCACTGCGAAAATAACATCCGCTATCTCAATGAAAATAAGCGCCAGAAGCAGCGGAGTGGCATATAAAAACTTATGCCCGGTTCTGGGGTTTGTACGGTACACAAGAAAGCTGTGCCCGTGAAAATCCCTCGTTACACGGATCTTTTTCCGTATAAATTTCAGCACGGGATTCGCGCCTATATCGGTTTCGTCATCCTGCTTAAACAGCATCTTCACGCCGGAGTAAATGAGGAAGGCGGCAAAAATATACAGCACCCACTCAAACTCGCTGACAAGCTTCGCACCCACTCCTATCATTATACCGCGGAGAACGATTACTCCCAGAATGCCCCAGAAAAGCACCCTGTGCTGATAGATTCTAGGTACGCAGAAGTAAGAGAAAATCATAGCTATGACAAATATATTGTCCATAGCAAGGGTCTTTTCCACCACAAAGCCTGTGAGGTACTCAAATGCCTTCTCGCTGCCGAGTATTTTACCCACCCAGAGGCTGAAAAGCAGACCTATGCCTATATAAAAAACAGACATCAGAAGACTTTCCTTAACGCCTATCTCGTGATCCTTCCGGTTGAAAACACCCAGATCAAGAATAAGAAGGAACAGAACAACAGCCAGAAAAACAAGCCACATCCACACAGGTTTGTGAAGAAAATCAGAAAAAAGGAATGCATGAAGGGTATTCATAGAACATCTCAGCCCCATATTTGAGGTTCCGAACGGAACATACCGACATCGCATTTCGGGGACAAAATGCCAGAGGGGCCCGGTACGGGGATTATTATATTATGAATTTTACGGATTGCAAGGGGATGCAGAAAATTTATTGAGGAACCAAACCGAATACAGTCATTGCGAACAAATTTCAGAAATCTTTCAGTTCCCGTCCATAATATTCACATGCCTGTCACCGGAAGGTCGCCAAGCGGGCGAGATTACGCTGGAACCCTTGCGGCGGCAGTTCAGCACTGAACCGAACTGGAGAGTGCGCTCGCCGTATTTGGTGTTTATCTCATCCATCGCCGAATAAAGCCCTTCCCAGTTCTTGCCGCTGTCCTCTATATTGTAAAGTGTTACGCAGTCGGGCACAAGGCTTGAGATGCACACACCCAGAAGCCTTATATCATTGCCGTTCCAGAGCTTACCGAACACCTCCAGCGCCTCGGCGTATATATGATGAGTGGCGGAGGTGAAAAAAGGGATGGTATGCGCCTGTGAGAAAGTCCCCATATCCGGATAGCGTACGGTTACGGTAATGGTTTTGCCGGAATAGCGAAGCCGCCTCGCCCTTGATGAAACCATGTCCGAAAGCTGGAGCAGATACCCGGCCGCCTCTTCCCTTGTTGAAATATTCTCCGGCAGGGTCAGGCTGTGGCCGATGGATTTCATGTGTTCCTCTTCGGTCTTCACTCCGGGGGAATACTCACCGCAGGCAAGCCCGTACAGGTAATCCCCGTTGACACCGAACATCTCCACAAGACGCTCCCTGCCCAGTGCCCTGAGATCCGCCGGGGTGAAAATCCCCATATCAGCAAAGCGTTTGGTCAGCCTGCGCCCTATTCCCCAGAAGTTTTTCAGGCGGAACCTGTCCAGAAAGCTGATCACATTGTCTTTTTCCACACAGTAATAGCCGTCCGGCTTTTTGACACCGCTGGCCATCTTCGCTATGAACTTGTTCGGCCCCGCGCCGATTGAGCAGGTTATGCCGAAGTTTTTCTTAACAAAGCTTTTTATCATATATGCCGCATCCTGCGGGGCTATTCCCGTACCGCTGATGTCAAGAAACGCCTCATCAATTGAATAAGGCTCCACATGGGGGGTTATTTTATGCAGAAAAGCGGTTATTTCCTTTGATACGTAAGTGTATTTCCTGTTGCGCGCATTCACAATAGTCAGAAACGGACAGACTTTCAGCGCTTCGTATTTGCTCATGCCTGTTTTAACACCGTATTTGCGGGCTTCGTAAGACGAAGTAACAACAACAGTTCGCTCCTTCGCCCCCACAACGGCAATAGGCTTCCCCCGCAGAGCAGGGTTGGATGCCTGTTCAACCGATGCGAAAAAAGCATCCATATCCATACAGAGAATCATGATGCCTCATCCATAGCAACCAGATACCAGCAGACTTCCATGCTGCTGAACATTATCTCGAAGATATTGAAACCGTCTGTCACAGTAAATTTATATATAACATCAGTGCCTTCACGTTCTTTCCACTTATAGCAGACTTCCTTAATCAGCACCTTTTCACCGTGCAGACCAAACCATACGGGCTTTGGAAATCCGCCGTCAAAAACAGCGCCGACACGGATTTTTTCATGAATATTTAATATCATAGTTTCCTTTGAAGAACCGGAGCACCATGTCCAGAATACCGATAACTTCAAAGTCGTCTCCGTCGTGCACGGGGATAATGGGGTAGTCATCATTCTCAGGCACAAGAAACATCCCTTCCCTGTTTCTGCGGAAGGTTTTCAGGGTTATTTCTCCGTTCAGGCGGAATGCACCTATCTTCCCGTTGTCAATAACCGGACTGGGGCGGAGAAGAGCAAAATCACCGTCCAGAATACCCTTGTTCTTCATGCTGTCCCCTTCCACACGGAGGAAAAAGGAGTCAGACCTGACAAGATCTTTCAGAGAGATGTAGCCCTCAAGGTTTTCCTCGGCCATAACGGGCATGCCCGCCTTGATCCGTCCTATTACAGGAATGGAGCGCTTCCTCATCAGCTCTATCCCTCTCGCGGAGGATGATGCGCGGCGGATGAATCCGCTTTCCGCAAGCCTGTCCAGCATCTTTTTCACACTTGCGGTGGAGGAAAGCTTAAGCCCCTCGCCTATGTCACGGATGGAAGGCGAATATCCGTTCGCCTCCGTGAATTCTTCGATAAAATCCAGAAACTGTTTCTGCCTTTTTGTGGGTTCAGACATATGACAACCTCCTTGTCTTTAATTAATTCAAAATTTGCCATCCCTGGAAATTTTGAACACACGCTCGCGCCGCTTAAAAAGCGGCTTCGCTCGCACGGCGCAACTCCATCCATGGAGTTGTTACGTCATTGCGAACCCCTGAAAGGGTGAAGCAATCTCTCATTCATAACATCAAACTGCACATCCTGTCAGTTTGGTGTACACGCTCGCGCCGCTTAAAAAGCGGCTTCGCTTCGCACGGCGAAATCCCTTCCGTGGGATTTATTCAAGTCATTCTGAGCAAAGCGAAGAATCTCTTATAATAAAAAACTCTCCTTCCGTGAGAATTTTTTATACTCGCTCGCGGGCGATAAACCGCCCTTCGCTCACAGTGACGCAACACATAACCGCAGCATGGGCAAACAAATGTTCGCCTAATAAATAAAGAATAGATCTTCACGGGCAAAAAGTCAAAAAGAAATTGCATTATCCGGTAACACATAATAAAGAATATGTAGCATTATCTCTTTACTTAGAGTCATATAACTCTTCGCATAGGTGCATAACAAATTTAACCCACTTAAAACTGTTGACAGTCTATTTTAAACTTGTTAGACGTGTCTATAAGCAAGTGCGTATTTGTTCACCATTGCAACATATTGGATCACAGGGGAAAATTTTATATTTCTGAAAATCAGAAAATATAATCTGTCAGTTCTAAGGAGAGAGATATGAGGAAAATACCGTTTGCGGCGGCCATATGTTTATTTTTAATAAACACTCCCGCCATGTCCGAAACCATGATGCAGGACACAATTTATCTCGAAGAAGTAACAGTGTCCGGCGCTGCGCAGGAAGATTTAAAATCATCGGAAGCTAAAGTGACTGAAAAAAAGAGAAGCAACAATATAGCAGACTTCCTGTCCAAAGACCCCGAAATCAACCTCACCAGGAAAAGCTCGGTGGGTGACGGTACAAATACACTGACCATAAGAGGCCAGAGCAGCGAGAGAATACAGGTGAACATAGACGGGGTAAACATGAACTCCACAGGGAACATAGGAGCCGGTTACATAGATTTCAACATGCTCCCCCTTGATAACATAGACAGAATCGAAGTGATAAAAGGCGGCAGCTCCGCCGAATACGGCAATGTGATAGGCGGGGTAATAAACGCGTACACAGCGCACCCCACATCAAAACCCAAGGCAGACATTTATGCCACAATGGGCGGCTGGGACGAAGCTGACGACTTCTACAACATACGCGGCAGCTACTCACAGATGTTCGGCAATTTCGGTGTCAGCCTCGGCATGAGCCGTCAGGAAGCTGACGAATACTTCAGAAACAGTGACTACAAAGTAACCCACATAGCACCTAAGTTTTTTCTCAGACTGCCGTGGAAAGCGGAACTGACGGCAGGAGTGGATTACACCAAATCCCGCAGAGGCATGATAATCGCAAATATTCCCGGCACTGACGGCTATGATTCTGACTTTCCCGATGTGGAAACATCAGACTCATTCGCAGGGGGCGGCGGGCCTGATATGACCCCGAACGAAGGCGCTTATCAGGAGAAGGAAAGGTTCATATACAATACCGCATACACTCAGAACATAACTGACAACGCATTTTTTGAGCTCAGCGCATACAAGGTTTACGAAGACCGCACAGATAAAAACTTCGCCGCTAAAGACAGCAACAACGGTCTGGTAAAAGAAGGTGATGTGATATACGAGCGTGAGCTTGAAATGGACAGGAGCTACGGCTTCAAAGCCAAAACAGAAGCAAAAATAAGCACCCACACAATCCTTTTCGGTGCTGAACGCAAAAACCTCAAGGGCGGGGAAACCGACATAAAGGTCAGTATAAATCCGAATAACGGCAACCAGTACCGTGCTCTCGGCAAAACGGACAGCAGGCAGAGAATAATAACGGACGGAGTATTCCTTGCGGATTCGTGGGGTATAAACAGCGCCCTCACACTTGATCTGGGTGTCAGGTATGACAAATACAAAACCGAGAACTTTACCCACAACTTTGACGACAGCAATCTTTCGCCCAAGGCAGGCCTGACTTATGCCATAACCCCGCAGGATAAGGCGGCGGTATATGTTTACCAAAGCTACAGAACACCTACCATGCCGGATGTTGTTCACTACGCCAACGGAGACAGTGTGGATGAGCTGGCAGGACGGGGCATAAAGCCCGAAGAGGTCAATGCGGTTGACTTTGTTTACAAGCATGATTTCAGCGGCAAAGGGTTCGTCAAGTTTTCCGCATGGTACTACGACATAGACAACTACTCCATAAGAAGAACACTGCCCACCACAGCCGACCCTGCGACAACGGTAAACGCACAGTATAACGTGGACAATGCGGAATTCATCGGCACATCCCTCAGCGGAGAATACAAAGTGCTCAGAAATCTCACAGTGAATGCCGGAATCTCCTATCAGAAATCGGAAAAAAGCGGCGACCCCACGGACAGTGATTTCAGTTCATCATCAGACGAGGTTGACTACATACCCGAATACAAAGGAAACGCCGGATTCGTATGGAAAATCTCAGATAAGCTCACTTTTGACATGGGGATGAATTACATAGGCGAACGCCCCAAGTATGAAACAACAGGTAAAAAGACCCTCCCCTCCTATGCCCTTGTTGATGCCAGCCTTGCCTATGAAATGCTGAAAAACACCGTGCTTGAGATATATGCGGACAACATTCTTGACAAAGAGTACGAAGAAGCATCCGGCTACCCCGCAATGGGATTTAATGCCGGAGCAAGCGCCAGATGGACATTTTAAAAAAATAAATTAAGGCGGAGATCTATGGACATTCAGAGAAATGCGGACTCAAAAAAGGCAGAAACAATGTGGAATAAAAGAGCGGCCGGGTATCCGAGATATACGGACTCGGAGGACACTTTCGAGGCAAAAGTTCTTAAACTGATGAACGAAAACGGAGTTGACACGACAGGGTTAAGTATTCTTGACGTGGGCTGCGGCAGCGGAAAATACACCATAAGGCTGGCAAAAAAATCCGCAGGGGTGACAGCCACGGACATATCCGGGGAAATGCTGAGAATACTCAACGAAGATGCCGCAAAAGAGGGTGTGACAAATATAACCACCGTGCACACCGACTGGGAAGCATTTGACTCCGGAGCTAAAAAGTTCGGCATGGTTTTCTGCTCCACCACCCCCGCAGTGAGAACAGAGCAGGACTTCGCAAGGGTTAACTCACTCGCTGAAAAATATGTGGTTTATCTTGGCTTTGCAGGCAAAAAGCATTCGGATCTCATGCTGAAAATTTATGCAAAATGCGGCGCTGAGCCCAAAGAGTTTAACGATACTCCCATCCTTAAGGCATGGCTTGAAAAATCGGGCATAAAATACAAATCCGTCATAATAGACGAAGTATGGGAAAAAAGAATGCCCGCAAAAGAGATGAGGGAACACTGCATGGAGTTTCTGTCAGGCTATAATGTCACAGACGGCGAAAAGGCTGTTGCCGAAATTGTAGCAGAACATACCGACTCCTCCGGAACGGCATATGACAGGGCATGCGTCCGTCTGGAGCTTGTGATATGGGAAAAATAGCTCTTTTCCTGCTGCTTCTCACCGCATCTGTAAGCATGGCGGCAGAAACTCTTACCGTCACGGACATGCTGGGGCGGAAGATTACCGTACCTGCGAAAGCTGAAAGGGTGATCCCTCTGGGAAGCAGCATGAGCTATGTATCGTTCCTCAAAGCACAGGACACGGCCATAGGTATCGAAAAGATAGACCGCATGACCTTTGAGAAACGCCCGTATGTATACGCCAACAGGGAGATTACCGCAGTTCTCCCTGTAGTTGCAGAAGGCGGCGCTGCCAGACGGCCGAACATAGAGCTTATAGTTTCCCTCAAGCCTGATGTGATATTCACAATAACGGCTGATGCCTCGGAAGCGGAACTGCTCCAACGGAAGACAAGAACCCCCGTAGTTGTGCTGAGTTACGGTTATTCAGGGGTAAACTTTGATGACATATACAAATCGCTCCGTATAGCCGGCAAAATTCTCGGCAGAGACAAAAGAGCGGAAGAACTCATAACATACATGGAGAGCCTTCAGGAAGAGCTTTCCTCTCCTCCTGCGGTGAAAAAGCGTGCGTACATAGGCGCAGTTTCATACAAAGGCATACAGGGAATAAACAGCACTGAGGCACATTTCCTCCCTTTCCGGCTGGCCGGAGTGGAAAATGCGGCAGATAAAATCGGCCGCAAGGGGCATCTGTTTATAGATAAAGAGTTTGCCGCCATGATGAAGACCGATTTGATCTTTGTGGACAGTGCTGGCTTTGCCGTAACAGCACAGCATGCCGCAAAAGAACCTGCCTATTTCAGCAGAATGAAGCCCTTCACGGACGGCAGCGCCTATATGATTCTCGCCAATACATTTTACTTCATAAATATAGACCTGATGCTCGCCAACTCCTTCTTCATAGCAAAGGCCGCATACCCTGAAAAATATGCAGACCTCGATCCTGAGAAAAAGGCAGACGATATAATAGAGATGTTCACAGGCAGAAGGCTTTTCAGTGTTGTCAGAGAGGATTCCGGCGGATTCAAAAGAATCACTCTCTCCGGTAAAGGGTTCAGTGTTGAGGAGCCCGGCCTATGAGGGGCAGAATATATTTCTGGGCTGTCCTTGTATGTCTTCTCGCCGTATTTGTCCTTTCCGGGCTTAAGCACGGCGCGATAGAGAGCACATGGGGGCAGACCCTGTCCGCACTTTTTATGAGCGGTGAGCATGAAGATCTGGAATATTTCATATGGCATCTGCGCATGCCTAAAATCCTCGCCGCTCTTGCGGTGGGCGGAGCATTGTCCGTCAGCGGGGTGATACTCCAGAACATACTCAACAACCCGCTGGCCTCATCCTTTACCCTCGGACTGTCACAGGGGGCAGCGTTCGGCGCTACCTTCGCAATAATCGTTCTCGGCGCAGGCGCTATGATAAACACAGGCAGCGGGCTCATCTTCGGGAATATGGGGATAATAGCCGCCGGAGCCTTTGCCGGGTCTGTGCTGGCATCGTTTATCATACTGATGTTCTCATTTGTGAAGGGCATGTCCGCACAGGGGCTCATTCTTGCAGGTGTTGCCATGTCAGCCTTTTTCAGCGCCTGTACCATGCTTCTGCAATACTTTTCCACGGACAGCCAGCTTGCCGCCACTGTGTTCTGGACATTCGGCGATCTGGGCAAAGGCGGCTGGAGCGAGGCCGTGACAGTCCTCATTGTAATGGCGTTCGGCATACTGTTTTCATTCCGTTTCAGCTGGGACTACAACGCGATCCAGTGGGGAGAGCTCCACGCGGCAGGACTCGGTGTGGAAGTAAAGAAAATTCGTTTATATTCGCTGATAATCACATCACTTATGGCGGCGTTCGCAACTGCCTTTTACGGGGTAATAGGCTTTGTGGGGCTCATCGCCCCGCACATGGTGCGGCTGATGTTCAGGCACACGGGGCACGGTTTTCTTATCCCGGCGGCTGCCCTTCTGGGCGGTGTGTTCCTTCTCGGTGCTGATCTGCTGGCGCAGGTTATGTTTTATCCACTTTCGCTCCCGGTCGGAGTTATAACGGCTTTTGCAGGGGTTCCCATGTTTCTGTTTCTGCTTATGAAGAGGTCAATCAAATATGGTCAGGGCTGAAAATATCTGCTACACGCTTAAAAACGGAAGGAAGATACTTGATGATGTCTCCTTTGAACTGAAAAAAGGGGAAATCTGCGGAATAATAGGCCCCAACGGAGCGGGGAAAACAACCCTGATGAAGATCATGGCGGGTGTGCTAAAGCCAGCCTCCGGAAGCGTATGTGTAGGCGGCTGCTGTGTAGGCGGCATGAAGCGCAGGGAAACCGCACAGAAAATCGCCTACCTCCCTCAGACAACCCACGCTGTTCCGTGCAGTGTTTACGATTCCGTGCTCATAGGCAGAAAACCCTATATGACATGGAATCCCAAGCCTGAGGATCACGGAATGACGGACGATGTGATGAACGAGCTGGGTATCGGGCACATGAAGGATAAATGTGTGACGGAGCTAAGCGGCGGCGAATTTCAGAAAACGCTGATAGCAAGGGCTCTGGTGCAGAATGCAGACGTGCTTATGCTGGATGAGCCCATAAACCATCTGGATGTCAGAAATCAGGTGGAGATAATGGAAACAGCGGAAAATATCACAAGAAGCAGAAACCTTGCCACGCTGATTGTTCTGCATGATCTGAACCTTGCGGTGCGCTATGCGGACAGGATACTTCTTCTGGAAAACGGCTCAACGCTCTATTTCGGCGATAAAAGCGGAATAAGCGAGGAACACCTCACGAGCGCCTACAAAATCCCGATAGCGATCAGAAATATAGATGAAAAAAGCTTCGTGCTCTACTGAGCAGGGACGCAGTTCCAGTTTGCAAAGGCAAATTCCACATCAGCGGGAATCTGCCTTCTTTGTTTATAGAGCCTTGCGGTTTCAGCGGCGGCTGTTTTAAGTGATTCCGGGGAAAAATCCTTCAGAGGGCTGAGCGCCTGCGGAGCATAATTGAGAATATCGTATCTGTATTTCATTATCATTTTAGCTGATTCATCATCCGCTGTTTTCGCCGTTATATCCCCTGTGCATACGTAAGCAAGCCCTGAGCCGTTTGTAAACAGCTTCATCCCCCTGAACAGAACCGTGCTTATGCCGCCGTCCTTGCTTTTTTCAACAGAGGCAAAGCTCCCCTTGCCTGCGGACTGCTGGAATGAGTCAAAATCTGAATCAGAGCCCATAAACCTGCTTATATAGTAGATCATTCCGAACGCCACGATAAACAGCGTGAGGGACATTATCATATAACGTACTGATTTCATAAAAACCTGCCTTGAAATTTTTTCTGAGATCCTTCACCCTTCGGGTTCAGGATGACGTATCAGAAAAAATATTCCGAAACCGTCATTCTGAGCAGAGCGAAGAAGCTGTCCATAATAATAATAAAAAATTCTCCTTCCATGGGAATTTTTTATACACGCTCGCGGGCGGATAAACCGCCCTTCGCTACGCACGGCGAAATCCCATCCATGGGATTTATTGTTATAATAATAAATTCTCCTTCCGTGAGAATTTTTCAGCTTTTCAGCGCATCCACAGGCTTAACCTTAGCGGCCAGTGACGCAGGGTAAGCTCCGGCTACCACGCCTATGAGCAGGGATGATACAAATGCGGCAACGCCCCCTGACGAACTGAAAGCAAACGGCAGCTTCCCTGTCGCGAAAACCGCATAACATACAAGAAAACCGAAAGCACCGCCCAGAAAGCCGCCGCTGAGGCCTATGAATGCGGACTCGCCAAGAAACTGGCGCATTATGTCCCGCCTGCGGGCTCCCACTGCTCTGCGTATGCCTACCTCCTGTCTGCGCTGACCGACGATAAGCAGCATTATGGAGAATATCCCCAGTCCGCCTATGAGGTAACTGACTGCGGCAGTGATATTGCCGAGAAAGCTCACAATGTTAAGAACCTCTGTGCGCATCTCCATCATATCAGAAGGTGAGATAATGTCAAAATCATCCTCCTTCCCTTCTGTGATTTTATGGTTTCGTCTCAATACGTTCTGAGTTCCGGCGATTACCTGCGCCTCGTCCTCGTATCTGAACATCTGCACCATTATGCCGTCCACATAGTCCACATTGGTTATTCGTTTCATGTGAGTGTTCAGCGGCATCACCAGCACATCATCAAGGCTTGCCCCCGTGAGATCTGTTCCCATGGGCTCCAAAACTCCGGTGACGATAAACGGAACACGGTATATCAGGATTGTTTTGCCCACCGGATCGGTGTTTCCGAAAAGCTTTGTCTTCACTTCGGAACCTATGACACAGATCCGCGCCATGTTTCTGTTGTCCGCATCGGTGAACATGCCGCCGTTCTCTATTACAAGGTTTTTCAGCCTGAATCCGTCCGGCGTGACACCTGTTGCGCTGGTGCTTATGGTTGTGCCGCTGTAGGTTACAAGAGCCGTGCGCATGGTGAATGCTTCCGCCGTCTTCACTCCGCTCACTTCGTCACGTATATCCCGCAGGTCGGACGGCTTAAGGGATGTGGACTGATATATAACCTGTGCGGAGGCTCTTCTGCGCACCTTACCCGCAACAACTGTGAGCGTGTTTTCGCCGAATTTATCTATCTCCTCGCGCACCTTTTTTTCCAGCGATGCCGTGAGGCTTGTAACCAGAATAACGGCGAATGTGCCGAGCAGAACCCCGGTAACAGCCAGAGCGGTTCTCACCTTATATGCGCGCAGAACATCTATAACTATCTTAAAGGTAAGCAGGTATCTCAATTCATCTGCTCCTTATGGCGTCAATGGGGTTAACAGAGGCCGCCCTGCCCGCCGGTGCAGTGCCGAACACCGCCGCGATAAGCACGGAAACAGCCAGAGCCGCAAAAAATACGCCGAGGGAGATCTGCGCGGTAAATATGCCGAAGCCTGAGACCGCCTTAGCCCCCAGCGCGCCGAGGACAAAGCCAAGCAGGGCTCCCAGAACTGTTATTATGCCGAACTCAAGGATAAACTGCCTGAAAATGTCGGACTTTGTGGCTCCGAACGCACGCCTTATGCCTATCTCCTTTGTGCGCTCCTGCACGGAGATAAGAAACATGTTCGCCATAACAAACCCGCCCACGGAAACAGTGAGCAGGGTCATTATTCCGATGAATACCATTATCGCCCCGCTGACAGCGAAGAAAAACTTCATTATCATATCCGGACTGATTATCATAAAGTCGCTGTCCTGATCGTCTGCTATGTTGTGGCGCATACGCAGGAAGTTTTCAAGCTCCTCCGCTCTCTGCTTCAGGTTGCCCATATCCTCAAAGCTCACCCTCAGCATCATTATATGCTTATACTGGCCGGAAATACGCTTCATCACAGCAGACATGGGCATTATGAACCTGTCATTCATATCACCCCGCATCCCCATAAGGGAGACAGGCTTCAAAACTCCTATCACCTGACAGTAGAAACTGTTTACCTTCACATATTTACCTATTGGATCATCGGATTCGCTGAACAGAGTCCGCTTTACTGTGTCACCCAGAACGCAGACGTTCGCCGCGGATTCCTGATCTATAGGCAGAATATCCCTTCCTGAGGCAAGCTCCCATGATTCCATGGCAGTGTATGCCGTGGGGGTTCCTATGGCGAAGGCTCTGTGGTGCTTGTCACGGTAGGATATTCTTGTACTGGGGTTGGGCAGAAAGGGGTGAACGCTGTAAGCTGTGGGGAAGGCATCCTTTACCGCCTGCACATCGTCCACTGTGATTGTCATGGAGCGGAAGCCGTGTCCGGCCATGTTTCTGCTGCCGCCGAAAACCATGACAGTATCAGGCCCGAAGGTGCTTATCAGCTCGGTTACTGATTTATAGGCTCCGTTGACCACTGCGACAACGAGGGTCACCGCAGCAATCCCCAGCCCTATGGCGAAAACGGAAAGAAATGTTCTGAGCCTGTAGGAGATAACCCCCTGAACAGCCTCAAAAAAAATGTTTATAAGTTTTTTCACTCAGCCGCCGTTTTTGTCTTTGTCCAAATCGTACTGCTTTATCTTCCTGTGAAGATACGTTCTCTCGATGTCCAGAGTCTTAGCCGATTTGCTTATGTTCCATGCATTATTCTTTAGAACATTCTGGATGTAATATTTCTCAAAATTTTCTTTGGCGTGCTTCAAAGTGTAGCTGAATTCTATGTCATACTTAACCGGTTTCTCCGGCGCACCGAGAAGAAACGAAGGAGCATCCTCAACGGTAAGCGTATCCTCATCCGCCAGAACCACCATCCGCTCCACAATATTTTTAAGCTGGCGGACATTGCCAGGCCACGCAAAGCGGGTGAAGGCGATCATAAGCTCGTCATCTATCTTCCTGAGCGGCATTCCGTTCATGGAACAGGCTTCACGCACAAAAAAGTTCACAAGGGAGGGTATATCCTCGCTGCGCTCACGAAGCGGAGGAACAACGAAGGGAACAACATTTATGCGGTAATAGAGATCCTCGCGGAAGTTGCCCGCCTTTATCTCCTCCTCAAGGTTTTTGTTGGTGGCGCAGATGAGTCTGAAATCAGAACTGATCAGTTCATTCCCGCCGACACGGGTAAACTGGCTGGTTTCAAGCACACGGAGCAGCTTGGCCTGCGCTGCAAGCTCCATATCCCCTATCTCATCCAGAAAAACAGTTCCGCCGTCCGCCATCTCAAACTTGCCCTTTGTGGTGGCGTGGGCTCCTGTGTATGAGCCTTTTTCATGGCCGAACATTTCACTTTCAATAAGGTCTGAGGGTATGGCGGCGCAGTTTATCTCCACAAAGTTTTTCTTGTCCCGCTTGCTGAGCATATGCACAAGTCTGGCCACGTGCTCCTTGCCTGTTCCGTTTTCCCCTGTAATCATCACCCATGCGTTTGTGGGTGCTATTTTCTCTATTTTTTTCTTAAGTTCCGCCATGCGGGAGGAAGCGCCGATCAGGTCATAGCGCTTAAGGGTGTTGAACTTGTATTCCCGCAGATCGTGTATGAGCCTGAGCTTGTCCTCAAGGTGCTTGACTATAAGAACTATTCGCTCAAGGGAAAGCGGCTTTTCAAGGAAGTCCCACGCACCGAAGCGTATGGCCTCCACGGCGTTTTCTATGTTGCCGTGACCGCTTATCATAACCACCTCAATTTCGGGGTAGTAGCGTTTTATTTCCTTCAAACCCTCTATCCCGTCCTTGTCAGGCAGCCATATGTCCAGAAAGAGGAAGTCATACATCTGGCTCTTGAGTTTTTCATAGCCTTCGGAGAAGGTCAGGGCGTAATCCACCTCATAGCCTTCATCCTCAAGGATTCCCTGTATAGTGGTGCATATATTTTTTTCATCATCAATAATGAGCGTCTTCACGTCATACCCCTTTGGGCAGTTCAAGGGTGAATCTGGTGTGTTCACCCTGTCTGCTCTCCACTGTAATGGTTCCGTTGTGCTCGTCAACAATCTTCTTAACTATGGCAAGCCCCAGCCCTGTTCCCTCAGCCTTTTTGCTGAAATAAGGCACAAACACCCTGCCTATGTCCTCCGGCGCTATGCCCGCCCCGTTGTCCTCAACTGTGATCCGGCATATGCCGTCAGTATCAGTGACGGAAAGAATTATTCTGCCGCCAGTGTCTATGGCGTGTATGGCATTGTTAAGCAGGTTATAAAAAACGCGTTTAAGCTGGTTCCGGTCTGCGTTTATGCGGCAGTCGCGGCTTTCGTAAACAAATTCGATGTCAGGGTGAGACTGACAGTAAAAATCGGTCACCTCATCCAGAAGATCCCGCAGGTTGAACACCCCTTTGGTGAGATCCGGCAGACGGGAGAAGGAGTTGAACTCGTTCACCATGTTCTGGAGCTCGTTCACCTCGGTTATAATAGTGTCCATACTGCTGTTAACAAGCTCGCCCTCCGGCCCCTCAAGGGTTTTGCCGAGACGCTTTTTCACCCTCTCGGCAGTAAGCTTAATGGGGGTGAGGGGGTTCTTGATCTCATGGGCGATTCTGGTTGCTATCTCACGCCAGATGTTCATGCGCTGGTTCTGTATAATATCCGTGAGGTCATCAAGCACCATAACCACATTCTCCACATCCTCATCAGCACCGAAAAGCTTGGTGATAGTCACAGCGAAGGTACGCAGGTCGTCCCCCACAGAAAGCTCGGTCTGGAAATGCTTAGAAGCCTTTGTACTCAGCATGAACTCCCGGAGCTCGTTCATTACGTTATTCTCGAAAGAGTCGGGGTTGTTTATCCTCAGCGCTTCTGCCGGGTCGTTATATTTCAGCGGATGCAGGGTTTCGTCATAAAGCACGATTGCGGACTTTACGTTCTTGAAAACCGTGTCTATGTACTGATTGTCCTTCGCTATCTGCATGAACATTTCCGCAAGCTTCTCATTTTTCAGATTAAGCTCCTCGTTATGCTCCTTAAGCCTCTTCACCATGTCGTTAAAGGCTCCGGTGAGCACCCCCACCTCATCATCCCCCACGGATTCCAGCTTAAAGTCAAGGTTTCCCTTGGAAACATTGAGTGATGCCTCAGCGAGTTTCTCCAGCGGCTGGGTAATGCCCCTTGAGAAAATAAGGCTGCCCCATATACCCGCAAAAACCACGAGGAGCGTCATAAGCACAAGCAGCAGTTTGTATGAATTTTTAACAGGCTCAGCGAAGAACTGCGTCTGGCTGTAGTTGTTATAGGAATCGAGAATTTTGGAGACTTTTTCCGCCTCGTTCGCAGGAACCTTGCGGTATATAAAAACTGCTCCGAGAACAAGGTTCTCGTTGTTTTTGGAAACAACAGGATGCCCGACCCAGTAGATCTGCTCATAACCGAAGAACTCATAACGGGCGACCCTCTGTTTACTGAGGATTTCGTTTACCACATCTCCGTTTACAAATGAGAAAAAGAAGAAGCCGCCCTTCTCCTCAGAGCTTATTTTTGCCTGTTGGTTGTTGTATATGGCTATGCCGTCTATCTGGTTTTTTGCGGAGTATTCCTTTATGTAGGCATCCAGCTCCTTTTTATGCCTCGCCTGCATGAAGTCGCGGCTTGAAATGACCTGAGCAAGGGTGTTGCTGTGCTCAATTATGTCCTGCTCAAGCCTGTTCTGATACTTCTGCATCAGGTCTATGGAGCTTTTCAGCGCCTGCTCTATCTGGGCATCGAACCATTTGTCTATGCTTTTGTTTATGACAGTGCTTGAAAATGCGAAAACTATGAAAACCGGAATAACTGTGAGTATTACGGAAAACATCACCAGCTTGCTTTGCAGCCTCGCACCGAAAATGTTCTTCCGCCGCTCCGCCAGCATCTTGCCGAGGTTGCGGAAAATCAGGATGAAAACCACAAGGAGCAGGATGATATTAATGTTTATAAGAAGAAAGATTGAAACGTTTGAATACCAGGGAAAACCGGTGTTAACAATATTTGAGCCGGCGGCGAGGTTAACAGCCACGAGAGCGGCAAGAAGAAACGCATAAAGCCCTATCCGCTTGAGAGTAAATTTGCCTTTAAGCAGCATCAGTTTCTTTTTGCGCTCAGATAATCCGAACATCCCGCCCTATTTTTCCAGCAGCTCATCGAGTGCGCCGGATGTTATGGACGGAGCGTGCTCCTTCTTTTTCTCCGGCAGGGAAGCGGCAGACCCGCCCTCCTCAAAGTCAAACCTAAGATCATCAAGACTCAGTGCCCCTGCCTCATGCTCTTCTTCGCGGACGGGTTCCTCTTTTTCCACAACAATCTCAAGATCATCAAAAAGGTCATCCAGCCCTGTCTTCGGCTCGTACTGTTCCTGAACAGCATGAGGAACAGGCTGTCCGGGCTGCGGTTTTATCTCTATATCACCGAAAATTTCGGTCTCGTCAAAGTCATCATCAAGCTGAAGCATGGCGTGGGGAAGGTGAGACTCCTCCTCTGTGTCCTCCGTTTCGTCAGGTGCGGCCTCGCCGTATCGCTCGATCAGTCCGTCACTGCTGCTTTCTGACTCAGAGGAGGCAAACTTATCCAGATCAAGCCCGTACTCCTCGGCAGCGGCAGGTTCATTGGCAAAAGAATCCAGATCGAACTCGGAGGTAACGATGGAAAA
The DNA here is from genome assembly GCF_026226615.1 of Geovibrio ferrireducens. Classification (NCBI taxonomy): domain Bacteria; kingdom Pseudomonadati; phylum Deferribacterota; class Deferribacteres; order Deferribacterales; family Geovibrionaceae; genus Geovibrio; species Geovibrio ferrireducens. The sequence continues at coordinate 86,610 of NZ_JAJAPB010000003.1, forward strand.
GTCATCCGCTTCGGGCTCAGCCGGAATCTCAATCACAGGTTCAGGCTTGGCAGCGGTCTTTTTCTTTGAAGGTATGGAATCCATGAGGGAATATTCAAGGATGTCGTTCACTTCCGGATCATCGGCATGATCAAAAGAGGCTACACTCAGCGTATCAGCTTCCTTATCCCCGCCTATGAGTCCTGATTTTCTGCCGTAAAGCTCGTCCTCCACCCTCCGGGCGTTTTCCCTGTCTCCTATTCTGGCATATGCCTCACGGAGCAGGTCAAGCACCTGATGCTTCATGTCCATTGCCTGCGCTTTTTCAATAATAGTGCGCATGCTTTCGAGGGTGCTTACAGTCTGCATTTCTGCAATGAATTTAAAGCACATTTTAGCGAAAGAGTAATCCAGCACAGCGTCGGAAACGGAGGCGATTTCGGCCAGTATCTGTTCAAAGCTGTCCCCATGCCCTTCGGATGCTGCATTCTCAAGAAGGTATGAATATATCTCAGGTCTGGGGTATTTGCGTTTTAAGCGCACAAGGAGAGGGACAAGAGCAGTGAGCTCCGCACTATTTATAATTTCGGCAAAATATGCCTTGTCAAAATTCTTTTCCAGATGCTCGGCTATCACATCCGTGAGGGACGGTAGTTTCTCAGGGTTTGAGCTTATGTAGCCGGGCAGGTGTTTTATATAAAGCTGGCTGTCCGCACCTGTTTCCACTGCGCAGTTTATGAAAAGAGTGAGATCCGCAGGGTCTATCTTTTTGAGTCCGAGGCCTTTTTCCGCTGTGAGCCTCACTTCGTTTGATGAGCCGAAACGGCGCATGACACTGATGAGAGCAGCAATATCGGAAGAATTGGCAGACTTAACAGAAGTCAGCCTGCGCACAAGACGGTCAGTCTCCTGCACAAAGCCGCGCCTTGCCCTGCTTTCCAGAAGACCGGCGTATATATCTATCTGCTCGCGCACAAGCCCTTTCTGTCCGTAAAAGTCGGCCAGACGTTCAAGGTAGTTTTCTTTATCGGGATAGTTGCGGATTATTTTTTTTATCAGGGCTATGGATTTATCAAGATAATTCCCCCCCTCGAACTTTTTGAGGAGCGCATCGTAAACTTCAAGGCATTTCTCCTTGTCGTTCATCATGCAGTAAGCATCCCCCATGAGGTTCATCGCCTCAAAGTTATCCGGCTGGGAAGCGAGTATTTCCCCGCAGACCTTAACAGTCTGCTTATAGTTCTTTTTGGAGTATAAGGACATAGCGTCCTGAAAGGTTTTGTCTTTCCTGCCGAAAAAAAGCATCATCTTATCCCAAGAAACCTGTGTATTTGAGGACGGTAAAACATTTCGACCCCTTCTTTTGAGAATATCACCTGAACGGTGTCTATTCTATTAAAATCGGCCTTGTTATCCACCGACTGGGCGAAAATTTCCTTAACACCCGCCTTGCGGAGAGCGGCGGCTGCCTCTGTGAGTTCGTCCTCCGTGTTATTATCGTCAAAAACAGCTTTCAGGTAATATTTTTCTTTACCCAGAAATTTCAGCACAGGCAGAAGTTTTGCCAGATTTTCCCGCCAGTCTGCACGGCAGAGTTTAATATCCACGCTGAATATATCAAAGACAGGCTTAAGCACTTTCAGTTCGGCGTGCCTGTAACCGGAAGTTTCCAGAAAAAGACGGCATCCGGCCTGTTTGAAAAGGAGCGCTGTTTCTTTCAGAAACTTAATCTGCTCCGTGGGTTCGCCCCCGGTGAATGATACGGAATGAAGGAGGCTAAGGTCAATCCTGGCGCATACGGAGACGAAAAACTCCTCCGGCGTTACTGGATTGCAGATGGTTTTGCCATACACCTCAAAGGCTTCCGGCGCACCAAACTGTGTATCGCAGTAGTCACAGCCCACAGAGCACCCGGCAAGACGCACAAAAAGCTGGCGCGCTCCCGCATAAAGCCCCTCACCCTGAACAGAGTGAAAAACTTCGTTTATTCTTCCCTTATTCCCAGTATTCCGCTGCGGCATTATCGCTCTCCCACACAACAACCCTTTCAACCATAGTGCCGAAATGCTCTTTAAGCTTATCGTAGATGAATCTGCACATGTTCTCGCTGGTGGGGTTTACAGTCTTAAAGTATTCCAGCTCGTTGATATATTTGTGATCAAGCCCGTCGAGGATCTCATTAAGGTGTTTCTTAAGCACCTTGAAATCCACCAGCATGCCTATTTTATCCAGCTTATCGGAAGCGAGGTATGCCTCCACCTTCCAGTTGTGCCCGTGGAGATTTTCGCAGTCCCCTTCGTATCCGCGCAGATTGTGCGCTGATGCAAAACTTTTTATAACTCTTACTCTGTACATTCTTTCAGCTCCGTGATTTCTTTCAGGGAAAGCCGCTTAAGCTCCCCTGTTCTGAGTCCGTTTATGGTTATATTGCCTATTCTTACCCTGAGCAGCCTTGAAACACGCAGTCCGAAAAACCGGAAAATCTCGCGGATCTGCCGTTTTTTGCCTTCGGTGAGTATCAGGCGGAAATTCCCGGCCTTTATCCGTTCCGCCCCGCAGGGGAGATAATGCATCTCATCCGTTTGCAGACCGTCCCTGATTTCATCAAGCTCCCTTTCGCTCAAATCGCCGTTCACCCAGACGAGATATTCCTTCTCCGCCTTAAATTCAGACTTCTGGAGCCTGAGGATCAGATCACCGTCGTTTGTGAAAATAATAAGACCTTCGCTGTCATAGTCAAGCCTGCCGGAGTAGGCGAGCTTTTTTTCTTTCAGATAAGGTATGGCTTCCAGAGTTTCCTTGCCTCTTCCGTCACCGTAGGCGGTGAGCATTCCGCGGGGTTTGAAAAATCTGTAATACTCAAGCTCCGTCTCTGTTACCGGTTTGCCGTCCAGCTCAACCCTGTCCGTTTCCGAAACCTGAACGCCGAGTTCACTCACCCTTTCGCCGTTAATGCGCACAAGCCCGCTTTCGATAAGCCTGTCCGCCTCACGTCTGGAAACACCGCAGTTTGCCGAGAGAAATTTGTTAAGCCTCACACTCATCCGCCGCTCTGCTTGAGTTCCTGCCACTCACGGAAGGTGGGCATCTCTGAAAGGTCGTTCATGCCGAAATACTCCAGAAACTGCTTGGTGGTGACATAAAGAAGCGGCTTGCCCGGAACATCCTTCCTGCCTGCAACCTTGATCAGGTTGCGGTCGAGGAGGTATTTCACAGTGCCGGAGGAGTTCACGCCCCTTATTTCATCTATTTCAAGCCTTGTCACAGGCTGTTTGTATGCTATTATTGCCGCTGTTTCAAGGCTTGCCCTGCCCAGCGCATCGGACTTTTCGCCGAAATGCGGGCGAAGCTCCTCAACCAGCGAGCTCTCAGTAACAAGCTGAAATCCGCCTGATACCATGCGTATTTTAAGCCCGGTGTCCAGCCTGTTGAACTCCTCAGCGTATTCCAGCAGCCTGTTTTCGAGGTTCATAGGCTCAAAAAAGGCGCGGAAGAACTTTTTCTCCAGCGGAGTGCCGGAGAGAAAAAGCGAGGCGTAAAAAATCTTCTTTTCCCTTGTTTTATCCATCCTCTTCCTCTGATTTCTCTATGAGAATTTCGCCGAAGTTTTCACTCTGGGAGGCATTTGCCACCTTATTTTTAAGCAGATCAAGAACCGCCAGAAGTGAGACGGCAACCTCTTTCCTGCTCCCGCATGAGCGGACTATATCGCTCCAGAACATGCGGATTTTCCTTGTCACAAGGCTTTTCAGCCTTGCCACAACCTCTTTGAAATCCACAATGTTTTTCTCAACCACCATCTTTGTCTTTCTTTCCTTGGTGGTGAGATCAAAGAACGAATCCGCCAGCAGAAACGGGTCTTCCGTGTCTGCCTGTTCCTTGGCGATGAACACTGTGTCGGTGCGCATGAGAAACTTGGAGGATTCCTCCTCACTCTTCCTGAGAAAAAGCGAAATATCCTTGTAAAAGGAGTATTCCACAAGCTTTTGCGTGAAGAGGTATTTTTCCTCTTCCGGGTCAAGTTCCTCCTCAAAGAAGGTGTCTCTGGGAAGGAGCATTCTGGACTTGAGATACACAAGGTATGACGCCATGTTTATGAAATCCGAGGCGACTTCTATATCAAGCTGCTCCATCTTTTTCACTGCTGAAATGAAGCTTTCGGTAATGATCGCTATGGGAATGTCGTAAATATTAAGCTCGTTCTTATATATGAGGTGGATCAGGAGATCCAGCGGTCCCTCAAAGTTTTCCAGTGAAACATCAAGAAGTTCGCTGTTCATATTTTAATGGCTTCACGCACCTTTTCCATAAGTTTTCCCGCCTCTTCGTTCGCTCTTTTCTGCGAACTTTCAAGGAACCCGTCCATATCCTTTATCTCTGTCTCAAACCTGCGTCTGCGCTCCTGAATAGGTTCAAGGAAGGCTCTCATGTGCCTGATCAGGATCATTTTGCAGTCCATACAGCCTATGCCAGCTCTTTTGCACTCGGTTGTGATGTACGCCCTCTCCTCTTCCGTGGAGAAAACCTTGTGATAGTCAAAAACGGGACAGACTTCCGGATCACCCACATCGGTTCTGCGCTGGCGGCGGGTATCTGTCTTCATGCGCTTGAGCTTCTGCTCCACTTCATCAAGGTCTTCGGAAAGCATGATGGCGTTGCCGTAGCTTTTGCTCATCTTGCGGCCGTCAAGCCCCGGAAGTTTGGGAATCTCCGTCAGAAGTCCTTCGGGTTCCACAAACACCTCAGCATTGTAAAGGAACTGGAAGCGGCGCACTATCTCACGGGCTATCTCAAGGTGGGGAAGCTGGTCTATGCCCACAGGCACATAGTTTGCGCCGTATATTATTATATCTGAGCTCATAAGCACCGGATAACCGAGAAAGCCAAGGTTTGACAGGTCTTTATCAGTAACTTCCTGTTTCATTTCCTTGTAGGTCGGGCATCTTTCCAGCCAGCTCACAGGTGTAATCATGGAGAGCAGAAGGAAAAGCTCCGCATGGTAGAGGTTTTTGGACTGAACAAACAGAGTGGCCTTTTCAGGATCAACGCCTGAGGCCAGCCAGTCAAGCACAAGGTCGCGTCTGTTTTCTATAATGTTTTCGGGGTCTTCATAATTGGTTGTGAGAGCGTGCCAGTCCGCCACGAAGTAAAAGCATTCGTGCTCGTCCTGCAGCTTCACCCAGTTTTTGAGGGCGCCGAAGTAATGTCCTATATGGAGTTTGCCCGTGGGGCGCATTCCGCTTAAAACTCTTTTCATCTATTTTTACCTCTTATCAAATTCTTAAAGGAGAAATGCCGTGAGATAGCGGATCACGGGGAGAACTGTCCTGTCAAAAATGCCCGTGAGAAACAGCAGGATAATGATGATAAAGCCGTAGCGCTCCGTCTGGGAGAATTTATAGGCCTTCTCAAACGGAAGAAAGTTGGTGAGTATCCGCCCGCCGTCAAGGGGAAGAATAGGGATAAGGTTAAACACGGCAAGTGCCACATTTATCTGCACGGAGAGTTTCAGCATTATGGCGACAGGCATAGCAACCCTTGCCAGCATAGTGTCTGCATGTATGGGGATGAAGAGTATAGCCTGAAGCAGAAGAGCCGAAGCCAGAGCCACGGCTATGTTTGAAACAGGCCCGGCGGCGGCCACAATCGCCATCCCGTATTTATTGTGCCTTATGCGGGAAAAGTTTACCGGAACAGGCTTTGCCCAGCCGAAAAGCTGTGTAATCAGCAGGAACAGTAGCCCCATGATGTCTATATGGGCAAAGGGGTTAAGGGTCAGGCGGCCGAGTTTTTTTGCAGTGTCATCCCCCAGCATGTACGCAGCCGCACCGTGAGAAAGCTCATGCACAGTGATGGCAAAAAAGAACGGCACAATGGCCAGAGACATAAATCTTATATATTCTGCAATATTGAAATCCATCAGAAATTCATACCAGATAAACGGGTTTCAGTCAATTTATGATACCTCGTCACAGAAGCAGCACAAAGGACATAAACCAGTTAAGCTCTATCTTATCTATATCGCGCTGTCCGCAGGGGGCGGAGTAATATTTCAGCGATTTTCTGGTAAGGCACGGGTAGCGGTACTCTTTGAGGATGTGCTCATACTCCTTCATAGCCTCCCCTCTCCTGCCGGAAATATCCATCAGCATGGCACGCATCATCAGCACAGTCCCTTCCCTGTAGTGGTCAAGCTTCTGAGCGAGGGTTTCATCCGCAAATTCCAGCGCCTTGGCATATTCCCCCAGCTTGGCGTATGAAACAGAGAGGAACAGCGGAAAGGCGTATTCATCCTGTTTCATATTTTTAAGACCGGACATAATGCTCACAAGCTCTTCATAATTATGGGTTTCGGAATGGTCACAGCCGGAGAGGGTATATGTTTCCATAACTTCCGAGTGCGGTGTATCCGGCTTTATCACCCGCAGAGGCTCGGTTTTACCCGCAAAAAGGTCTGAGATTGAGTAATCGTAAATGTTACCCGCCGTGGAGGGTGTGGTTCCGTCCGCAACTGCAACTCTGTCATCAGCAAAGCTGAAACTTGCGCTGGAAATGGTGTTGCTGTTTGCAACCGTGCATCCGGCGTAAAGATCCCTTTTCATCCCCACATCATAAAAATCGCCGAGGATTTTGAACATTTTTATATGATCAACGCCGAACCACATGGAATTGAGCATGTCGTCCATTCTCTTTTTGCGGTAGAAGTTGTTCTGCACCCAGATGTAAGCGGGTACGAACTCATCCGACCGTTTATCCGGCGTATGAGCCATGTTTGCGTAGCTGAACTTGTTCTCAGTGACCTTAAACTCGCTCATGCCCTTGCTGTTCATCTCAAAAACAGAGCATTCGCCAGTCTTGCCGTCAGTGATGAGGATTCCCCATCCGCCGGCGGTTTTCTTACGCTCCAGAAGCTCACGGACATCCGCAATGCTTCTGCATGTCGCCATAATGTCTGACACTATGCCGAGAACAGGTTCTCCGCCGAGGGAAACCTCCCTTGTGAAAAGAACATGCAGGGAGACGGCAAGCCCCTCCTCATTTATGCTTGTCAGTCCGGGGAGCAGAAGTCCGTCCGCACTGAGGGTTATCGAACCTATTTTATTCTTAGGTTTGATAACTATGAGGGCGTGATCCCTCGTCCAGTATTTTCCGCCGTAAAAGTCCAGATTTCTGCCGTGGATGATGCCCTCGCCCTTTTTCACGGCAAGGCTTGAGCAGCCGAGGAATATCTGCGGCATACCGCTGATGAAGTAACCGGACTTGCCCACGAGGTAAAGAAGCATGTCGGGGTAGGAAAGACTTTTGGACACAACAGAATAGTCAAGCCCCAGAAGCTCCGAATATGTTTTCCAGAAGACAAGGTCATTTTTGTTATACTTGGATGAAATGACAGCCGTAAGCTTTTTCAGGGCGAAAAGCCCCATATTCCCCAGAAGGTTGTTCCCGACTATGCCGCCGAGAACCTTGCGGGGAAAGTCCATGAAGTAGTCCAGTGTCTCCCTGTGGGCAATCTGCCCGTAAATAGCGGTTGCTATCTCTTCCTGAGTGCCTTTGGCGTATATAACTTTCATATATTACCGTGATATTTGCTCATCAGACTCTTCACCAGTTCAATGTCGGATGAATAGGTGATCTTTATATTTTCCGGAGTGGACTGCACATATTTAACCATATGCCCCGCCATCTCCATTGCCATAGACTCGTCCGTAAGGTTCAGCTTCTGCCTTGATGCATCCATAACGGCGGCAAGAAGCCTGCGAAGCTCAAACACCTGCGGGGTGTGGCTGAGGACATATCTGTTTCTGTCCACAGTGCCTTCTATTCCGTCCGGAGTTATTCTTTTCAGAGTTTCCCGCACAGGAACACAGCATATGCATGCGCCTGACTTTTCGGCAGTTTTTATAGTTTCCCTTGTGACCTCCGCCGGAACAAACGGACGCACCGCATCGTGTATCAGCACGTGAGTGCTCCGCACTTCCAGAAGGCAGTTCAGCACAGTTTTCCAGCGTTCATCCCCCCCTTTTATCATGCGGTATTTTATGCCCAGAGCATCCGCAGTCTCCTTCACTGTGCCGAAGTCATCCTCACCTGCGCCGATGAGAAATTCATCAAACTCAAAGGCATCCCGGAGGCATTTCAGCGAATAATACAGTACCGGACGGCCGTCAAACTCGGCAAACTGCTTTTTAACATCTCCGCCGAAGCGCTTTCCCACGCCCGCTGCGGGTATGACAGCGGTTACGCTCAAGAACGCACCTTGGTGAATATTATACGTCCGGATTCTGTCTGGAGAAGGCTTGTAACGTTTACCTTCACTGTCTCGCCCATCATTTTGCGGCCGTTTTCAAGCACAACCATTGTACCGTCATCCAGATAGCCCACACCCTGCCCATGTTCCTTACCCTCCTTCACTATTGTGATTGAGAGGTCTTCGCCGGGGAGGATGTTCTGGCGCATGGCCATGGCGAGGTTGTTAAGGTTGATTGCCTTTATATTCTGTATCTCCGCCACTTTAAGCAGGTTGAAATCAGTGGTGATGATGTATGATTTAAGCTTCTTCGCCAATGCCACAAGCTTTTCATCCACAGTGCCCAGATCTGTAAAGTCCATCTGGTTTATCTCAACGGGAATCTTAGTCTGTTCCTGAAGCTTCTTGAGAACATTAAGCCCCCTGCGCCCCTTCTGCCTGCGAAGGTGATCGTGGGAATCTGCTATATTCTGGAGCTCCTTAAGCACAAATGTGGGAATAACCAGCGCACCCTCCATCAGCTCCGTATCAACAATGTCCGCAATGCGGCCGTCTATGAGCGTGGATGTGTCCAGAACCTTCTGCTGGGCAGCGTACTTCACTGTCTTCTGTTTTGAGCTCAATATTTTGGAGAATAATAGCTCAAACACCCAGTGAACCTTCATTCCGAGTATTATGCCAAGATAAAGCATGAAGAAATAGATGCCGAGCTTAACCGCCTCGTTTGTAACCAGAGAGTCAAAAATCGTCGCCAGAAGATAAGCGATGAGAGAGAAAACAATTCCGCCCACCGCTCCGGCGAGAAACTTATAGCTCTTGAAGTCCGAGAAAAGGCTCTCGATAAAGTAAATGGAAAAAATGAGCACAACCGCATATGTCACGGCGTAGTAAATGTCGATGCCGAGAGACTCGTGCATCAGGACAAATACAAGAAAAATCATTACTGAGTATAAAAACCTGAAAAGCCACATAGCTTCCCCCTGAGTAGAAAAAACAGCCCCGCCGTCAGTCTAAGCGGCGGGGAAAAAGACTATAGTTCCAATATGGTCGTATTTATAAAAAAAGCAAGCTACAGCAAACCTATAAGACTTCCCAGCATTGTCCGTGCAAAATATATAACTATAAGCAGTATTATGGGGCTTATATCAATGAAGCCCAGAGGCGGAATTATCTTCCTGAAAGGCTCCATAACAGGCTCTGTCATGGCGATTACAAACTGAACCACAGGGTTTCTCGGATCGGGGCTCACCCATGACATAAGCGCGCGGATTATGATGAGCCATGTGAAAAGACCCAGAAGATCCATAAGAACCCTTATGCCTCCGGCGGCGGCTCCTTTAACAGCGGGCACTATGTGCACTGCTCCTGCTGTGGTCATATAAAAGCCGATGTGAAACAGAGTGTCCACCGCAATAAAAAGAGCAAACAGCACAATCAGTGCCGGCAAAATCACAGCATTTCCGGGCAGGTTTATAAAAGTTCTCGTCAGCTTCACCCAAGGAAGAGCTATGCGGTAGAAGAATGTGGAATAAGTGGTTGAACCGAAGCGGTTTGTTGTACTCCCCACCAGGACGGCTATAATATAAAAAAGCAGGATAAAGCGCAGAACATCGTCAAAAGCATAGAAAAATCCACGGATGAGCCCGGTTCCGCCCAGAAAAGAGACGGCAATGCCGTATGCAACAGCCAGAGCCGCCACAAAAACAGGCGCAAGTGTGTCTGTGCGCTTTTTGGTCATCTTAAGCATATTCATATATACCGGGTTGGTCACGGAAGCGACCAGCTTGCCCAGCGGGTTAAAGTGGAGCTCCTGCGAGGTCATGGCTGCATGGAGCAGAATCACGCATACTATAAATTTTATAGCAAAACCAATTATAATAATCATTTAAACAACTTCCTCCTTTCAGGAGCGCCCGCCGAAAAGGGCTGTTCCTATCCTGATCAGCGTGGAGCCTTCCTCCACCGCGACAGTGAAATCATCGCTCATTCCCATTGAGAGAATTTGCAGATCTATATTTTCCGATGCGAATTTTCCTTTCATCTCTTCCATAAGCTCCCTCGTGCGGGCAAAGTGAACCCTGTTCTCCTCTGCCTCGTTAACCAATGGGGGCATCATGGTAAAGCCTTTTACTCTTATGTGTCTGCATTTTGAGGCAGCTTTAAGCAGTGCGGGCAGTTCCGCGACATCCACGCCGGATTTGGCGGGATCATCTGCCACGTTAACCTGAATCAGCACATCCTGCACCCTGTTTTCACGGGCGAAATGCTTCTCCATCTCATTAAGAAGCGAAACCCTGTCCACAGAGTGAATCAGGCTGAAATTGCCTTTAAGATATTTTACCTTATTAGTCTGCAAATGTCCGATGAAATGCAGTTCAAGATCCTCTAAATCTCTTAGTTTTTCATGCTTTTCCAGCGCTTCCTGCACCTTGTTTTCACCGAAGAGCCTCTGCCCCTGTTCATATGCATCCATTATGCTTTCTGCGGGAAAAGTTTTACTCACCGCAAGGAGAGTCACGCTGTCTGTCCGCCCTGCCCTTCTCAGAGCTTCGGCGGCTTCCCGCATTATTTTTTCTTTCCGTTCGCTGAACAATTTATTTCCTCATCAGGACGGAGATCATCCTTCCTGTTCTGCCGCTGTCTCTTCTGTATGAGAAGAGATAATCAGAGGCATATGTGCAGTCGTTAACCATGACAACTTCGGGCACACCTGCGTTTTTCAGCACTTTTTCAATGCTTCCGCCGATGGAGAAGCAGGTCTTTCCGCAGATGTTTTCCACACCCGCCCCGTGTCCTGCCGACCTGAAAATATCAGCAACCTCGCTTCCCACCTCAAAGTTCGCAGTGCTTATTCCGGGACCGACCACAGCCTTAATAACCTTGTCACCGGCTTTTTCAAACATATCAAGCGCCTTTACCGTTATGCCTGCGGCAAAGCTTTTCCAGCCGCAGTGCAGGCTGGCGAGGCACTCACGGCCGATCAGGTGCACGTTCCAGCAGTCAGCAGTGAGTATGCCCAGTGCTATGCCCCGCTCACGGGTGAAGAGTCCGTCACCTTCGGAAAACATAACATCAGCAATATTTTCCGCAGTTACTTCCCGGATCACGTCACCGTGAACCTGAGTGAGGGTCACAAGTCTGTTTATCCCCCACGCTGTTTTAAGCTTTTCAAGGTTTTTCAGCACTTTAAAACAGTCATCCCCCACATGCAGAGCGGCATTGAACGAGGCGTATTCCCCTTCTGAGTACCCGCCTCTGTTTGTGGAGGTTATCTGTAAAATATCTTTATCATCAACAGCGCAGATGTATTCCGCACCGTTTTTTGCTACAAGCAAAATTACTTCCTGTCCTGAAGCTTAGCAAGGAGCCTAAGTATTTCGATATACAGCCAGATAAGCGTTACCATCAGGCCGAACGCGGCATACCATTCCATGTATTTAGGAGCGCCCATTTCAGCACCGTTTTCTATAAAGTCGAAATCGAGCACAAGATTAAGCGCGGCGATAATAACCACCACAATGCTTATGCCTATGCTGAGCGGGCTGGAATCGTGCATAAAGCTCATCTGTATGCCGAAAAAACCGAGAATGAAGCTTGCCAGATACAGAATCATTATTCCGCCCGTAGCCGCCACAACACCGAGCTTGAAGTTCTCGGTGGCTTTGATGTAGCCGCTTGAATAAGCAAGAAGCAGAGCCACAAGCACAGCGACAGTAAGCATAACCGCCTGAAGAACTATGCCGGGGTAGCGCATTTCAAACATGATGGATATGCCGCCCACAGCAAGCCCCTGAAGGGCAGCGTAAAGGGGGGCGGTTATTGCGGAGTATTCTTTTTTGAATGTTGTGACAATTGCCACTATGAGCCCGCCTATAATACCGCCGATCATAAGCGGATAAAGGTACTGCACATTTCCGCTGACAGCCATGTTCCATGGAATATAGCCTGCTATAAGCAGGATGGCAGTGAGGATGAAGGTTTTGTTAACCGTCCCTCTTATTGTCATCTCGCCGTCGAATCTGGCAGCGGCTGTTCCAAGGGAGGCTCCGCTCTCCCCTCTGGAATATGTGGCGCTGGATGCGGCCACCCTTTCCCCTCTGGCGGCCGCGGCCGCTTTCTCAAATGCTTTGTCCGTAAGCATAGGGTTTGATGTTCTCATGTTGTCTAAGCTCCTTTATATAATAATTTAAAATTTGCCGTCCGTGGAGTCAGATAAGTATTCAAAATCTCCGTCTGTTATTCCAGAATATATCAATGGCAGAAACTCTTCAAGAGAATCCGCCGTATGCTGTCCGAATCTAAAATACGCATCTGGTTTTTACAAGACAATAATAACTATGAAAAATTCAAAGAAATTTTATATTCCGTCCGGCGTGGTGTCAATCCTGCCCGCTCAGTTTCATTTCCCTGTCGATAAGCTGCGTAAACACAAGGGATACAAACGCCAGAACAGCACCCGCCACAAAAGGAATGCGGTAGTTCAGCATCCATAAAAGCCCGCCGGTAAGGGGTATCACAACAGCCGCTATATGGTTAATGGTGAATCCCACCGCCATTGTGGGCGCTATGTCCTCCGAATCGCCTATCTTCTGGAAGAAGGTTCTTATGGCGACTGAAAAGTTATAGAAAATATGATCTATTATATACATAGCCGCTATTATCCATTTATTGTCCACATAAGCATAAGCAAGGAAAACGCCTATCAGGCTCACATATTCCAGAGAGAGAACACCCCTTTCCCCGAACTTGTTTATTGCCTTGCCTATCATAGGGTTAAGAAAATAATTCACTGCGTTGTTCACCACAAAAAGCACAGCAATGGCAAAAGCGGAGAAACCGAACTTCTCCACCATGAGAAACACGGAAAACGCCACGAAAATCTGTCTTCTTGCTCCGGCAAGGAATGTAAGCACATAATACAGCCAGTATTTTTTCCGCAGGAACATGTTCTTGCGCTGAACAGGCATATTTTTCTTGGTCGGGTCTATGAAAAGGCAGTAAACACCGCCCGCAGTAAGAAAAACGCCCACGATAAGGTAGATTGTCTTATAATCGAACACCTTGAGCATGCCCATCACAATAAGACCGACAACTATACTGCATGCGGCGGAAATGCTCCTGAACCTGCTGAGCACAAGGGGCGTTTCCTGCTTGGTGAAATACTGCAGGGTGAGTGACTGGTTCACTGTTTCGTAATAGTGAAAACCGAAGGACATGACAAGGGTGGTGAATATCAGCCCGTAGTAAGTGGGCATAAACCCGGTGAGACCGACACCGACACCCAGAAAAATAATGGAAAGTGCGCCGACTTTATGCTCCGGAATGAACCTTATTACATAGATAACAAGAAGCGCAAGGAAGCCGGGAATCTCCCTGACAGACTGAATAACCCCCATCTGGTAGCCGTTTATGCCCGCCTGTTCCACCGCAAAGTTGTTGAAAAGTGTCTGCCATGTCTGGAGGCCGACTATGGATGCAACGGTAAGAAGAAACAGAAAGAAATACATTTTATTGTCTCTTGTCACCGCACCCTCTTTAAAATCATCTAATAATAAAAATCAGATAGCACATTTATTCCGTGGATAGAAGAGGAAAAAAGGCGTTTTTCCGACAAATGATTAAAATTTCTTTGCTGCCGCCCTTTCAAATATGGTGAGGTCTTTATCGGAATAGAGACAAATAACAATCCTTTTCAGATTTTCCGGCGCATTCTCAGCAAAGTCCGTTATGGCTTTGATGATTATCTCTGCCGCCTCATCCTCCGGGAAGCCGTTTATACCCATTGAAACAGCGGGGAGAGCAATGGAGGCAAGACCTTTTGCCTCAGCAGTCATAAGCCCGGTAAAGACCGCTCCGTAAAGGTTTTTCTCCGGTGCGGGGTCTATTCCGTATCTGGGACCCACTGCATGCACCACATATTTTGCCCTGAGATCTCCGCCTCCGGTAATCACAGCGGAACCCAGCGGGCAGTAGCCGATGGCATCGCATTCCTTCTGTATGCTTTCGCCCCCTTTTGTCCTTATGGCTCCGGCAACGCCGCTCCCCAGCTTGAGGTTAGTGTTTGCGGCATTTACTATCGCATCTGTGTCCAGTTCGGTTATATCGCCTTTTATGAGTCCGAGAGTGACTCCGTTGACAAGTATTTTCAGCATGGTCAGCCCCCTGCCTGAGTTTTGCGCTCTGATTTCCAGTTTTCATATATCTTAATAAAAACAGGATGATACGTAAGTGAAGGGTCCATCCGGAGGTAGTTTATAGTTTCGTCCATCTTCTCCGCCGGAACAGCTATAAACTGTCCGGAACCTTCCGCATATACCGTTCCCTCACTGTCCTTTATACACCCCTCCGCCTCATAAAACATCCTGTTTTTTCCTGAGTAGGATGTAACAAGGGTGAGAGGAGTTTCTGAAGGGGTGTTCTTTCTGAATTTTACATTTAGATTTCTGGTGAAGCAGAGCGTATCCATAGTGCCGAAGACACTGGCGCTCCAGCCCATGCACTCGTCCAGCAGGGCGGAGACAATCCCGCCGTGCACAACGCCATTAAAGCCGCAGAAGCGGGCGGGGATGCACAAATCCGCCTTTACATGATTATCTTCCACATAAAAGCGTGCATCCACGCCGAAAGTGTTTTCCTCACCGCAGATAAAGCATCCGCTGGAGTGAGGGAGATAGTATTTTATGCCCATTTTATCTGGTTCAGCTCGAAGCGCTCCTTTATAAACTGATGTCTCGGCAGAACAGCAAAGGCAACTTTCATCTTGCCCGCTTTTTTCAGCTTGGTTTTGCTGGAGAAACTGTAAACCCCGTTATCTGTCCCGGTGAACTCAAGCTCCACAAACTCAGGGTCTTTGAACTCGCCGCTAGCACCGTCAAACTCCACAACAGCGCATACGGAAAGGTTTTCCGGCCTTATGGCATCCGTTCGCACAGCCGCGCTGAATACCACGCCGGACTCCATCTTAAGGTCTTCCGCCTCAACTTTTGTATCAACAAACTGCACATTGTCCCAGCTCTGTATTATGCTGTCCTTCCAGAGAACATACTCTTTCGCTTCCTCATGCTTGTTGGCGCGGAAGGCGGAGTTAAGCTCATGCACAGGTACGTAATACTGGCTGGTGTAGTCCATAACCATTCTTGAGGTGTTGAAGAAAGCGGCGCATGTTTTTATCGCCTGTTTCATCATCCTTGTCCATTCGCGGGGAACACCTGCTCTGTCTCTGGTGTAGAAGAGCGGTATTATCTCGTTCTCAAGCTTGTCATAGAGCTCCATGCTCTCTACATGATCCTGATAGGTTTCCTTCTCGTATTCCTCGCCTGCGCCGATTGCCCAGCCGTTTTCACCGTTGTAGCCCTCGTCCCACCATCCGTCAAGGATAGAGAGGTTAAGTCCTCCGTTGGCTGCTATCTTCATTCCGCTTGTGCCGGAGGCCTCCATGGGGCGTTTCGGCGTGTTCAGCCATATATCCACACCCTGAGCGAGGTATTTTGCCACTTCAATGTCATAATCCTCTATGAAAACAACTCTGTCTCTGAACATCGGCTTGCGGCAGATGTGGAAAATCTTTTTGATAATCTCCTTGCCGCCGTTATCCTTGGGGTGTGCCTTGCCCGCTATGATTATCTGCACGGGGCGGTCTGCGTTGTTCAGTATCTGGTGGAGCCTCTGCTCATCCATGAAGAGCAGGTAGCCTCTTTTATACGTGGCAAACCTTCTGGCAAAGCCTATTGTGAGATAGTCGGGGTTGAGAACCTCGTCCGCCTTCACAAGCTCGCCTGATGTGCCTCCTCTCTGGAGAATCTGGCTTTTCAGGTGTTTTCTGGCAAATGCAATGAGCTTTTCCCTCTGTCTCTGCTTTGCTTTGAAGAGAGCCGCATCGGGGATGTTCTCCGCTTTGCTCCAGATTGTGAAGTCGTAAGGCTTGTAATACCAGTTCTCGCCTATATATCTGTTGTATATGGTTTTAAATTCTTCTGATATGAATGTGGGCAAATGAACGCCGTTTGTCACATGCCCCACGGGTATGGAGTTTTCGAGGGCGTTCGGCCAGATGTTCTTGAACATCTTT
This sequence comes from Geovibrio ferrireducens, assembly GCF_026226615.1. Classification (NCBI taxonomy): domain Bacteria; kingdom Pseudomonadati; phylum Deferribacterota; class Deferribacteres; order Deferribacterales; family Geovibrionaceae; genus Geovibrio; species Geovibrio ferrireducens. The sequence continues at coordinate 102,905 of NZ_JAJAPB010000003.1, forward strand.
CTGGAAACCTCTCCGTGCAGGCGGCTCACGCCGTTTCTGTATGTGCTGAGCTTTATTCCGCATACAGCCATGGCGAAACCTTCGCTCTCGTCAAAGGGGTTTACCCTGCCGAAGCCCATAAGCTGATTTATGTTCAGGACGCAGTTTTCAAAAAGCGGGCCGAGAAAACGCTTAACCTGATCTGTTCCGAAAATATCAAACCCTGCGGGAACCGGAGTGTGGGTGGTGAAAATGGTGCTCTTGCGCACAACCTCGACTGCGGTGCGGAACTCCATTCCTTCTGAAACATAGTTCCTTATGCGTTCAAGGTTCACAAAAGACGGGTGGCCTTCGTTTATGTGATAAACCGTGGGCTTTCTGCCCATAGCGCGGATCGCCCTGTAGCCCGCTATACCGAGGATTATCTCCTGCTTGAGGCGCATGTTTGAGTCGCCTCCGTAAAGCTGGCCTGTTATCTGCCTGTCCTCTCTGGAGTTTCCTTCAACGTCAGTATCAAGGAGGATAAGCTCTATCCTGCCCACCGCCATGCGCCAGACATTGACCTTAACATTGCGGTTCTCCACCATAACCTCAACGCAAACCTCCTGACCTTCGGGGTTCAGGGCACGGCGCATCGGCATGTTGTAAAACTCGTTGTAGGGGTAATATTCCTGCTGCCATCCGTCGGAGTTAAGATACTGGTGAAAATAGCCGTTTCTGTAAAGGAGGCCTATTGCGGAAAAAGGTATGCCCACATCACTGGCGGATTTGCAGTGGTCTCCGGAGAGAACACCCAGACCGCCGGAATAGAGTTTAACGGATTCGTGTATTCCGTATTCCGCGGAAAAGTAGGCAACATGCATCTTTTCTTCGACTTTTTTTGCATGTTCAAGCTCAAACCAGCGGGGAAGCGTCATGTATTCTTCAAACTGTTTATGCACAGCCTCAAGGCGGGACATAAACACAGGGTCTTTCATCAGTTTTTCGTAGCTTTCCTTTGTCAGGCTGCCGATAACGGCAATGGGATTATGGCGTGACTTTTCCCATGAGGCGGGGTTTATGCTCCTGAAAAGTTCAAGCGCATCATCATTCCAGCACCACCAGAGGTTATATGCAATCTCCTCAAGGGCTTTCAGCTCGTTCGGCAGGTCCGGTCTTACATTATATTCGGAAATCCTCATATTCTACCCCCTGAAAATTATATAGAAAAACTTATATGTGAATCAAGTATACTTGTAAAAAAGATTTTTTTCATGCGGTTTTTGGGGTGGGAGTGCGGATTTAACAGTTTACTCGTAATGAGTGCGGAGTCTTATGATCTTAACCGATTCCACATTCTCCAAAACCTGATAAACAAGGCGGTGCTGTATGTTAATTCTGCGGGACAAAGCTCCCTCAAGATTTCCTTTCAGTTTTTCGAACGGAGGCGAAGTTTGGTATGGGTCGTTTGATAAAATAGCCAGAAGCTCTTTTACCCTTTCTTTAAGACCGGAAGCAGCTAGTTTTTCTGCGTACACCCTATCAATATCCGGCTCACTTATGCTTCCATATCTTGTAAGAGGAAATGAAAAGTATCGCCGAAAGAGCGGGAAGAAGTATGTATTCGGGGATAACGCCCAGCAGTCTGCCGCCGATGAAGGTTCCGGCTACGGAACCCGCCGCCATATAGATTATGAATACTTTGTTCCTCTTTATCACGGCAAAGCTCTGATCCCTTGAATACCTCGCGAAACCCGCAAGCATTGTGGGAAGGCTCACCGCGAGGGAAAGGCTCCCCGCTGTTTTTATATCAAGCCCGAAGAGAAGAATAAGCGTGGGGATAAGCAGTTCTCCGCCCGCCACCCCCAAGAGAGACGCAAAAACACCTATAACGAACCCTGCGGCAACACCCAGAACAGTCTGCACAAGACCGGGAGCGAAAAATGAAGCGGATTCAGCCCGCATGCTGTGGCTGAAAAGCAGTATGAATGCAATTATAACAAGCATAGCGGAAATTATTCTGAAAAAGGTCTTTGAATGCAGTTTTACAGCAAAGCTGGCTCCGATCCATGCGCCCAGAACACTGCCTGCCAGGAGGTTGAGAATTACTGTCCAGTGGTCGCTGAAAACGCTTACCGGAACAGACTGCGCCCTGAAAGGAAGAGCAGAGGCAACCACAACAAGACTGGCCGCCTTGTTCAGTATAACGGCATCAAGAGCGGAGAACCTGAAAAATGATATAAGAACGGGAAGCCTGAACTCAGCCCCGCCCAAACCTATCAGTCCGCCAAGTGTACCTATGGACAAACCGCTTATAAAACTTGCAATGTTTCTTTTCATTTCAGCCTCAGATAAGTCAATATAAATTATCAATCAATATGAAAAGTGATGTAATATAAAAATTACATCATGTTTTATATTGTTTTATCACGTAATATCACCTATAAATTGATTAGTCAATATCGTAAAATATGCTTATAAAATGTCACTTAAATAAAATCACGGAAGGAACATTCATGAAAAACCAGACAGCTTTAGATGTTCAGGATGTTGCGAATATACTTAATATTGCAAGAAATACAGTATATGAACTTATCAAAAGAGGGGAAATCAACTCCTACAAAGTCGGCAGAAAAGTCCGTTTTACCATGAAAGATGTGGAAGACTACATTTCAGGCTCAAAAAAAATCCGCATACCGGAGCAATGTGAAATCTGCCATGCTGACCACGGCTCCGCAGCAGGACAGAATGAGAAGGGTTTTGTAATATGCGGGCAGGATCTGGTTCTTGACGCTCTTGTGGAGAGCATGCAGAAAGAACAGTTACAGCAGCCTGTTCTCCGCTCCTATCTCAGCAGTTATGACGGGCTTGTGGAGCTTTACAGAGGCAATGCTGCCGTAACCGCCGCTCATCTTTGGGACAGCAGCACAAATACATACAATATACCTTTCGTCCGTGCTCTTCTTCCGGGCGTTCCTGCCGTAATAGTGCATCTCACTGTAAGAACTCAGGGTTTTTTTGTCGCAAAAGGAAACCCCAGGCGCATCAAAGGCTGGAAAGATCTGGGACGCAGAGATATAAGAATAGTCAACAGAGAAAAAGGAGCCGGCTCAAGGGTTTTGCTGGATGAGCATCTTCGCCTGCTTGGGATTAAGGCATCCTCAGTTAACGGATACTACACCGAAACCGCAGCACATGTGGGACTTGCCAGCACAGTAGGCAGGGGAGACGCCGATATAGCTGTGGGGAGTGAATTTGTCGCCCGGCAGGTGGAATCAGTGGACTTTATACCGTTGCAGAAGGAAAGCTTTGAACTGGTCATAAAAAAAGAAGATTTTGAAACAGAGCGGGTCAGACAGATGATGCGTATTTTAAAATCTTCTCAGTTCCGGCAGGAGTTTGAAGGCATAGCTGGCTACGATGCGGCAAATATGGGCACGATCGTAGCCGAAATCTGAGGGTTTACCTCACTCCCGAATGCCCGAAGCCTCCGGAGGAGCGTTCAGTGTCATCAAGGGTGTCTGCCGACTGAATGCTGACTCTTGTCACTTTAGCGAAAACAGCCTGGGCTATGCGGTCGCCCTTTTCGTATCTGAATGTATTTCTTGAGTGGTTTATGAGTATGATACCCACCTCGCCCCTGTAGTCGCTGTCTATTGTGCCGGGTGAGTTGAGCACAGTTACACCCTGTTTCAGAGCAAGGCCGCTTCTGGGACGGATCTGCGCCTCGTACCCGGCGGGGATTGCCATCCTGAGTCCGGTTTTGACCAGCTTAAAGGCTCCCGCCTCAATCTCGCCTGATTCCCCTGCCCTTATATCCATGCCCGCTGCGCCTTCCGTCTGGTATGCGGGAACAAATTCCTCTCCGTGCTCGCTTATGATTCTGACGGTAATATCAGGCATCTGGACTCCTCCGCTGAGTAATATTTTTCCGCAATGGCGTTAACGCCGCTAAGTGTCATGCTCTTAATTCTCTGTGTTATACTGTCGCTGTCAACTGTTTTTCCGTGGTAAAAAAACTGTCTGAGATTGGAAAACATTCTGCCGGAAGAGGTCTCAAGCCCTGAGCAGAAGCCGTATAGCATCTGGTTTACCGCAAGTTCAAATTCGCTTTCGGTTATGCCGTGCTTTGCCATTTTTCTTATCTCTTTCCTTGTTATCTCCTCAACTGCGTTCAGGTTGGCACGATCGCAGCTGAAAAAGACAGAGAGCGCCCCGCACAGGGAATACAGGCTCATATCCGTTTCGATGTTGTAGCAAAGCCCGCGTTTTTCCCTGACCTCCTGAAAGAGGCGTGAGCTCATCAGCCCGCCCAGAATCATGTTGAGAGCGGAAAGCTCGAACCGCTCATCATCCGCAGCAGTGCACCCCGGCATCATATACTCTGCGTACACCTGCTCCACACCGAGACTGAGGGTTTTGTCAAACTTTCTGCCTCTGCATGCTGCCGTTAAAGGAGCAGAAGCCTTTGAGCTGATATTCGCGCCGCTCTTGTCCAGAGCGTTTATGACATCCTCCGCCGTTGCGCTTCCGGCGATGGAGATAATGCAGTTTCCTGCGGTGTATTTCTCTTTGTAAAATTTTCTGAGTTCGGAGATCCCGAAGCCTTTTACCGATTTTTCCGTACCTGAAATAGGCATAGCCATGGGGTGGCCTTCAAAAAAATATCCCTCGGCTTCCTCATCCAGATATTCTTCCGGGCTGTCCTTGAGCGAGGCTATTTCCGTGAGGATAACCTTCTGTTCGTGTTTGAAATCCGCTTCGGAGAGGTTAGGAAAAAACGCTATATCCAGCAGTATATCCATGAACTTGTCGAAGTTGCCGGAGAAGCCGTTGATATAGAAAGTTGTCTGCTCCTTGGTGGTATAGGCATTCATGTAGCCGCCGAGACGCTCAGATTCCTTGCTGATCTCTTCCAGCGTGTATTTGCGGCTGCCGCGGAAAACGAGGTGCTCAATAAAATGAGAAACGCCGTTGGCTGCGGGTGTTTCAGACATGCTGCCGTTTTTAAAGGTCACAGACAGGGAGACAAGCCCGTTGGCAAATCCCGAACTGTCTGTCAAAATAGGTATTTCACCGTGATAAGTAAGTATGGGTTTCATAGAAATCTACAAAAAAGGCACACATAAAGTGTGCCTTTTATTATTTTTAGTAATTATTTGAAAAAGTTCGTAAAGAACAGAGCTTACAGCAGCACCTTTCTGGAGATTTTGTGTCTGCCGTTCTGGTCTTTGCCGAGGTATTTCACTTCAACAATTTCGCCTAGTTTAAGAACATCCGCAATGCTGTTGATACGCTCATTGCTGTACTGGGAAACGTGAAGCAGGGCTTCAACGCCGGGGATTATCTCCACGAAAGCGCCGTAGTCCATTATCTTCTTAACTTTGCCCTGATAAACCTTATCAAGCTCCACTTCCTGAACCGTACCGTTGATTCTGGCTATGGCTGCTTCTATGGCTTCTTTGCTCACGGCAAATACGTTTACCTGTCCTGAATCGTCAATGTCGATCTGGGCGCCGGTGTCTTCAACTATCGCTTTTATGTTCTTTCCGCCGGGTCCGATGAGCAGACCGATCTTCTCAGGGTTAATTCTGAGGGTCTGGTATCTGGGCGCTGTCTCGGCGAGCTCTTCTCTGTAAGTGGGGAGAGCCTCTTTCATTTTACCGAGGATATGCAGCCTTGATCTCTTAGCTTGTGCAAGGGCTTCCTCAAGAAGCTTCCTTGAAAGACCTTCAATCTTAATATCCATCTGAAGAGCGGTTATGCCGTTTTCTGTTCCGGCTACTTTAAAGTCCATATCGCCGAGGTGGTCTTCGGTTCCCATGATGTCACTGAGGATGATGTACCTGTCCCCTTCCTTTATGAGACCCATAGCAACGCCTGCAACCACATCCTTAACGGGAACACCCGCATCCATAAGGCTGAGGCATCCGCCGCATACAGTCGCCATTGAGGACGAGCCGTTGGACTCAAGAACTTCGGAAACAATCCTGAGTGAATAAGGGAAATCAGCCTCAGCGGGAAGGATGGACAGAAGAGCTCTTTCTGCAAGAGCGCCGTGGCCTATCTCTCTTCTTCCGGGACCTCTGAGGAAACCGACCTCACCCACGCAGAAGGGGGGGAAGTTGTAGTGAAGCATGAAGCGTTTTTTCGATTCGCCTTCAATGTTGTCCAGCATCTGAGTATCAGTTTTTGTACCCAGAGTGGCTACAGCAAGCGCCTGAGTTTCGCCTCTGGTGAAGAGAGCGGAACCGTGGGGCATGGGGAGAAGGTGAGTTTCGATGTCGATGGGGCGTACATCTTCCGCCGTACGTCCGTCGATCCTTTTTCCGCTGTCCAGAGAGAAGTCACGGAAGACTTTTTTCTCGACATGGTGCCATACTTCTTTATAAAAGCCTTTTTTATCAGCGTATTCTTCGCCGAGTCTTTCCTCAACAGTTTCGAAGTACTCGTCCCTGACTTTGTCAAGGGCGGCGTATTTCTCAAGCTTGCCGGGGATAACAAGGGCTGCGTTGATTTTTTCTTTAAGCTCTTTCTCAGCCTCTTCCAGAACCGCAGCGGGTACAGAGAAATCCTTATATTCGAATTTCTGTTTTCCGCATTTTTCAGCAAATTCCTTCTGAATGCTGCAAAGAATTTTTATCTGATCATGGGCAAACTGGAGCGCCTCGACAACCTCTTCCTCGGTAACCATTTCCATTCCGGCTTCCACCATGTTAATGGCATCATCCGAACCTGCAACAACTATATTCATCGTGAGTTCGCTGAATATCTCGTATGAGGGGTTGATTATAAGCTGTCCGTTGTGTTTGCCTACCCTTACACCCGCAACAGGTATGCTGAAGGGAATATCAGAAATGAGCAGCGCAGCACTGGCCGCGTTGATGGAAAGAACATCAGGCGAATGTTTGCCGTCGTATGAAACAACAGTGGCAATAACCTGAGTTTCGTTCCTGAAGCCATCGGGGAACATAGGACGAAGGGGTCTGTCTATAAGCCTTGCTATAAGGGTTTCCTTATCGGAGGGTTTGTTCTCTCTCTTAAGGAAGCCGCCGGGCACTTTGCCCACTGCGTAGAATTTTTCAACGTAGTTTACAGTAAGGGGGAAGAAGTCTACGCCGTCTGAGGCGTCTTTTCTTCCGGTAGCGGTGACAAGTATAACCGTTCCGCCCTGACGAATCCAGATACTTCCGTTGGCCTGCTTTGCTTTCCAGCCCGTTTCAAATATTATGGGTTCGGCATCTTCACGCAAGCTTACCGATACGGTATCGAGTTTTTTATCCATGCGTTATTTCCTGATTCCGAGAGTCTCGATGATCGTGCGGTATCTTTTGAAATCTTTCTTTTTCACATAGTCAAGAAGCTGGCGTCTCTGCCCAACGAGAAGGAGAAGACCTCTTCTGGAGTGGTGATCTTTGGGGTTTGATTTGAAGTGATCGGTAAGGTAAGTGATTCTTTCAGTGAGAAGAGCTACCTGCACTTCGGGTGATCCTGTGTCTTTTTCGTGTGTTTTGAACTTGTCGATCAATGTTGTTTTCTGTTCTTTAGTCATGACCATTATTAAAATACCTCCACAAGCTAAGCCTGAATTTATAACAAATCCGCTGCCAAAAAACAAGGCAATATTGATGGTTACAGCATATTTTTACATGCCGATGCTGTATTTTACCCTATTTTTCGCGTTTTATCCTACACAAGCACTTTTATTATCTTAAGCGGGCAGCCTCCGCTGCGCGTTTTCTCAGCAATAGCAAGCACACGCCCGTTCTTTTCCGATATAAAAAACATTTCGCCGTCACTGCTCCCTTCAAAGGGCAGACAGGCGTAGTTCCATTCTTTTACTGATACTCCGTTGGAAACAAGCTTCACAGCCTCATCCTTGACTATGGCGTGTTTCCAGTTCAGCATAGAGGAAACAGGGTGAACCGCGGCAGTGAGAGTGCCCTTTGCGGCCATCTCCTCCAGTGCTCCGAGAGTAACGGAATATGCCACACGGAACATGCCGTTAGCAGAGCGTATAAGCCCGCTCATCACAGCGAATGAACCGATTTTCAGCCCTGCCTCATGTATTATGCTGCGGATATATGTTCCCTTGCCGCACTGAACTTTTATCACACCTTTTGGATATGCGTATTCAACAAGCTCAACGGAGTATATGCGCATCATGCGCTTTCCGGCATCCTCGATCTCCCCTTTTCGGGCAAGTTTGTATGCTCTTTCGCCGTTAATTTTCTTAGATGAGTAAGCGGGAACTATGAGTTCCTGCTCTCCCGTATATGATTTGAAAACCGCTTCGACTTCGGTTATATCGGGCTGAATGCTGCTGTTTTCCTCAAGCACTGTGCCTTCGGTGTCAAAGGAATCGGTTCTCATACCGAGTGTAAATTCGGCGATATATTCCTTATCCACATCCATAAGGTAGTCCACAAACTTAGTGGCATTCCCCACGCAAACAGGCAGCACACCCTCAGCCAGAGGATCGAGAGTGCCAAGGTGTCCGCATTTCTTTACGCCGAGAATCCTCCGCACCCTGTCCACGGCTTTGAAGGAGGTCATCCCTTTTTCTTTGTAAAGATTAACTATCCCGTTCATCGTCTTCTTTGATTATTTCACGGAGAACTTCATCAATACGGCTTCCGTAATTTGCGGAATCATCGATGAAGAATATGATTTTGGAAGGCGCTTTTTTAAGATGCACAGCCTTCTGAAGCTGATGCCTTATGAACCCGGCGGAGCTCATGAGCCCGCGGTGGATGTATTTGAGATTTTCCTTATTGTAGCTGGTGAAGTACACCTTCGCCTGTGAGAGATCTCTGGTCACCTCTATGGAGGTGATTACAACATCCTTAACCTTGGGGTCTTTCACGTCAAACTGTATTATCCTTGAAATCTCCTCTTTCAGGAGTTCCGATACTCTTTCTATTCTGTGCAATTTCCTAACCTTTATAAACCGGAAAAAGGCATTCAGAATATTTCCTCGTTAATGGAAATAACCTCAACCTCTCCGTATGATTCTACAAAATCCATAACTGCAGAGAGCATGCTTTCCGCATGCTGTCTTTCGGCAGAAACCGTAACAACGGCTATTTCAGCCCTGTTCCATATATCATGGGAACCGGTTTCGCTTACCGCAATATTGAATTTATTTTTCAGCCTTGCCTTGAGCCCGAAGATCACCCGCCTTTTATCTTTCAATGAAAAGGCCTGTTCAACCCCAAGCTCAAAAACCACAGAAGCTATGACCATAAGCTTATGCAAACCAATTTAAATCCCCCTTAATCCCCCTTTACAAAGGGGGAAATAGAGAGAACTAACCCGCGTCCTGCAAGTGTGCGTTTCTTGACAAAAGCACACAAAGCTGAGACTGCCGCGTCGCTTCGATCCTCGCAGTGACATAATTTACTGTCATTGCGAACACTGAAAGGGTGAAGCAATCCCGCTTAAGAAGCGGCTTCGCTCCGCACGGCGCACTTACATCCTGTAAGTGTTATTCAGCGCTGGCAGCTTCCTGAGCCTTCTGTTTTTCGAGATCACTTTTCTTAACATCGTCCAGCGTTCTCTTTTCTTCTACAGTTATGAAGGCTTCGATTACGTCGCCTTCCTTAAGATCGTTGAATTTCTCTATGCCGATACCGCATTCATATCCGGCAACAACTTCCTTCGCATCGTCCTGAAAACGTTTGAGAGAAGATATTTTGCCCTGATACAGAACAATGGAGTTTCTGACAACACGGACACCGGCTGTTCTGAGGAGTTTACCGTCGGTAACGTATGAACCGGCGATTTTTCCTATTTTCGGAACAGAGAATACCTGTCTGACTTCCGCCTGACCGATAATCTGCTCTCTGAGGTTCGGATCGATCATACCTTCAAGCGCCTGTTTAACGTCATCCACAATCTGGTAGATTACGGAGTAAAGGTTGATGTCCACGCCTTCCTTTTCCGCCTTTTCTCTGGCTTTCGCATCCGGTCTTACGTTGAAGCCGAATATGATACCGTTTGAAGCGGCAGTGAGGATAATATCGTTTTCGTTGATACCGCCCACTCCTGAGTGGATGATATTAACTTTGATTTCAGTGTTCGTAAGCTTATTAAGCGAGTTTTCAAGAGCCGCCAGTGAACCCTGAACATCAGCCTTAAGAACTATGTTAAGCTCTTTCAGCTCGCCTTCCTTAATTTTTGCGAAAAGGTCGGTAAGAGAAACTTTTGTTTTCTCCATGAGCGCTTTTTCACGTTTGTTATCAGCCCTGAGTTCTGCAAGCTGTTTTGCCACCTTTTCATCAGGCGTAACAATGAACCTGTCGCCGGACTGGGGAACATCGGAAAAGCCCATTATCTCAACAGGTATAGACACACCCGCTTCCTTAACAGACATTCCTTTATAGTTGAACATAGCCCTTACTTTGCCGTACTCAGTACCGCATACAAAGTTGTCGCTCTTTTTCAGGCTTCCGTTTCTGATAAGTACAGTCGCAACCGGACCTTTCTGCTTATCAAGCTTGGACTCGATGATAATACCTTCTGCCGGTCTGTTGGGATTGCCTCTGAGATCCAGCATTTCAGCCTCAAGCAGCACTCTTTCAAGCAGGGTATCTATGTTCAGGTTCTTTTTAGCTGATATTTCCTGAAACTGGTGATCGCCGCCCCATTCTTCGGAGATTATACCGAGATCAGCAAGCTGACGCTTTACCATATCAGGGTTAGCGTTTTCTTTATCTATCTTGTTTACCGCAACGACAATCTTAACGCCTGCCGCTTTGGAGTGGTCAATTGCTTCCTTGGTCTGGGGCATAACGCCGTCATCCGCAGCAACAACAAGGATTACTATATCCGTAACCTGCGCGCCTCTTGCACGGAGAGTGGTGAACGCCTCGTGACCGGGTGTATCGAGGAAAACTATTTTGCCGTGGTCAAGCTCAACTTCATACGCACCGATGTGCTGCGTAATCCCGCCCGCCTCTTTTTCCGCAACGGATGTTCTCCTGATTGCGTCAAGAAGCGATGTTTTACCGTGGTCAACGTGTCCCATAACAGTAACGATGGGGGGACGGGGAATCAGATCTTCAGGCTTGTCTTCCACAGTGGGGAGAAGATCCTCCTCCGTAACCACTTTGGTTTTGACATCTATGCCGTATTCAGCAGCAAGAAGAGATGCTGTATCGGCATCCACCGCCTGATTCACGGAAGCCATAACGCCGAGGCTGAGAAGCTTTTTAACAAGCTCTGTCGCCTTCACCGCCATAAGTTTGGCAAGGTCAGAAACTATGATGTTTTCGCCTATTTCCACGCTTGAAGGACGCACGATAACCTTGGCTTCCGGTTCCTGACGTCTTCTGCGTTTATCGGGTCTGGGTCTTGAAACCTGAGGCTTTCTTTTTACAGTCTCGGCCTCTTCTTCCTCTTCCTTAACCGCAACGGGAGCAGCCTGAACCACACTCGTATCTATTATTTCATGCTCAATGGTAAGCTCGTCAAACCCTTCCGCAACTGTTTTGTGGAAGCTTTTCGGTTTGTCGGACTTTTTAACCGGCTTTTTCTTAACCTCAGTCTTCTGAGGCTCCGGTTTATCTTTTATCTTTTTCTTTATCTCAAGCTTAATTTCATCTTTCGGGGTTGTCCCGGTGTTCTGAGAGGGTCTCTGCGGACGGCGGTCACCGTACTGCGGCCTGTCGCCCCTGTCTTTATCCATGGGTCTTCTGTCCCCGTACTGAGGTCTGTCGCCCTGCGGACGGCGGTCACCGTACTGGGGTCTGTCGCCCTGAGGTCTTCTGTCGCCATACTGCGGTCTGTCACCCTGAGGACGGCGGTCGCCATACTGGGGTCTGTCACCCTGAGGTCTGTCACCTTGGGGTCTTCTGTCGCCGTACTGCGGTCTGTCGCCTCTGTCATTGTTATACTGAGGTCTGTCGCCCTGAGGCCTTCTGTCACCGTACTGAGGTCTGTCGCCCCTGTCGTTGTTGTACTGGCGCTCGCCCTGCGGTCTGTCACCCTGAGGACGGCGGTCGCCGTACTGAGGTCTGTCACCCTGAGGTCTTCTGTCGCCGTACTGCGGTCTGTCGCCTCTGTCATTGTTGTACTGGCGCTCACCCTGAGGTCTGTCACCCTGAGGACGGCGGTCGCCGTACTGCGGTCTGTCGCCCTGAGGCCTTCTATCGCCGTACTGAGGCCTGTCGCCCCTGTCATTGTTATACTGACGCTCACCCTGAGGTCTGTCACCCTGGGGTCTTCTGTCGCCGTACTGAGGTCTGTCATTTGAATCGGGTTTTGCTGCGGGTTTTTCTCTCTCTTCATCCCGCGACGGCAATTCCTTTTCCTGCTGAAGCATTTTTTCTCTCTCACCTTGTTGACGGCCTTCAGTAGCAGGTTTAGCAGCCTGAGCCGGGCCGGCAGATATGTTGTCCTGAGATTTTTCGGTCGGAGCGGAAGTTTTTTCAAAATTAACCGGGGCTTCCGCTTTTGCAGCCGAAACAGTCTGTTCCTTCGCCGCTACAGATGCTTCCGCAGGTTTGGAGACAAAGGTCTCCTGAACGTTTTCAGCGCGGACGGGTGTTTTCACTTCCGTTTCTTTAACGTACTGTTCCCTCTGTTCATCCACTTTGCGGATATTTTTCTCAAGGGCGCGCTTGCGGTTAAGCAGTTCTTCACGGGATAATCTTTTAGGCTGCTGAGGTTCATCCTCATTGCCTTTTATTTTTACTTCTCTTGCACGGGGATGTTTTTTGTGTCTTTCAAGGGCTTTTTGAAGCAGTTCCTGACGCCTGTTCAGTCTGGAATGTTTATCCTCTTTTGCGGATTCGTCGGAATCGCCTTCGGTCAAATCCAGTCCCGTATTATCATGCTCGTCATTTCTATTCAATTTTTTCCCCTCGTCGTTATTTTTAAAATCTGACATCAATTACACCCCGTCAAGCCAACTCTTTATTACACCCGCGTTTTTCAGCGGCACAGATACAGCTTCCGCAAGTTTTTCGTCCGTAACCACAAAAGCGGCTCTCAAGGGAACGTCCAGTTCCTCCGCCATTGTGAGCTTGGCCGGACACTTCATCACGGTTACGCCTTTTGCCTCTGCGAGGGCAAGTACTTTTTTAACAGTGTCCTCCGAAGCATCTTCAGGAATGAGCAGCAGCCTCACCAGTGATGACTCAAGCAGTTTCTCGCATTTAGAACTGCCGGCTGCCACAAGCCCTGCTCCCCTGCCTGATCTCAGCAGGGCAAAGAAATAGCCCGATGTAACGGAATATATTTCGTTCAGAAGCTGTGTGTATTCCTTCCTGTTTATGTTTTCCTTAAAACCTTTGGCGAAAAGATTTTTCTTCGCCGCCAGCTTAAGACATTCTCCGTCAAAGCAGAGGTAAACCCCGCGTCCGGGAAGTTTCCCTTTGCGGTCGTATATCGCCTTCCCTTCACCATCCGTCACAAAACGGAGCAGCTCATTCCTGCCTGCTGTCTTTCCGCAGGAGATGCATGAGCGTTCGGGGATTTCAGGCTTTTTAACGGTCTTCTTCTCCGTCTTTGCTTTCTTCTTCGTCAAGTTCTTCAAGCTCGCCTTCTTCAAAAACGCCTGCCTCTTCAAGTTTTGATGAGAGGTAATCTATGGCCTTGTTGATAAGCGCTACCCCTTCTTCTTCTGTTAACTCAAGACTCTCCGTCAGTTCGTCCGGCGTGGCGTTGGAGAGTTTTTCTATATCGTCTATACCGGCTTCAAGGAGCTCAGAGATAACTGAATCCTCAAGCCCTTCAAGGTTTTCAAGGTTGTAAAGCTCGTAGAAGTCCTTCATTTCCTGTTCCTGAGCAACGAGACGCTCTTTTCTTATCTCTGCGTATTCGCTCTCTTTCAGGACATCAATCCTCCAGTCGGTAAGTCTGGCGGCAAGCCTTACGTTCTGCCCTTTTTTACCGATTGCGAGTGAAAGCTGGTCATCGGGAACCACAACCTCTATAGTTCCTTCATCCTCAAATACGTTTGTAAGAACCACTTCCGCAGGGGAAATTGCGTTGCACACAAAGCGCACAGGATCCGGAGACCATTCCACAACGTCTATCTTCTCGCCTCTGAGCTCATGGCTGATGGAGTTGATTCTCGAACCTTTAAGACCAATGCACGCACCAACGGGGTCTATATTGCTGTTCTGGCTGTAAACAGCTACTTTCGCCCTGTCGCCGGGTTCTCTTGCAACGGATTTGACATCTATTATCCCTTCAAAAACTTCGGGGATTTCTGTTTCAAAAAGTTTTCTCATAAACTCAGGGTGAGTTCTGGAAAGCACAAGCTGCGGCCAGCCTTTGTGCGTTTTAATATCAAGCAGAAGAGCGCGCACATAGTCGCCTCTGTTGAAATAGTCGCCTGCCATCATCTCCCTGCGGGGAAGAATAGCCTCGGTTTTGCCTATGCTCACCGTAAGCAGGTCTCTGTCGGCTTTGAGGAGGGTTCCGTTTACTATGTCGCCTTTTTTATTGTTGAACTGATCAAAAACAACCTGACGTTCAGCATCACGGAGCTTTTCAAAAAGCTTCTGCTTCGCAACAAGCGCAGCCTGCCTGCCGAGGTCATCCAGAGTCACGGAAACCATAAGCACATCGCCAAGCTGGGGGTTTTCTTTATATTTTGCGGCTTCGTCCATATCTATTTCAAACCATTTGTTGGTTACGTCCTCGCTGACTTCTTTCGGAACAAGTATCTCTATATGTCCTCTGTCAAGATCCACAACCACATCCGGTTCAAGGTATTTTCCTATTTTTCTGCCAACAGCCGCAACTATCGCCTCTTTCAGAGCTTCAGCGAGAATTTCCCTTGAAACCCCTTTTTCACGACCCAGTTTATCGGCAACCTTAGCAAGTTCCCTTATCATTGCTCCTCCTAAAAATCGAGCTGTAAAACCGCTTTCGCGATATTGTCCAGCTTTATGCAGAATTCTTTATTTTCTTTTTCAACGAACAGCTTAACAACGCCGTTCTCCACACCGGTAATGGTTCCGGTGTAGCTTTTACGCCCCGTATCATCCTTTTCTTTGGCTGTGACTTTGCAGATTTTTCCGGAGAACTTGAGGAAGTCCTTCTCGCTGCGGAGCGGCCTTTCAAGTCCGGGAGTGGAGACCTCGAGGCTGTAGCCGTCATAGGGGATAAAATCCGCTTCGTCCAGCCATTTTGAAATGCGTCTGCTTATTTCAGCACACTCGTCAAGTCCGGGCAGACAGTCCTCCCTGTCGATGACAATACGAAGGGTTCTGCCTGTTTTTTCCCGCCTGAAAGTTACATCAAAAATATCCACGCCTATCTCTTTAACGATAGGCACAAGCGCGTTTCTGACTTTGGACGAAATATCTTTCTCTATAAAATTACCCATATAAACAGCTACAAAAAAATTGGTGGGATAACTCCCACCGCTAATTTAACTACCACAATTTAAATTTCAATGCAAGATATTTTGACTCTGTGCGGGTTACAGATGAGAAGTGAGTTTATATGCTGTAAACAGTGCAGTTTTTTTCCGACAGTTTTTCGAGAAGCCGCGCAGGAACCGAAGCATCCTCACAGCCGTGTCCGCCCAGATGTATTCCGGGCTTGATCCTTTCACCGTGAAAGTCGCTTCCTGCTGTTGCAATAAGGTTTTTTTCTTTCGCAAACCGGAGATACTCCGCTCTTTGCTGCGCATTATGATATGTGGAATATATCTCAATCCCTTCCACTCCGTCTATGAAAAGCTCCATGATTTTGCCTTGCGGGTAAAGCCCCGGATGCGCCACAGACAGTACAGATTTATCTGAAAGCACGGCAACACATTTTCGGTAATCAAGCAAACTCACATCAACATAGGCTCTGCCGCCTTTAAAAAAGTAGTCGAAATAGAAATTGGTATATGGCGAGCCTGATTTAGCACCGCTGAGATAAGGTTCAAGCTCAGGAAGATTTTCCTCATACTCCGCCAGCACCCGCAGAAATGTCACGCCCGAAGGGGTTTTCCCTGCGGCGGCTTCAATAACCCTGTCAAAATCCACTTTCATACCTATGCTCCTGAGCTTATCTGTGCGCAGCCTCGCCTGATTCAGCCTGTTTGCGGCAAATTCATCCAGAAGCGCTGCCAAGTCACCGTCATCAGGATCTATGCCGTAAGGAATAAGGTGTATTTCCGTATCATCGTGATAAGTTGAAAGCTCCACAGCGGGGATAAACAGAGTGCTTCCGTCACCGTCCCTGAAAGAAAGCATTTCGCGCACGGAGGAAACAGTATTGTGATCTGTTATGGAAAAAAGAGAGTAATCACGTGAACGCAGAACGGCGTATACATCCAAAGGAGACAATACACCGTCCGAACTGTGACTGGTGTGTATATGCAGGTCGAATTGATGGATAGTTCGCAGATCGGGACATCCTGTCCGGCTGCTCACACGCTCGCGGCGGGATAAACCCTCCTTCGCTTCGCACGGCGCAACCCCTTCCATGGGGTTGTGGGACTCAGACTGATGGATAGTTCGCAGACCGGGACATCCTGTCCGGCTGCTCACACGCTCGCGCCGCTTGGAAAGCGGCTTCGCTTCGCACGGCGCAACCCCTTCCTTGGGGTTGTGGGACTCAGACTGATGGATAGTTCGCAGATCTAGACATCCTTTACCGCTTCGCAAGCAAGTCTCCTTAAACGTCATTCTGAACCCGAAGGGTGAAGAATATCAAAAACTGAACAAGCAGGCGGCTTGAGGATTCTTCGTTAAAGATCAGAAAATCCTCCCCAGCCCTCCTTTCAAAAGGAGGGAGTTTGCCTTTACCGACAATAACATCCCTCTTAACAAGCCAAGATCGTCACTGCGAGGAGCCGAGGCGACGAAGCAGTCTCTTAAAATATACTGAGAGATTGCTTCACCTTTCCAAGGTTCGCAATGACATATTAAAACTGATAACCCGCGTTAAACGCTGCAAGGTTCATGTCTGAGTTAATATCGCCGTATCTACTTCCTGTGATACGGCTGAAACCGCTCGCGGCGGGATAAACCCGCCTTCGCTTCGCACGGCGCAGCCCCTTCCATGGGACTGCAGGGAAGAATCTTAAAACTGATAACCTGCGTTAAACGCTGCAAGGTTCATGTCAACTGTTTTGGGCGGAACCTTTTTGGAGATCACGGTGCGCCAGAGATCCGCATCAAAGGGAAGCAGTGCTGCAAGCTTGCCCAGCATAACCATTCCCGCAACTTTTGAGTTGCCAATGGCAGTCGCGGTTTTCATGGCATCTATCTCAAAAACCTCTTTAAAAGCTTTTTTAGTCTCCTCGGTCTGCTCGGCAGGGTAAGTTTCCTGACCGCCCGCAACAGAAGGGGGATAAATGCGGTATTTGTTTACCACCAGCGATGTGTTTTTCCCCGCATATTCGGGATAACGCAGAAACTCCATATTCTCGAAAGAGATAACAATATCTGCCTCACCCACCGGGATAACGGGCGAAAGCACCTTAGCCCCGATGCGCACATGGGAAACCACGCTGCCGCCCCTCTGCGCCATGCCGTGGATTTCGCTTTTTTTAACATCCGCGTCACCCGCAAGGGCAACATCGCAGACTATATCGCTTGAGAGAACAGTTCCCTGTCCCCCCACACCTATCATTAATATATTAATATCTTTCATAATTATCCCCTTTGATGAATAGCGTTAAACCTGCATACCTTAACGCAGAGTTCGCAGCCTGTGCAGAGGGTTTCATCTATGAACGCCCTTTTCTCTTCCTTGTTCCAGAGGATAGCGGGACAGCCGAGCCTTGTGCAGATTGTGCAGCCGGAGCAGTTGTTCACATCCACATAGAAAGGAGGCTTGATCACGCTTCTGTCTGCGAAAATGCAGGGTTTATCAGTCACGATAACACTGAGTTCCTCTTTTGCGGTTTCCTCTTTCAGAACCTTTATGCATTCATCAGGGTCAAAAGGGTTCACTGTTCTTATATTCTTCACTCCCATAGCCTCAAGAAGCTTGGGGAAGTTTATCTTCTGGGTCGGTGCGCCTTTGATGGTGCAGCCTGTTCCGGGGTTAGGCTGGTGACCTGTCATTCCGGTGATGCTGTTGTCCAGAATGATAACCGTGGATGTTCCGGCGTTGTAAACAGAGTTTAAAAGACCGTTTATACCCGTGTGAAAGAAGGTTGAATCACCAATAACCGCAACGGATTTTCTCGCCAGTGCACCGTCAGTGGCTTTGTCCATTCCGTGCGCCATAGGGATGCTCGCCCCCATGCACACTGTGGAGTTAATGGCGCTAAGAGGCGGCAGAAGACCAAGGGTGTAGCAGCCTATATCACCCGCGGCGAAAAGCTTAAGCTTAGCTATGGCATAAAACATGCCCCTGTGCGAACAGCCCGGACACATATTGGGCGGGCGCGCCGGAAGCTGTCTGGGATCAAAAGCAGGTTCCCTGACGCTTTTTCCGAAAAGCTTTCTCACCTCATCCACGGAAAGCTCACCGCAGACGCTTCTGTTCAGAGGCTCAACCTCTATTCCCGCCGCTTTAAGCTCGTTCTCGATGAATCTGTCAAGCTCTTCAACAACATAAAGCTTCTTAACCTTTTCAGCGAAGCGCTTTATCTTCTCAAAGCATATCGGATAAACCATCTCAAGTTTAAGGATGGATGCTTCGGGCATGGCTTCCTTGACATAGTGATATGTCACTCCGGCGCAGATTATGCCTATCTCCTCACTGCGGAACTCCACAGGGTTAATAGTGAGCCTGCCGGTGTCCGCACAGTCAGAGAGCTTATCAAGTCTGTTTTCAACAATCTTGTGGCGCACTCTGGCATTGGCGGGAACCATAACCCATTTTTTTATATCATTTTCCGGTTCAAATATCGGAGGGGTGTTTCTGGCTTTGAGGGCAACAACCGATTTACTGTGGGAAATCCTTGTACATGAACGCACAAGAACGGGAGTACAGTATTTCTCGGACACTTCAAGGGCGATGCCGATGAAGTCCTTGGCTTCCTGACTGTCTGCGGGCTCAAGCATGGGAACCTTCGCCAGACGTGCATAATGCCTGCTGTCCTGCTCGTTCTGGGAGCTGAACATATTAGGATCATCCGCAACCACGATAATCAGACCGCCGTTTACGCCGGTGTAGGAGACAGTCATCAGCGGATCGGCCGCAACATTAAGCCCCACATGCTTCATACAGGTCATGGCGCGTCTTCCCGCGAGGGATGCACCTATAACCGTTTCAAGGGCAACCTTCTCATTAGTTGCCCATTCGCTGTATATTTCATCATACTGAGCCACATGCTCGGTAATCTCGGTACTGGGCGTTCCGGGGTAGGAGCTGACAACCTTCACCCCGTATTCATACGCTCCTCTGGCAAACGCCTCGTTTCCGCTTAAAACTTCCTTCATTTAGCTTTCCCACCTTTTAACCATTTCATAAAGCTCGTTTTCGGGGTATTTGGAGCCGAACTCCTCAAGAAGCTTAGCCTTTTCATCGCCCTGAGCGGCAAGGACGGCTCTGTAATACCAGAGAGGCTTCATGCTGCCTGATGTGATGTAGGCCTTGGGGTCCACATCCTTGGAACCGAGGTCGAAAGCAAGCCCCTTGGCAAGCTCGCCCAGTTCACCGGTTACCGCAACAAGGGTTTTCTGCGCATCGGGCAGGTTGTTGCCGGCTTCTATTATTCCGGCCTTAAGATATATATAGTTTTTTGATGATGACTTTTTATCACCGAGGGCTTTGAAGCTTGCGAGGCTCTCCGCGCTGGCGTTTCCGGTTATCATTTTTGTTTCGGCTGCTGCTATTTCGGTATCCGCTCTCTCGGAGTTCACCGCCAAAATCTGGCGCACTGTATAAGCTGCCACAAAAACAAGCAGGCACGCGCCCACAACAATCACTATTTTTTTGTAATTCTGAAACATAAAGTCTTCGACTTTATCGATCGGCACTTCCTGAACGGGCTGTTTTCTCTTCCTGACCACCTTAGCCTCCCAGTTTTCTTAAAAAAAGTTTTTTATTATTTTCAAAAACTTCTGCCGCCTGCTCTTTGCTGAGTCCGGTGCCCAGAAGTATTCTTTCCGCCTGTTCCGCACTCACCGCATCTCCGGGAGCGTGAAAATCGTTATTAATCACAAGTGATGCACCGTTCTCCAGAGCTGTTTTCGCCACATATCCGTTGGAGAGGGAGTGCCCCTTCCTCGTGGTTATTTCAAGGTGAACGCCCTTTTCCGCCGCAAGCCTGCAAAGCTCCGCGGAGATAAGACCCGGATGCGCCAGAATGTCCGCCCCGGCTTCAATAGCCGCCTTGTTGGTTCCATCTGAAACCGGTTCAGTGAGTGTTTCACCGTGAACCACAACAATATCCGCGCCGAAGCGTCTGGCCTCGTCAACAAGCCTTGCCACGGATGAAGGCAGAACATGGGTAAGCTCAACCCCTGCAAGCACCTTAAACTCAGGTGATTCCCTGTTGAAGCGCTCCTTGAACCGAAGCAGGTTTTCAAGCACGAAAAGCAGGTTGGAGTCATCCGCATGGTCAGTGAATGCCATACCGCCGTAACCGGCCTTCTCTGCCCTGCGCGCAGATTCGGCAGGGACAAGAACTCCGTCGCTGAAAACCGTGTGGGTGTGCAGATCATACATCCGCATAGTATGCCCCCTGTTTTATATCACAAAACTTTACTTTGCAAGGAAACGCTTAACCGCTTCTACGGCCTCGTAAGGGTCGTCCTGCATCTGTATAAGATCAAGGTCGGAAGGATGGATAAAACCTTTTGAGAGCATGCTCTCCTTAACCCAGTCCAGCATGCCTTTCCAGTAGTCGCTGCCCATCATTATGATGGGGAAAGGCTTTATTTTCCTCGTCTGGATAAGTGTAATTGCTTCAAAAAGCTCATCCAGTGTACCGAAACCGCCGGGCATTATTATAAATGCACGTGAATACTTCACCAGCATAACTTTACGGACAAAGAAATAGTTGAAGGATATGCTTATGTTAGTGTAAGGGTTAGGCTTCTGCTCATAGGGAAGTTCGATGTTGCAGCCAACGGAGCGTCCGCCTTTTTCAAAGGCTCCTCTGTTTGCCGCTTCCATTATTCCGGGACCGCCGCCTGTCATAACAGCTATGCCTTCATCCGCAAGAAGCCTTCCCACCTTGCGGGCCAGTTCATAGTCGTAGTCCCCTTCCCTGACACGGGCGGAACCGAAGACTGTGGCACATGAGCCCACCTTGGAGAGGGTTTCGAATCCTTCCACAAACTCGGCGAGGATTTTAAACACACGCCAGGTATCGCCAACCTTCATATCGTCTATGAGGTACTGAAGTCCGTTGAGATTAAGTTCACCGTTATTCAATTCAATCACCCTCTCTGTTTTGTAAACCGTACTGTTTTTGACTGATAAAAAATATAATAATTCATTTTTGCAAAAGCTTCAAAGAAAAACATTTCCTGTTCATAACCTGATAAATATACTGCCCGTTTTTATCAGTTCTGCGCAAACTTTATTGCTGTTAAAAGGTCATTCCCATGCGAGCCACAGACAGCCGTTGCTTTCTTTCCTGTTTCCCGGCGCGTTCTGTTTGTGTTAATATGCTTTAATTAATGACAAAAAGGTGACCTACAATGATGAAAAAAGCTGCGGCAGCCGCTTTCTGTTTTTCCTTTGCTTTTTCCGCCCATGCCCTTACGCTGGATGAGGCGGTAAACAAGGCGCTTGCGAACAACCACGAGATAACCGAATACAGATACCTCACCGAACAGAAGGAGAATCAGGTAAGCACCGCGCGCTCACCGTTTCTCCCTCAGCTTGATGCCTCATACGGCTACCAGCGCTCAAATGAGGACAACAAATACGGCTCAGGCAAAAATCAGGCCTCCAGTGCGGATGTGACAGTGAGCTACAACCTTTTCAGAGGCGGAGCGGACAGCCTGAACCTCAGGGCGGCGAAATCATCGCTTGAGGCACAGAAATTCATGGAAGAGAGCATAAGGGCTGATGTTGTGCTCAATGTGAAAAAAGCTTTTTTCAGTGTTTTACAGGCCAAAAAGGATGTGGAGGCGGCGAAGGAGAGCGTTGCCCTTCTTGAAAGCCAGCTTAAGGATGCAAGGCTCACCTATGAAGTGGGAATATCACCCAAAAATGAGGTGCTGAAAGTCGAGGCGGAGCTCGCTTCCCAGAAACAGGCGCTGCTGCAGGCTCAGAGCGCTGAAAATACTGCTGTTTTTGAGCTTGAAAGGCTGATGAACGAAAACATTCCGGCGAACGAGGCTTATCAGGATTTCACTGAGCCGGAGCGCATGGAAATGAACTCCGCTTCGCTTTTTGACAGCCTCAAAACCAACAGAAGCGAACTGAAATACGTCCGTGAGCTTGTGAAGGCGCAGAACTATTCCGCAGATGCAACCAGACGCGGCGGTCTGCCCTCTGTCAGTGTGTCGGCTTCCTATAACTCATACGGTGATGATGCCAAACCAGCAGACAGGGAAAGCTCATATGATGACGAAGTGATCTTCGGCGCTTCCGCAACATGGAGCATTTTTGACGGCAACGCCCGCAGAAGCACTGCGGCAGCGGAAAAGTCATATGCTATGTCCTTGAAACATCAGGAGCTTAAGACCACAGCCCAGATGAAATACCAGCTTGAAAACGCCCTTGAGCAGTACTCTCTGGCAACAGGCAGCCTTGCAGTAGCTGAAAAAGAGGTGGAATCAGCGGAAGAGAACTACCGCATAACCGAAAGCCAGTACAAGCAGCGCGTAACCACCGCCACTGACCTTCTTGACGCACGTGTTATGCTCACCAGAGCAAGAAACAACTATAACAAGGCGCTGTATGATATTTATAAGGCAATGGCAGAAATAGAAAGGGTTGTGGAACAGCAGGTGTTCTGAAAGATTCTTCATCAGGACAGGTCATTCTGAACGCAGTGAAGAATCTCTCATTCTGCAATGAATAGGGATTCTTCGGCTAAAGCCTCAGAATGACCGGAATACCCTTACTGTATAACATCCCCAAGTTTGAAGATCGGCAGATACATTGCAATGATTACGAAGCCTACTGCGCCGCCCACAAAAAGCATAAGGAAGGGTTCTATAAGCTTGGTAAGCCCTTCCACCGCCCTGTCAACCTCATCGTCATAAAAGTCTGCTATTTTCTGGAGCATCAAATCAAGGGAGCCTGTTTCCTCGCCCACTGAGATCATCTGGATAACCATTGACGGAAAAACGCCCGATTTCTCCAGAGGTTCAACGATTGTTTTACCTGATTCTATATCCCTTTTACTGTCCAGAAGCGCTTTTTCTATAACCTTGTTGCCGCTGGTTTTCGCAACAATATCAAGGGCATCAAGAATGGAAACACCGCTTGAGAGCAGGGTTCCGAATGTGCGTGAAAACTTGGCCACCGCAACCTTGCGTATAAGATCCCCTATTTTCGGTATCCGCAGGAAAATCTGATCCAGCTTATACCGCCCTGCGGGTGAGCGCGTATAGGTAAGTTTCAGCACCGTAAAGCTGACTATAATAGTCGCAAAGATAAGCCCGCCGCCGTACCACTTGCTCAAAAAGTCGCTTATGGCTATGGCAAGCTGAGTAAGAGCCGGGAGCTCACCACCGAACCCCTCATACATCTCTTTGAACTTGGGAATAATGAAAACCATAAGGCCGTAAACAACGGCAATCGCCACGATCAGAACCACAGTCGGGTATGTCATGGCGGCTTTTACCTTTCTTCTCAGCGATATAGCCTTTTCCAGATAGTTGGCCAGCCTGTCCAGAATTGAATCCAGCAGACCGCCCGCCTCACCTGCTGCGATCATATTCACATACAGTTCGCCGAAGTCATTTTTATATTTTCCCAGAGCCTTATTGAACTCCGAACCTGTTTCTATTCCGCCTTTGACATCCACAAATATCTTGCGCATGCGTTTCTTGGATGCCTGAGTGGCTATGATGTCCAGAGCCTTCACAATGGGCAGCCCGGCATCAATCATAACGCTAAGCTGCCTCGTGGAGATGAGTATATCCTCATCATTAACCTTTTCGGGCAGACCTATCTCAACCTTGCTGAGATCACGCTTAATCTCACGTACTACTATCCTGCGGTTTTTCAGCAGTTCCGTTGCCTGCTGCTTGTTGTCCGCCTCAATTATACTCTGAATAGGCTGACCGCCTGGGTCTGTGCCTCTGTATTTGTAAACAGCCATGAGTCCTACCTTCTCTTTCTGGGGCCGCCAGCCCTGTCGATAAGCTGCCTTACCTCATCAGGGTAAACGGCGCGGTTAACCGCATCCTCGTATGTGATAAGCCCTCTGCTGTAGTTCTCAAACAGTGACTGACTCATGGTCTGCATGCCGTGTTCTGACTGGCCGGACTGCATCATGGAGTAAACCTGATGAAGCTTGTCCTCTCTGATAAGGTTGCGTATGGCGGAGTTGGGAACCATAACCTCGCAGCACATAACACGCCCCTTGCCGTCTGCCCTTTGTATAAGCTGCTGAGATATGACACCCTCAAGCACAAAGGAGAGCTGGGCCCTGATCTGCGGCTGCTGATGCGGGGGGAAAACATCTATAATACGGTTGATTGTCTGCACGGCGCTGTTGGTGTGGAGGGTTCCGAAGGTGAGGTGTCCTGTCTCGGAAACAGTGAGTGCCGCCTCTATGGTTTCAAGGTCTCGCATCTCGCCGATGAGAACAACGTCCGGATCCTGACGGAGAATGTATTTCAGCGCATTGCGGAACGATTTTGTATCCGCATGAAGCTCTCTCTGGTTCACAGTCGCCTTTTTATGCACATGAACATACTCTATGGGATCTTCCACAGTCACAATATGCACAGGGTCTTCTGTGTTTATTTTGTCTATCATGGATGCCAGTGTGGTTGATTTACCGCTGCCCGTGGGGCCGGTAACAAGAATGAGTCCTCTCGGTTTATCGCAGAGTGACCTCACCACAGCGGGCAGGTGAAGCTCGTCAAAGGTGAGTATTTTATATGGAATCCGGCGGAAAGCGGCGGCTATTGCGCCCCTCTGCATGAAGAAGTTTGCCCTGAAACGGCTGACGCCTTTAAGCCCGAAGGACAAATCAAGCTCCCAGTCCTCCTCAAGCCTCTGCTTCTGCGCCTCGGTGAGTATGCTGTAGCAAAGCTGCTTGGTCTCGTTGGGCTTCATGGGCTCGCCCTCGATTCTCACCAAGTCGCCGCTGACACGGTATGTGGGGGGTGTGCCCACTGTTATATGCATATCGCTTGCGTCAAGCTCCACCATTTTGGAAAGAAGTTCCTGAAGGCTGTACATTTCCTATCCTCCGAAATCAGTCGGTGAAGGTGACTCTTACCACCTCTTCCACCGTGGTTATGCCGCTCTTTATCTTTTCAAGACCGCTGCGTCTTAATGATATCATACCGTCGCCGAGTGCCGCTCGCTTAATTTCGCCTGCGTTTGCTCCGCGGAGTATGCATTCTCGTATATTTTCCGTAATTTCCATTACTTCGTAAAAGGCAACCCTGCCCTTATAGCCTGTTCCGCCGCATTTTTCACAGCCTTTGCCTTTATGCGCCCTGAATGTGCCTATCTCATCCTTTCTGAAACCTATGCTTAACAGAGCTTCGGGCGGAAGATCGATCTCCTCTGTGCATGACTGGCAGATCCTTCTAGCCAGCCTCTGGGCAAGGATAAGGTTTGTGGAGGAAGCCACGAGGAAAGGCTCTATCCCCATATTGAGAAGCCTGTTGATTGTACTGGGCGCATCGTTGGTGTGAAGAGTGGAAAGCACAAGGTGTCCGGTGAGCGCCGCTTTGATGGCTATCTCCCCTGTTTCATAGTCCCTTATCTCCCCGACCATTATGATGTCCGGGTCCTGACGGAGAAATGAACGGAGAGCGGCTGCGAAGTTGAGACCTATCTCATCCTTCATCTGCACCTGATTAACGCCGAAGAGGTTATATTCCACGGGATCTTCTGCGGTCATAATATTTACGTCCTCGTTGTTGAGGCGGCTGAGTGCCGAGTAAAGCGTGGTGGATTTGCCGCTGCCCGTAGGCCCGGTTACAAGCACCATGCCGTAGGGGCTTTCTATTGCCTTTATAAGCCTGTCCAGAGATTCCCTTTCGAATCCCAGCTTCTCCATATCAAGCTGGAGGTTGCTTTTGTCCAGAAGACGGATAACCACCTTCTCCCCGAAGAGAACAGGAAGTGTCGAAACCCTCATATCTATGGTGATAGAGCCCAGCCGCAGCTTGATACGTCCGTCCTGCGGAAGTCTGCGTTCGGCTATGTCCAGATCGGCAAGAATTTTTATACGCGAGATAACCGCGTCCTTTATGCTTTTCGGTGGGTTCATAAGTTCCTGAAGAACACCGTCCACCCTGAGCCGGACACGGAACTCCTTCTCATAGGGCTCTATATGAATATCCGAGGCTCCTTTTTTCACAGCCTCGTGCATGATGTGGTTAACAAGCTTGACAATGGGGGTGTCTTCAATATCTCGGCGGAGCTGTTCAAGAGCCACATTGCTCTCCTCCACAGTCTCTATCTCAAGATCATCCATGTCAAAATCGCCGATCTCCCTCATAAGATCGGTTCTGCTCTCCTCGTCCTTCTCCTGACGCTTGCGGAGAAACT
Organism: Geovibrio ferrireducens; assembly: GCF_026226615.1. NCBI lineage: Bacteria > Pseudomonadati > Deferribacterota > Deferribacteres > Deferribacterales > Geovibrionaceae > Geovibrio > Geovibrio ferrireducens. Next base: position 129,425 of record NZ_JAJAPB010000003.1, read on the forward strand.
CATTCATCATGGATTCCACTGTTACATAAGGCTCCATGTTAAAGCCTGAAACAAAGCGGAGCTCCTCAAGTGCATATGCGTTGGAAGGGTCGGTTATGGCTACTTTCAGGGTTTTTCCCTGTCTGGCGAAGGGGACAACGTTGTATTTTTTGCAAAGGTCGGTGGAGAGAGCGTCCGAAGCGGACTGGTCTATCTCTATCTCGGAAATATCAACATAGGGCACACCGTACTGCCTGCTCAGGAGCTTTGCTATGGACAGTTCATCCACATAGCCCATATCAATAAGAATAGTACCGAGCCTGCCGCCTTTGCCTATCTGATGCTCAAGGGCTTTTTCAAGCTGCTCCTGAGTGATCAGATTTTCCTGAATAAGCATGCTGCCAAGCTTGGTGCTCTTCCTGACGGTGTTCAATTAGCGGCTCCGCACAGTTTTATTAGTTCCGGCATATCAATACAGGCTTTTTTGTCCGTCCAGATTTCAAATGCCTTATGAGCCTGATGAACAAGCATTGAAAAGCCGTTTACCGTCTTGCACCCGCTGTTTTCATAACATTTCAGAAAAGGTGTAACCCACGGTTTATATTGCAGATCAACTGCTGCCTGCGTACATTTTATTTTGCTCATATCAGCAAAAGGCGAACCATCCAGCCCTATGGAAGTGGCATTAATTACCGAATCAAATACCGCTTCCCTGCTGATATAATTATAATCACATATTTCTGCATTGTCAAAATTAAGAAATTTCAAAATTTTTTCAGCTTTTGCCGTATCTCTGTTAACAACTGTGAGTTTAATATTTCTGAAATCTTTTAAACAGCGCAGAACAGCCTTCGCAGCGCCGCCGCAGCCAAGCATAAGCACTTTTGAACCTGTGAAATCAAGCTTGTTTTCCCGCAGCGTTTCTGCGAATCCGTGAACATCAGTGTTAAAGCCCTTCGCACGTCCTTCCTCAAAAAGTACAGTGTTTACAGCCCGGAGGTCATCCGCCAAAGGGTCAAGCTCATTCATAAAGCTTATCACGTCCTCTTTGTAAGGCACTGTGACGTTAACCCCTCTGAACCGGAACTTTTTTAATGTATCAAAAACTTCCGGCAGCTTATCTTTTGAAGGGGTTTCAAAGCAGACATATCCGCCGTTGATTCCGGCGGATATAAGAAAACGTGAATGAAGAGACGGGGAAAGTGTATGGGATAAAGGGTTTCCTATGAGTCCGAGATTAAGATACATTTTCAGAGCCCGGTTTGCCATCTTTGTCAAAGGGTTCCAGAATCCCGGCGGAAATAATGTATTTTACCCCTTCTTCAACGGGTATTTTCAGTTCTATAAGCTCGCATTTGGGTATGATGAGGACAAAGCCGGATGTAGGGTTCGGCGTAGTTGGTATGAACACGCTCACGCAGTCCTGCCCTGTTGCTTTTGTGAAAAAGTCGGAAGCATCCTTAGTGATGAACCCCATACTGTAAATCCCTTTGCGCGGGTATTCCACCAGAATGACCTTTTTAAAGTTGTTTCCGCCTGCATTCTGAAAGGTATCAACAATCTGGCGCATTATGCCGTATACGCTTTTGGCAAACGGAATCTTTGAGACGAAGACCTCAAGCAGGTTAAAAAACTTTTTGCCCACATAATGCTTCGCCACAAGCCCTATGCAGAGTATGGCAAGAAGAATGACCAGAAAAGAGAATAACTCCATAATATATCTGGGAATTACGAGGTCATACCTGATTACGAACATGTCGAAGTAAGGCAGAAGAAAGCCGGAGAACTTCTCAAATACGAAGCGGAGGAAATAAAATGTCACCACTATGGGTAAGCATGACAAAATTCCGGCTATGAAGGCGTTGCGCAAAAATATTCTGAATTTTTTCATAAAAAAGCATACGATAGGAAAATGAAGTTGTCTATATTTATCAAGTAAAAAAAATCACCATCCTTGGGATTTTTTTTACACACGCTCGCGCCGCTTAAAAAGCGGCTTCGCTGCGCACGGCGGACGGCGCTTCCTGCGCCGTTCGTTTACACTTCTTCTTTGTAGCCGTGTTTGAAGATCTGACGCTCAAGAAGTCTGTCGTACCCGCTCCATCCTGCGTCCAGAACCTCATCTTTAACAAAGATGGAGGAGAAGGTATTTATTTTGGCATCCATATCATCTATATGGTGAAGGATAAGCGCTTCCACAGTCTTCGGTTTTTTCGGTGAGCCGAACTCAAGAAAGCCGTGGTGGCTCGCTATCATATGGCATATGAGATCCTTAACCTCTTCGGGGAATCCATCGACTTTATCAGCAAGATTCCTGAAAAGCATAATACCCTGAATGAGATGTCCAAGAAGCTTGCCGCTGTTCGTGTAATCGAAACCGAGTTTTGAGTCAAGCTCTACAACCTTGCCCATATCATGGAAAAGAGCGCCGAAAAGCAGGTGCTCCGTATTGGCCTTCTCGCCGTAGTAATCACCCATCAGCACAGCAAGCTTCGCAACGCTTAGCGTATGCTCAAGAAGCCCGTTGACGTAAGCGTGGTGCACGGCTTTTGCTGCCGGGCTTTTCTTAAATTTATCAATCATTCTTTCATCAGAGAAAAACAGCCTGATAAAAGCTTTCAGATAATCTGTTTTCACCCTCTCATCCAGAAGATCCTTAAGTTCCTTAAGAAGCTTGTCCGCATCCAGACCGCTTGTTGGCAGGAAAAGCGACGGATCAGCATTCTCCTTTTTTTCCATCATGGTGATTTTAAGCTGAGTCTGCCCGGAATACTGCTGGAGAACACCCTCGACAGTCACAACATCGCCGCCTGCGGGTTCAAAAGCCAGCCTGTTGCTGTCAAACATTATGCCGTTGTGCCTTGTTCCTTCGCTGTCGTTCAGTACGAGGCGCAGGAAGGGTTTACCGTCCCTTGTTACGTTCTTGTTTATGTCAGTGAGCATAAAATCTTTTTTAATAGTAAGTTCCATTATTTACCGCCTACAGTTATCAAGGGAATACGCAGAGTGGGCTGTGCATCGGAAACAGGGACACCCTGCCCGCCTTTGCCGCAGGTTCCGATCCCGAAGCCGAGGTCTGTTCCCGCCATGTCTATACTCTGCATCACTTCCGGTCCGTTGCCCATAAGCGTGGCATTTTTGACCGGTCTGTCTATTTTTCCGTTTTTTATGATATAGCCTTCGGTTACTTCAAAAACGAAGTCGCCGTTGACTGTGTTTACCTGTCCGCCGCCCATATCAGCCACATAAATTCCGCTGTCGACTGATTTGATTATATCATCCGGCCTGTCATTTCCGGGGGCTATAAACGTATTTGTCATGCGTACTATGGGTTTATGTCTGTAGCTTTCCCTCCGGCCGTTTCCGGTGGGTGCTCCGCCGTTTTTGAGAGCGTACAGCCTGTCACGCATATAGCTTTTCAGTATTCCGTTTTCTATCAGAACATTGCGGGCAGCGTCCGTTCCTTCATCATCAAAAGGGATGTAGCCGCGTTTAGGTTTCAGCGTTCCGTCGTCTATCACGCTGATAATCGGGTTTGCAACCTGCATACCGATCTTATTTTCGTAAACGCTCATCCCCTCTTCCGCCAGATCAGCCTCAAGACCGTGCCCCACAGCCTCATGCACCATTGTTCCGCCGGCCTTGGAGGCAAGCACAACAGGCATTCTGCCTGCGGGAGCATAATCCGCAGCAAGGTTGTTCAGTGCCTTTCTCAGTGCTTCTTTGCCAACCGTTTCCGGCTCAAATCCGTCAAGCCCTTCCGCACCGAAAACACCGCCGAAGGATTCATACCCCGTCTGGAGATCATCACCGTCTTTGGCGACTGCATTAGCGTATATTGTTATATATGAAAGCTTTTTGGTCTTGTCATCACCAAGTGAGTTAATGATCCGCACATCCCTGAAAACATCACCGTAGAAAGCGCGAACCTGAACAGCCCTTTTATCCCCGTATGCCGCACGGCTTACGGTTTCGGCTATTTTTATCTTATCCTGCAAAGGGATTTGCTCGCAAGGCCTCTCGAAAGTGTAAACCGGGGCGGATTTTGTGAAATCAAGCACAGTTTCAGCGCCCTTTTCACCAAGAGCCGTGAGTCCGCAGGCTATTTCATCAAGTACATCAGGATCTGACGAGTTGGTATAGCCGTAGAAGGTTCTGCCGTTTCTGATGAGTCTGAGCCCGACACCGGCATCATCCTCACTGGAAAGCGTGTCAATTTTGCCGTCCTCGAAAACGATAATGCGCCGGAAGGAGCTCTCTATGAAAATATCCGCGTAATCCCCGCATGAGGCGAGTTTTTTAAGTATGCGGGTGTAATCGGGAATTTTTACCAATTATCAACTTCCTCACTGAATTCCGTTCTGATGTCCGTAACGCCTATGCCTGTTTTGTTCAGTTCATCAAGCACTCTGAGCAGTTTTTCATAAACCGTGTCGGTGGAGTAGATAACCACATTCCCCTTGGCGCTGTCCAGTGTGCGGACTATGCCCAGCCCCTCGTATGAATCCACGAGGCTGTTTACCAGAAGAATGTTCTGCCTGTCCACATGGCACTTAACTTTTACGGTACGGGTCATCTGCAAATTCCATCAGAACAATTTCAACACCCTTAAGCTCATCCTGAAGCTCTTTTATGTCAAAGTTAAGGGCGTTTTCCAGATATATTTTGTTAAAGCCCGCATCTTTCACCTTTTCGGCGAATTTTGCGGGAGCAATTGAGTTAAAGTCAGTAACGAAGAAACCGTCCTCCTCAAAGAAGCCTGTGCTCCTGAGAAAAAGCCATTCCTCCTGTATAAACCTTCTCTCCTCAGCACTGAGGGCGGAAAGAACCCTGTTCAGACCGCCGTAATAGAAGAGATCAAGCTTGGCGGACATTCCTCTGCATTTGAGCTCTGCCACATTGTAATCTAGAAATGCGGGAAACAGCCCTTTGTTATGCAGACCGACCTTAGCCTTATTCATTTTCACCTGCCGAGAGGCTGTAGGTTTTCCTTACATTGTCCAGAATGCCGTTTACAAGCCCCGCTGCGGCTTCATCGCCGAATTTTTTGGTGAGTGTCACGAAGTCATCAAGTATGGCAAAATAAGGCGATTTACCGTCCAGAAGCTCATACAGGGCGACACGCATTATATTTTTCTCTATCTCGCCCATACGCTCAAACGTCCAGCCGTTTTTAAGGTATTTTTCTATCATGGCATCGCTGTCAGCGGCTTTTGCAGCGGCTCCGCGGAAAAGGCTCTCTGCGAAGTCCTTAACCTCCGGTTCCACAACACCAAGCGGCTGCCAGAAAGTAAGGGGAATCTGAGTCGGTGTTTCCCCTGTCATGCCGTAACGGTACATCATCTGAAACGCGTATTCACGCGCCTTTGTGCGTTTTGATTTATCAGCCAAGTTTATTGTCCTTAATAAGATTTACAAGTTCAAGCGCGCCCATTGCACAGTCCGCGCCTTTGTTTCCGCTTTTTGTTCCCGCTCTTTCCACTGCCTGTTCGATTGTATCTGTGGTGAGAACGCCGAAGATAACAGGCACACCAGTATCAAGGGAAACCTTGGCAACACCCTTTGAAACCTCTGCGGCTACAAAGTCGAAGTGAGGCGTAGCACCCCTGATGACAGCGCCGAGAGTGATAACCGCATCGTATTTCTTGGTAAGAGCAAGTTTCTGAGCCACAAGGGGAATCTCAAAAGCGCCGGGAACCTTGAACACATCGATGTCCTTCTCTGCGGTGTTGTGTCTCACAAGTGCGTCAACAGCGCCGCCGATAAGAGCCTGTGTAATGAAATCATTGAAACGGGAAGCCACTATGGCGAACTTAAACCCTTTTCCGTCATATTTTCCTTCTATAGCCTTGATCATAAGGAACTCCTTAGATGTTTAATTATATTTTATTCTGAATGCACACATTTCAAAGTAGAGACTCTTCGCATACGCTCAGAGTGACGTAGTAAACCATGTCATTGCGAACTCCAAAGGAGTGAAGCAATCTCTCAGCATGGAGAGACTGCCTCGTCAGGCTGTGCCTTCCTCGCAGTGACGCAGTAAAGCGTCATTCTGAGGCTTCTGCCGAAGAATCTCTCATTCTATAACATCAAACCGTATATGTCATTACTAACTCCAAAGGAGTGAAGCAATCTCTCAGCATGGAGAGACTGCCGCGTCAGGCTGTGCCTTCCTCGCAGTGACGCAGTAAAGCGTATTTATTACATCACAGATCCAGTTTATGCGTCTATACAATGATAGTTCGAAGCAACTACATCCTGTGTTGCTTCTCACACGCTCGCGCCGCTTAAAAAGCGGCTTCGCTTCGCACGGCGCGGTTCCATCCATGGAACCGTATTTATTACATCACAGATCCAGTTTATGCCCCATTTTATCCTTTTTAGTAAACAGATATTTTTCGTTTTCGGGGTTGAGGTCGCTCAATGTGCCCACACGCTCCACAACCTCAAGTCCGTAGCCGGAGAGGCAGCGCATTTTTTTGGGATTGTTGGTAATCAGGCGGATCTGTTTTATCCCCAGATGCCTGAGAATCTGCGCCCCGAAGCCGTAGTCACGCAGGTCTTCATTAAAGCCCAGATGGATGTTCGCCTCTATGGTATCAAGCCCTTCGTCCTGAAGGTGGTAAGCGTTGATTTTGTTAAGGATGCCGATTCCGCGCCCCTCCTGAAACAGGTAGAGCACAACGCCTCTGCCTTCCTCCTCCACACGGTCCATGGCCTCATGAAGCTGGGAGGCGCAGTCGCATCTTCTGGAGCCGAAAACGTCCCCGGTGAGGCATTGAGAATGAACACGGACAAGTACGGGTTCATCAGTGGTGACATCCCCTTTCATAAGGACAACCGCCTCCTGACCGTCAGCGACGCTTCTGAAACCGAGGATGTTAAACTCGCCCGCATGGGTGGGGAGCCTTGCCACATTTGTTTCTTCTATGAGTTTTTCATGATCCATTCTGTAAGATATGAGATCCGCTATTGTAACTATCTTAAGCCCGTGAACCCCAGCAAATTCGTCAAGCTGGGGCATTCTGGCCATTGTACCGTCATCGTTCATTATCTCGCAGATCACTCCCGCGGGTTTAAGCCCTGCGGCCTTCATGAGGTCAACTGAGCCTTCGGTCTGTCCTGCACGGACAAGCACGCCCCCCTGTCTCGCCCTGAGCGGGAAGACATGGCCGGGTCTGGCAAGGTCTTTTGATGTGGATTTATCATCAATTGCCACTTTGACAGTGTGGGCCCTGTCAAATGCTGAGATTCCGGTGGTCACACCTTCTTTCGCCTCTATGGAAACAGTGAAGGCTGTGCCGAAGCGCGCCGTATTTCCGTCTCCGCCCACCATAAGATTGAGCCCAAGCCTGTCGCAGCGGTCTTCCGTCATGGCGAGGCAGATAAGCCCGCGCCCGAATTTCGCCATAAAGTTTATGGACTCAGGCGTTACATGCTCAGCAGCAAGAACAAGGTCGCCCTCGTTCTCCCTGTCCTCATCATCAACAAGGATGATCATCTTACCCTGTTTAAGGTCTGCTATGGCTTCATCTATTGTTGCCAGATTTTTATATTTCATAAAAAAACACCTTTTATACCTTACAGCATATCTACTTTACTGCTCGTGTTTGCCATCCATGGAAACACTCGCCACACGCTCGCGCCTTGTGGAACAAGGCTTCGCTGCGCACGGCGGATTTCCTTCCATGCAAATCTTACAGCATATTAAGAAGTGAAGTTATGCTCTTCCCTTCCTTTTTCATTAGCTTTTCAAGATAACGCGCTATCACGTCCGCTTCAAGGTTAACTTTGTCCCCTCTCCGCTTATCCGAAAGGACAGTCTCCTTAAAAGTGTGCGGAATAACCGCCACATCAAACGTCAGCCCGTTAACCCATGCCACAGTGAGGCTTATTCCGTCCACGGTTACGGAACCCTTCTCAGCTATGTATTTGTCCATCTCCTCAGGGAATCTGATCCGCAGCACATAGGAATCCCCTTTGGGAGTTATTGAATCCACAGTTCCAAGCCCGTCCACATGCCCGCTGACGATATGTCCGCCGAGGCGGGTGGTGAGTGTCAGCGCCCGCTCAAGGTTCACGCGGGTTCCGGCGGCGGCTCCGGCAAGGGATGTGCGTTTCAGCGTTTCGTATGATATATCCGCACTGAAACTGCCGTCTGTTATCTCTGTTGCGGTGAGGCATACGCCGTTTACCGCTATTGAATCGCCGATTTTGGCATCCTCAAGCACCCTGGAGCACCTGATTCTGATTACGGCGGAACTGCCTTTTATGTTCAGGGCATCAACTCTCCCTGTTTCCTCTACAATCCCCGTGAACATCTGTTCCTCAGTTTTTCGGTCAGGTCAAGCACATGCGTGCGGTAGTCCGTAAAGCGCCCGCTGATCAGTATATCTTTTTCAAAGTGCCTTATGTCAGTCTCCAGCATTTCCTTTGCGCCGGAGACGAAATCAGCGCCTTTGCCGGCAACGGTCATAACCGCATCCCGCCCGCCTATTATTTTGGGGGCTATGACAAAATACCCCTTATCAACCAAATCCGCATCAAAAAAGGCTCCGGCGGTTTCGCCGCCCCCTTCGATGAGGATGTTCATTATCTTCATATCCAGCAGTCTGTCTGAAAGCTCACGCAGGTCAAGCCCGCCGTTTATGCAGGAAATCTCAAGCACATGAGCGCCTTTTCCCCGCAGACGTGCGGCAGCGGCAGTTTCCGCCCCTTTCCCGGTAACATAAATAAGTTTATCGGGATTTTCCTCAAGCTTTCTGCCTTCGGGCATTCTGCCGTGAGGATCGAGAACAATTTTATAAGGGTCGTTTTCGGAATGCACATCCCTCACGGTGAGCTGCGGGTCATCTGCTATAACAGTGTTAACCCCGACCAGAACAGCATCGGAAACACTCCGGAGGTAATGGGCGTAAGCCCTTGACGAAGGTGATGAAATCCATTTGGAGTCCTTGGTTCTGGTGGCGAGCTTGCCGTCTATTGATGTTGCGGTTTTCAGTGAATAATAGGGCATTCCGGTAAGGATGCGTTTTGTGAAATCCTCAATGAGCGCGGCGCAGAGCTCCTCACGATAGCCGAGGAACACCTCAATGCCATGCTCCATGAGAATATTGAGTCCGTTTCCGGCGTTCACCGGGTTAGGATCAACGACACCGACAAACACACGCTTTATGCCTGTTTCTATAATTTTATTGACACAGGGAGGAGTTTTCCCGTGATGGCTGCAAGGCTCAAGAGTCACATAGAGATCAGCGCCCCGCACATCCCCGGCATCTGCTATGGCCATTACCTCAGCGTGTGCCTTGCCGTACTCTGAGTGCCAGCCGCGGCCGATTACTTTTCCCTCTTTTACCACAATAGCGCCCACTATGGGGTTGGTTTTGGTAAACCCCTTTCCCGCAAGGGCGAGAGAGGCGCATTCATCCATTATATCAAGAGGATTTACGGTTGAGCTCAACTTTGGTTTCCTCACCCTTCATTATTCTGCTGATGTTTGTTCTGTGTTTATAGATCACAAAAGCGGCGATAACCACTGTAAAAATTTTTAATGATACGGGAGTGTCCATAAGAACAACTGCGGCGGCAAGAACAGCGGCGGCGGTTATTGAGCTTAGGGAGACCATACGCCCGACGTAAAACACCACGCCGAATGCCACAGCGGCCACTCCCAGCGGAACAGGAGCCAGAGCGAGGAAAACCCCCACAGCGGTTGCGACCCCCTTGCCTCCCTTGAAATTGAGAAAAACAGTATAAGTATGCCCCAGAACAACAAGCACAGCGGCGATAAGCACCACATCGGGATAAAGCATGCCTGTTATCCACACGGGGATAAACCCCTTGAGCATATCTGCTGAAAAAACAGCGGCAAAGCCCCATTTGCCAAGGATTCTGGCGGCGTTAGTAGCTCCCACGTTTCCGCTTCCCACCGTTCTTATATCCACACCTTTAAGCTTCTTCACCAGAAGATACGCAGTCGGTACGGAGCCCACAAGATAACAAATAATAAGTAAAACAAATTTCATCTTACAAACACCTTATGCAGAAATGAGCGTTTCATGCCCACTGCGTCTGACTCGCAGACCTCATGACAGCAGAAGCACTCTATGCATTTGTCAGTTTCTATGAAAAATTTACTGTCAGTGCGTATCGCATCCACAGGACAGCTTTTTACGCACAGACGGCATTTTATACATTTTTCCGCGATAATGAAAGGTTTAACGAAAACCCTGTCAGATACCCAAGATTTAAGAAACTCCGGCAGAACCGGAACTTTTTTGGACACAGGGATTTTAACTCTGAACCTTCCTCCGGGCAAATCAGCCTGAATGTCTGATGTGTCATACCCTGTTCTCTTAGCACCAAGAGTCGTCAGGCAGAAGTCCTCATCAAAGCCAAGCAGGCGGGTGACTGCCGCATCCAGTGCCACAGCATCGCTTGATGCCGCCATAAGGCCAAGGTGAACAGGTTTTCCCCTTGAGGGGCCGTCCCCTTCGTGGACTGTTATGCCGTCCAGCAGATTCAGAATCTTCCCGTCAAACATGGAAAAGAAATCGTATATATTATAAGCCAGTTCCCTGTCATCCGGATGCTCCCTGTGGTAGCCCACCTTGGCGTTGCCGGGGACAAGCCCGAACATGTTCTTAACGCACAGTGTCAGCCCTGTGAGGGAGTGGGTTTTGAGCTTGGCTATATTTATTATTAAATCAGCCTCATCAGCCGCGGGGGCGTAAACCCGCCCGTTTTTCATTTTAGGCGCAGAGGCCTCCATGCGGACAGTGCGTATTCCGTGTTTTTCGCATATCTCAGCCATGCCCGTCTTTTTAAGGACAGTTTCATATTTGCCGAAGTTCGCTCCCGGACTGTCGCCGAGGAAAAGCTCCGCATCTGTATATCTTTTCAAGGCTGTCACGGCAGACTCAACAAACAGCGGATGAGTTGTGATCCCCCTTTCGGGAGGAGCGGCAAGGAGAAGATTGGGTTTGAGCAGAATTTTTCCCGCCTCTGCCAGCCTGACGGCATAGAGGGAAAAAAAGGTGTCAATAAACGAAACAACGGCAGGGTCGGAATACCCTTCTGCCGTACTAAGGCTTACTTTTTTCATCAGCAGGCTTGTAATAACCTCTGAAATACTCCCATGCGGAATACATGGAGAATATGAGCGATATGTAGACCAGTATTGTTCCTATAAGGTGTATGTCCAGCCCTAAGAGCTTGTTCTTGAAGATAATGCAGCCTACCCCGGTCATCTGGAAGCCTGTTTTCCATTTTCCGGCGCTGCCCGCAGCTATGATTATGCCTTTGCTGGCAGCAAGGTTCCGCAGGGCTCCCACGGCAAAATCACGGGTGAGGATAATCATGAGGATAAAGCCCTCAAGTCTGCCCATCTCCACCAGAGCGATCATTGTGGCGGCAACGAATATTTTATCCGCCACCGGGTCGAGAATTTTACCCAGATCAGTCACCATATTGTATTTTCTGGCTATGTAGCCGTCCACATAGTCGGTAGCGGCGAACACAGTGTATATGACACAGGCGATTACATTAAGCAGAGGCTTGTCAAAATAGAGAAAAGCAAGAAAAACAGGAACTGAGATAATCCTCAGTGCCGTAAGCAGGTTGGCGGGGTTCAGCTCACGCTGTACTTTATTCATAAAAAACTTCCGTAATATTTTTAATAGCAGGGCGAATTATATACGTTCACGTCTTTATTTACAAAGAAAAATTTCAGGAGAAGAAGATGCCCTCTCCCTGACTCTCCAAGAAGGCGGTAACCTTTTCCTCCGCCAGCACAGAGGTGTCACACTTCATGAGATCCGCCACCAGATGCTCGCAGTCATGAACCTTAAGCTGCTTAATAAGCTTTTTCGCCCTGAGTATATGGGCGGGGCTCATACTGAGCTGCCTGTAGCCGAGACCCAGAAGTATGGGGATATATCTGGGTTCACCCGCTATCTCCCCGCAGACGGAGCAGTCTATCCCCTCTTTTCTGGCGGCGGTTATGATAGTGTTCAGAAGCGTGAGTATCGCCGGATGCGCAGGCCTGTAAAGATACGCCACGTATTCGTTGTTGCGGTCTATGCCCAGCGTGTACTGTATAAGGTCGTTCGTGCCGACGCTCATGAAATCCACCTCACGGGCTATCAGGCCGCTGATTATGGCTATGGAGGGAAGCTCCACCATTATGCCCAGCTTTATATTGTCGGCAAAAGGTATTCCTTCCGCACGGAGCGATTTTTTAGCGGATTCGTACACCTCGCGCACCTTGCGGTATTCGTGCAGACCTGAGATCATGGGAAACATTATCTTTATATCACCGTAGACGGAGGCGCGGAGGATGGCTCTCAGCTGTCTTATGAAAAACTCCCTGAAACGCAGGGAATAGCGCACCGCGCGGAGCCCCATTACCGGGTTCTGCTCCTTCGGATGCGGCATCTCTTCTGAAAGTTTTTCACCGCCGAGGTCGAATGTCCTTATGGTGGTGGGTTTGCCGGAGTTCAGTTCCACAGCCTCTTTCAGGATCTGAAACTGCTGCTCCTCTGAAACATCCCCGTGCTGGAGGTATATGTACTCCGTTCTGTAAAGCCCTACACCGGAGGAATTGTTCAGGTTTGAGAGGTGGATTTCGTCATTAAGCTCCACATTGGAATAGAGGTAGACATCCACCCCGTCCGCCGTGCGCACTTCCGTATCGCGCAGGTTTTCCAGAGCGGTTATATATTCGCGGTAGCGTCTTTCTTTTGTCGCATATTTCTCAAGGGTTTCGGCATCGGGGTTGATAATCACCACCCCCTCAAATCCGTCCAGAATAATAGTGTCGCCGCTTTCGGCTATCTTTGAAATATCCTCAAGCCCCACAACAGCGGGCAGCCCCAGAGAACGGGCGAGGATGGACGTATGGGATATTTTGCTTCCCAGATCGGTAGCGAAGCCTTTTATCTTTTTTTTGAGTATATGGGTCGTGTCCGACGGGGAGAGGTCGTATGAAACCACAACGGAGTTCTCCTCCACCTGCTCCAGAATATCGTAGCCCTCACCGGTGAGAAAACGCAGAAGTTTCTGCACTATATGAACAACATCGTTCCCCCTCTCGCGGAGGTATTCATCATCAGCCCGCTGAAAGACACGACTGAGTTCCCTGCCTGTGTTGTGCAGGGCCTGTTCGGCATTTACCAGACTGTTTCTGACAAGCTCTTTGCTTTTCCCTATGAGCATTTCATCACGAAGAAGCATCAGGTAAACGTCGAAAATCATGGAATGGCTTTCGGAGTAAGTATCCCTTCCCATCTCACGCACTTTTTCGATATAAGCGGTGGCATCCGCCACAGCCGCATCAATACGCGCGCACTCACTGCCGATTTCGTCCGGTTCTATCCTGCGTTTCTGAAAACTCACTTTCAGGCGGTCAAGGAGGTAGCATTTGCCTATTGATACCCCTTCGGACGAACCAATCCCCTTATAGATTTTCATTTTCCTTCACCGAACCTGTCAGCGACAAGGTTCTCTATGGCGCATACCGCGTCATCGGCATCCGCTCCGCTGGCTATTATTTCAATAAAGCTTCCCTTCTGCGCAGCAAGCATCATAAGACCCATAATGCTTTTTCCGTTTACCTCGAAGCCGTCCTTCTTGACCTTAATATCGCAGGAAAACTTCTCGGCCACCTTAACAAGGTTCGCCGCCGCTCTGGCGTGCAGCCCAAGCTCGTTTACAATTTCCAGTTTTCTGTTAAGTAACTGCATTTAAACTCCCAATTGAAAAAATATTATGCCGCTCAGAATAAGATTGATCATCAGCCCAAGGGTTATATCCAGCTTTTTGGCGAGAATAAGCCCCATGGTCAGATAGCCGGCGGCAACAAAGAAGACATCCACGCTGATTTCAGCGCCGCTTTTAAAAAGATATGAAAGAAAAACGCCCAGAAAAAAGACGCTTATAAGATCAAAGTATTCAGGCCATTTGTTAAAGCCTATGCGATTGAACCAGACTATGACATCACGCCCCAGTTCCCTGCCCAGACTGTAGCCTGTGAAAAGGAACGTGAAGTGAAAAAGGTTGAACGTAAGCAGATACACCATTATGCCTGCAAACGGGTTGACTGTGCCTGTGATGGCTGCGAAAACAAACGAAAACGGGCGGAGAGAGTGCCAGAAAAAGCTGTCTCCCAGTGCGCCGAAGGCGGAGGAGTATGCCTTTTTAAATGTTTCGGGATCAGAGCCGTTTTTATATTCAGTCAGCCACATGCCGAGGATGAAGTTCACCAGAAACGGGTGAGTATTAAAATATTTCCGCTGATTTTCAAGGCACTTTTCGTCTATCTCTATCCCGTCCCGCTTTGCCGCATCCCTGAGCAGGTAGTAGAAACCTGTCCCCTGCATGTTTTCATGGTTAAGCCCGGCGTGATAGAAAAGGCTTTTGAAAAGAGTGACAATATTTTTCATAAAACTGCCCAACCAACCAGAACACCGCAGAGAAACAGCACATACTTAACGTAGCTGTTACCGGAAAGGAAGCGGAGCAGGAAACCGGAAAGAAATATAATGGTAAAAACTATATAAGGTATAAAATTGTCATTACCGGGAAGATAGGCGGCAAACCACTGATAAAGCGTGTATATTATCACAAATGCAAGATTGTAGACCACCACGCCCTGTCCGAAATGGAAAAAGAGCCCCAGTCTGACCAGTTTTGAGGGATTGAATCTGTCGCCTTTATTAAGCTCTCTCATATAGAGCCTTTTGTTGAGTTTTCTGCATATATGAAGAGAAAGGGTAACAGGATATGTGAACACTATAACAAGCATGAGCGCCAGAATAAAGTTACTCATCCCTGTCACTGCGTGGTATGACAAAACAAGGCTGAAAGCATAAGCGCCGAAGCTGTCGTCTCTGGAAATCCTTGTACCCACAGGCACATCCACAAGACCGATGATTTCAAAAATCAATCCGCCCAAAAAGCACAATTCCACTGTTCCGAATATCATTCCTATGACCACGGACACAACAAGAGGGCGGGAAATCATAGTATTAAACCCTGCGGCTCTGTCCACAGTGATTATCCCCGAAAAAGCTAACAGCAGAATCAGTTGGGTCATAACCCGCCTTTAAGGAGTTTTGAAAAGTTTCTTATTTCTACACTGGGTTCCCACGGAACCTTATGAATATACACTTCCACCATGTCCCGGATTGAACAGACCTGCTCAATCTCGTCCAGATCGAGAAACACGGTGTTGGAAACCTCCACCTTGTGTTCCCTGCATGCCACGCAGCCTATATTCACATAAACATCGTTGTCTATAAGGTCGGTACATCGCGCCAGATCATCCACAGACTCCATTAGGACAAGGGTATAGTCCTTCACGTTTTTGAGACTGTCAAAGGAGGCAACGAACTGATCCACGCCCATAATCTCAAGCGTGCAGCCCGAAGGAAGGGCGCTCTGATAAATCATGCGCTGAAGGCTGTCACCCGCTATGCGGTCACTGACGACCATAATGCGGTGGATCTTGTAATACTTGACCCAACCTTCTATCACCTGACCATGTATAAGTCTGTCATCAACACGAAAAATTATCTTCTTCATGATGTCTCTTTTAAAAGCTCTCCGGCAACTATAATGCTCTGCCTTGCGGAATCAGCGCACTCGTTGCACATCACCCTGATCGATTTATTCTCACGTCTCATTCCCAGAGCCTTGATAAGCATGGGAAGGTTAACGCCCGAAACCACCTCGACATTTTTTGAGCCGAGGTAAGCCATTGCCACGTTAGATGGGCTTCCGCCGAACATATCGGTGAACACTATTGCGCCCGAATCCTCATATCTGGCTATAATTTTCTCTATCTCATCGGCCACATCCGCCAGTGATGAGCCATACTCCATGGAAATCGTCTCCACACCTTCCTGAGTGCCTAAAATCATCTCTGCGCTTTTTTTAAGCTCCTCTCCGAACCTGCCGTGTGTTACAAGAACTATTCCGACCATCATTGTCACCTGTCCATATCTCTGTGCTTAGTTATAACTTTAAATTTAGTAGTTTCTCTCAGATATTTCGATAGATTTTCGGATACCGCAACGGATCTGTGTTTACCGCCTGTACAACCTATTGATACCGTGAGAAATCTTTTTCCTTCAGATAAATAGTTCGGAATGAGGAAATTCAGCATATCTTTAATTTTTTCAATAAAAATACCCGTTTTTTCATCAGAAAAAACATAGTCCTGCACAACTTTTTCCTGCCCGGTCTTTTCTCTCAGTTCCTCAACAAAGTGAGGGTTCTTTAAAAAACGGACATCAAAAAGCAGGTCGGAATCCTCCGGCACGCCGTACTTGAAACCGAATGACTGAACTGTCACGCTAAGGTTTACGGAATCATCGTCTTTAAAATATGACTCAATCTGGCGGGCAAGGTCATGCACCGTTTTGCGGGATGTGTCTATGACAATATCCGCTGTTTCCCTTATTTCCCGCAGGCTTTCCCTTTCGGTCTTAATAGCCTCCGGCAGGGCTGCACCCAGAGGGTGAGTACGCCTTGTCTCTTTGTAGCGTTTTATGAGTGTGGCGTCATCTGCCTCAATAAAGAGCACCTGCGCACCGTAATTATTTTTGAGAAGTGAGATAACCTCGGAAGCCTTCACGCTGTTTCTGCTGCGTATGTCTATAACAAGGGCAACCTTGGAGACATCCATATTGAATGTGAAAATAAGCTCAAGAAATTTTTCCAGAAGCTGCGGAGGAAAATTATCCACAGTGTAATAGCCAAGATCCTCCAGAACGGCTGCCGCGCGCGACTTGCCTGCACCGGAAAGCCCTGTAAGAACGATGAGAGAAACTCTCCGCACTACTCTTCCCCCTTTTTAGGAATATTCTTAAATGATAATATCTCTCCGCTTTGAACGCTATTCTTTTTTCTTTTCGGGTTCATTCTGTTCAGCAGGTTATCCGAAAAATCCTTGGCGGAGTCATACCCCATAACTTTCAGAAGCTGATTTCTGGCAGCGACTTCCACAATCACAGCCATATTTCTTCCCGCAGTTATGGGCAGAACAATCATCGGGGTTTTTATATCGAGAGTTTCGTAGAATTTTTTCTCAAGACCTATGCGGTCACAGCTTCCCACCTGATCCCAGTCCACGAACTCAATCACAAGCTCAATCTTTTTGCGCATGCGTATTGCGGTTACCCCGAACATATCCTTTATGTTCAGAATCCCCAGACCGCGCACTTCAATATGGTGGCGGAGAATATCATTGCTCATGCCGACCAGAGTGTCGTAGCGTTTCTTGATGGTGACTATATCATCCGCCACAAGCCTGTGACCGCGCTTTACCAGTTCCACCGCGCACTCGCTCTTGCCTATGCCGCTTCTGCCCATTATAAGCACACCGATACCGTAAACATCCATTAGAACGCCGTGAACGTTTGTTTCCGGCGCGAGCCTTTCCTCAAGAAAGTCTGTTATAAGTTCTATGGCTTTTGAACTGAGAAGTTTTGTTTTAAAAAGAGGAATGCCGCATTCCTGAACCGATGAGAGAAATTCCTTCGGCAGTTTCAGGTTTTTGGTAACAATGAAGCAGCAGATTTCATGCTGCATGAGGTTGTCCGCCGCTGATTTGCGCTGTTTAGGCGGCAGAGTCCAGAGGTAGCTTATTTCTGTATTGCCGAGGATCTGTATGCGCCCCTCGTGCAGATATTCCGTAAAACCCGCCAGAGCCAGCCCCGGTTTCTGTATGCGGTGGCTGGTTATGAAACGTTCGTGAATCTGCTTTTTGCCGTGGAGGAGCCTGAGCCCAATGTGTTTCGCTCCGGCAGAAAGCAGTTCGGAAACAGGCATTTTATCCATGCAGATTCATCCGGATTATAATCCCCTTAAAGTTTTTCTTCCTCTTCGCGGAGAATGAGGCAGACATCGCTTACGCTTTTTGCCTGAAGCACTCTTTCCTTAAAATCGGTCGCCTTTACCAGCCGGCTTATTTTTGCCAGTGTTTTCAGGTGGAGATTCATCTGTTTTTCAGGGGCAAGGACAAGGAAAAGTATTTTCACATCCTTTCCGTCCGCAGACTGAAAAGGGAGCCCGTCACTGAAAGCCAGCAGTATAACAAGGTCATCAACGGCAAGTTTGGCGTGGGGGATGGCTATCTCCTCTCCTACACCCGTGCTGCCGAGTTTTTCTCTTTCAAAAAGTGCCTGTAACGCTGATTCCCTGTCAGTGAGAGCGTTTTTTCCGTCCAGAAAATTCACCATCTCACTTATTGCGGAATCTTTATCCTGAGAAGAAAGGGAGAGGATTACCCTCTCCCCGTCTATGTAATCGGAAAGATTCATTAAATAAGCCTAGGAATCGATCAGACCGATGTTTCCGTCGTCTCTTCTGTAAACAACGCTCAGTTCGCTGGTTTCCGCATTGCGGAAAACGAAGAAGGTTTTGTTCAGAAGATCCATCTGCATAACAGCTTCCTCAACATCCATGGGTTTAACAGGCATGTCCTTGGAAACCACAACACGGGGTTCATCGCTGTCAAAGCTCTCAACATCAAGAACGTTGAGCTTGAGGGGAGCCTTGAACTCTTTTTCCATAAGTTTTTTGTTTTTCAGCTTTTCTTTATATTTCACAAGCTGCTTTTCTATTTTATCCACGGCAAGGTCGATGGACGCGTAAAGATCCTCGGACTTCTCAAGCCCCTTCATAAATACGCCTTTGGCAGTAATAAGCACTTCCACTATATGAAGATTTTTCTGAACCTCCAGAAGAACGTTAGCCTCTGTGATGTGGTCAAAGTATTTTTCAAGTTTAGCAACTTTCTTTTCTGCGTAGCTTCTTATGGCATCCGTAATTTCAATGTTTCTTGCAGTGATCTGGACGTTCATGCTACCTCCCGGTTTTTTTTCTCTGGGATTTGGTGGGTATATTCAACTCATCCCTGTATTTTGCAACGGTTCGCCGTGCAATTTTTATACCTTTTTTCTGCAAAATTTCCACAATTTTCTGATCGCTGTGGGGGCTGTCTGCGGGCTCTTCATCAATGATACCTTTGATCATCTCCTTCACCCTGTCGGTGGACATATCCCCTTCCGCCGTGTCGAGCCCTTTCACGAAGAAGGACTTCAGCTCCATGACACCGTGCTCTGTCATGGCGTACTTGCCGGAGGTAACCCTGCTCACTGTGGACTCGTGCAGTTCGGTCACTTCCGCTATGTCTTTCAGTTTCAGCGGGCTGAGATGCTTTACATTGCCGAGGAAAAACGGCTTCTGCGCATCTATTATAGCCCGCACTACCCGATAGATGGCTTTCTGGCGCTTGTTAAGGCTCTTTATAAGCCATACAGCACCCTTGATCTTCTCTTCCAGATACTCCTTGGCCTTTGCATCTACATTCGCGCTTTTAAGAAGACGCATGTAGTAGGCGCTTGTGCGGAGCGAGGGCATTCCGTCCTCATTAAGGACAACATCAAAGTCGTCCCCTTTGCGTGCTATGTAAACATCAGGGGTGACATGCCTGTTCTCCCCTTTCTGAAAAGAAAGCCCCGGTCTGGGGTCTGTCTTTCTTATTAAAAAAAGGAGATACTCAAAAGTATCCTGCTCGATACCGATGCTCTTCATTATATCGGCATATTTAAAGTTTATCAGTTCTTCTTCGTAATTTTCAAGGAGTTCAGCCACAAGTTCAACATATACTTCCTCTGTGCCGAAATCCGCAAGCTGCCGGCAGATGCATTCACGCAGGTTTGAACTGGCTATTCCGGAGGGCTCGAACCCCTTTATAACATCCAGAACAGCCTCTACCTGCCTCTCCTGACAGCCGAAATACTCGGCCACCTCCGCGCAGGGCAGCCTGAAAAAACCGTCTTCGGACAGGTTGCCGATTATGTATTCGCCTATTTTCTCAGCCTCAGAGCCCATCCCCATTATCTTAAGCTGAAACATAAGATGATCAAAAAGGTTGTCACTGCGGCCTATGAATTTTTCAAAATCATAGCCTTCGTCACTGGAGGGCGAGTACTGGAGCTCTTCGTTATCACGGTAGAGTTCGTCCCAGTCCATTTTAAGGAGATCATCCTCAAAGTTGTCCTCGTTTTTGAGTTCCTCGGCGGATTTCTCCTCCCCTTCCTGAACCTCTTCCAGCACGGGGTTTTCCTCAAGATAGGTGTTAAGCTCCTGCACCAGTTCGGTAATAGGCATCTGGAGGATATTAAGAGACTGCTTCATCTGCGGGGTGATGAGCAGCTTCTGGGCAAGTTTTGTCTGGAGACCTATATTAAGTTTTCCCGATACCATCAGATTTCGAAGCCCTCACCCAGATAGCGGCTGATGACCTCTTCATTGCTCACGATCTCCTGCGGGGAGCCGTGGCAGAGTATTTTCCCATCCGCTACAATATAAGCCCTGTCGGTTATCTTGAGGGTTTCACGCACGTTGTGATCGGTGATCAGAACGCCTAAACCCATCTCTTTCAGGGAAAAAATCATTCTCTGTATGTCCGATACCGATATGGGGTCAATACCCGAAAACGGTTCATCAAGCATTATGACATCAGGCTCTGTGGATATGCAGCGCGCGATCTCCACTCTTCTTCTTTCGCCGCCGGAGAGAGAATAGCCCTTTGAATCACGCACCTTCCCCAGTCCGAACTCACGTATCAGCCTTTCCGTGGTCTCCCTGTTGAGGGATTTATCATTGTTTTTGAGCTCAAGAGCTGCATATATGTTTTCATAAACGCTGAGCTTCCGGAAAACCGAAGGCTCCTGCGGGAGATAGCCTATTCCTGCTCTGCTGCGCTCGTGTATGGGGCTTTTTGTTATATCCTTGCCGTTGAGGTGCACACTTCCGCCGTCCGGTTTCACTATCCCGGTGAGCATGTAGAAGGTGGTGGTTTTTCCGGCTCCGTTGGGCCCCAGAAGACCGACTACCTCGCCCTTTGAAACATTCAGCGAGATTCCGTCAACTACGGCGCGTTTTTTATAAACCTTGCGCAGGTTATCGGCAGAAAGTCCCAATTTAATTACCTTCCTTGGGGTTGAGTATTATTTTCACCCTTTTTTCCTGCCCTCTTGTGACTCTGGCTTCTCCGGTTTTGTTGTTTATATTCACCTGTTCGCCTTCGAGGTAGCTTGTTCCCTGCCATACCTTAACGGAACCGCTGAGGACAGCCCTGTCTTCTGTGACGAATATCTCCGCCCTGTCGGCTATGGCGCGCATATCTTCCTTATTCATCCTCACATTGCCCCTGAAAAGCAGCCTTTCCACATCGCTTGAACCCTTAAGGAAGACATCAAGCTCTGCGGAGCGCACCTCAAGGTCGCCGCGCTTAACATAGACATTTCCCCTGAGGATGTTTTTATCCTTGAGGATCGTCACGTTATCCGTTTCTATATGTATGGGGCCGGATGAGCCTACTGTAAAGTTCCCTGCGGCATATACCGCTGAGAAAGCGGTGATGACAGCAAGGCTACATAGAATAATTAATCGATACATTGCCCTTAAACTCCGTTATCTTAGTTTTGAAGTCCATTTCCGCCCTGTCAGCCCTGATCACATTGGGACCCTGCATGCAGATGACTTCATTCTCCACGGTTCCGGTGTAGCTTTCAAAATCGTAGTTCATAATGCCTTCGTCTGCGGTTTTAAAGCGGAGACTGCCTGTCTCACCGCTTATATTCCCCTCCGCCACAAGATAGCGGTTCTGGAGATAATAACCCCTGTCGGCTCTGGCAGTTATCTTTTCATCGCCGTCCTCAAACTCGACTGTAATGTCGGTGAGTTCGGCTATATTTTCTATCCTGTTGAATGACGCTTTAACGGCGGTGAGGCGGTAGTTTGCCCCTTCCCTGCCGGTCAGCATCTCAAAATCCGTTATCTCAAACACGTTTGAGGGCGGCACATAGCCCTTCACCTTTTTGCTGCTGCCGGAGCAGGAGAAAAGGATAAACAGCATAACGATTCCGCCCGCGGCGGCTAATATGATCTTAAAACGTCTTCCCATATTCCGCATTTTTTAAGTATATACTCTATAAATTCCCTGACTGCACCCTCTCCGCCTTTGGCAAAGGTGATGTAGTCTGCTTCGCTTTTCACGTACTCCGGCGCATCCGCAACCGTTGCAGATGTTCCGACCGATCTCAGCATGCCTATATCGTTAATGTCATCGCCTATTGCGGCGCAGTCGCAGTCCTCATAGCCTTTTTCATCCCTGATCTGTCTGTAGAGAGCAGCTTTGTCCGCTATGCCTGTGTAGGCTTTTATCCCAAGCTCGGCAGCACGGATGTCCGTCACAACTGACTTTCTGCCTGAGATGATGATTATCTCAAGCCCTGCGCGCATAGCCAGCTTAATACCAAGACCGTCATGGACGTTGAAATGTTTTGTTTCCTCGCCTTTTTCGTTATAAATGATTTTGCCGTCGGTCATTACACCGTCAACATCAAGAAAGATGACTTTTATGTCTTTCTTCATGCAAGCCCGGCCCTGAGCAGGTCATGGAGATGTATTATACCTGACGGTCTGCCCTGCGAGTCCACAGTAACCAGCGATGTTATGGAGTATGTCTCCATAACGGAGAGTGCCTTCGCCGCCAGTGCGTCATCTGGTATGGTTTTCGGAGTCTTTGTGCAGACCTCCTCAACCTTCATGGCAAAAACCATGTCTCTGTGCTTTTCCATACCCCGTCTCAGGTCTCCGTCAGTGAGTATGCCTTTCAGCGTCCCCTGCCCGTCCACAACTATTGTGCAGCCGAAACCTTTGGAGCTTATGACAAAAACAGCATCCGAAACCAGAGTGCCTTCCGTAACCAGCGGCAGCGCGTCTCCTGTGTTGTATATATCCGCAACTTTCAGCAGAAGCTGTTTGCCCAGTGAGCCTGAGGGGTGGAAAATGGCGAAGTCCTCTTTTTTAAATCCTCTTTTTTCAAGGAGAGCCACAGCAAGGGCATCGCCGATGGCAAGAGCCGCTGTTGTGCTGGCTGTCGGCGCAAGATTAAGAGGGCAGGCCTCCTTCTCCACGGAAGCATCCAGAACACAGTCGCTCTTTTTGGCAAGCATAGAGTTTGTTTTGCCCACTATGCCGATAAGCGGGATGTTAAATCTCTTTATAACAGGAAGAATCTCAAGAATCTCCTTTGTCTCGCCGCTGTTGGAGAGGGCTATAACCACATCCCCTTTAACAAGCATCCCCAAGTCTCCGTGAACCCCTTCCGCAGGATGAAGAAAAAGAGCCGGAGTGCCCGTACTGGCAAATGTGGCGGCTATTTTTTTGCCTATATGACCGGATTTACCCATTCCGGTGACGACAACGCGCCCCTTGCAGGAAAAGATAAGCTCAACAGCGGAAACAAATCCGTCACCGAGGGAATCTTTAACTCTGTGCAGGGCATCTATCTCAATATCAAGGGTTTTTCTGCCCGCTTCAAGAATATCCAAGGCTACTCCCCCTTGCCTTCAAGCTCCTCACGCTCCTTCTTAAACTTGTAGGCAGCGGCTATGAAGCTTGAGAACAGAGGGTGCGGCTTCGTTGGTTTGGACTTGAACTCCGGATGGAACTGGCAGCCGAGGAACCATCTGTGTGTTTTGAGCTCTAGTATTTCAACCAGATCCTTTTCGGGGTTAACGCCCGTTATATGCAGACCGCCTTTCTTAAGCGCTTCTCTGTATTCATTGTTAACTTCAAGTCTGTGTCTGTGTCTCTCGCTGATGAGCTGTTCGCCGTAAGCGGCATGTGCTGTGCTGCCTTCTTCAAGCCTGCATGCATAAGCGCCGAGCCTCATTGTTCCGCCCATGTTCTGAATGTTTTTCTGTTCCAGCATGTAATGGATGACAGGGTGCGGGGTTTCCTCCGCAAACTCTATGCTGTGGGCGTTCTCAAGCTTGAGCACGTTACGGGCGTATTCCACCACCATGCACTGGAGACCGAGGCATATTCCGAACAGGGGAATATCCTTGATACGGGCGAAATTGACTGCGTTTATCTTCCCTTCCACGCCTCTGTCGCCGAAGCCGCCGGGAATAAGCACACCGTCCACATCGTCAAGGAATTTATCCGGAGTGTTCTCCTCAAGGTCTTCCGCATCGATCCACTTGATATTCACCTTAAGCTTGTTGGCTATGCTGCCGTGCAGAAGAGCCTCGGAAATGCTTATGTAAGCATCTTTCAGTGAAATGTATTTGCCCACCACGGCTATATCCACCGTGTCCTCAGGCTGTTTGATTCTGTAAACTATATCTTCCCATACGGAAAGGTCTGATTCTCTCTCTTCAAGGCAGAGTTTCTTAAGAACAACTCTGTCTATCCCCTCTTTGCTCATTTTATGAGGGATTTCATATATTGACGCGGCATCAATGGCATTGATTACGCATTCTTTTGAAACATTGCAGAACAGGGCTATTTTCTCCCTGTAGTTGTCGTTCAGCGGGTACTCGGAGCGGCAGACGAGGACATCCGCCTGAATACCTATCTCGCGCAGTGTCTTAACTGAGTGCTGTGTGGGCTTTGTTTTCAGTTCGCCCGCTTTTTTCATGTAGGGCACGAGGGTAACGTGTATGTACATAACGTTGCTTTCCCCGTCTTCATAGCGGAACTGCCTGATTGCTTCAAGGAACGGAAGCGACTCAATATCGCCCACTGTGCCGCCTATCTCCACCAGAACTATGTCGAAGTTCTCGCTTCCGGCGCGGATGTTTGCTTTTATTTCGTCAGTTATGTGGGGAATAACCTGAACAGTTGCGCCCAGATAATCGCCCCTTCTTTCCTTGTCTATTACTGATTTGTAGATTTTTCCGGTGGTGTAGTTGCTCTCCTTTGTGGTGTTTGAGGAGAGAAAGCGCTCATAGTGACCAAGATCAAGGTCGGCTTCCGCCCCGTCTTCGGTGACAAAAACCTCTCCGTGCTGAATCGGGCTCATTGTCCCAGGGTCAACGTTAAGATAAGGATCGAGTTTTTTCACCGTTACCCTGTAGCCTCTGGACTCAAGAAGAGCGCCAAGAGACGCCGCAGTTATTCCTTTTCCCAGCGAAGACAGAACCCCGCCCGTTACAAAAATATACTTAGCCATTTCCCAACCTTTTTAAATATTCTTCTGCTTTTATTAAATCCTCTGCCGTGTCAACGGAGACGGGTTTATATCCTGTTACTACAACACGGATTTTCTCTCCGGCTTCCATAGCCCTGAGCTGTTCGAGTTTTTCTGTGTTTTCGAGCCTTCCCGGCTCCATGGAAGAGAATTTCAGTAAAAAATCCTTTCTGAATCCGTAGATCCCTATGTGTCTGTATCTCTGCACTCCGCTTCCGTCCCTGTCATAGGGGATGGGGAGGCGGGAGAAGTAAAGGGCGTTTCCGTCAGCACCGAACACGACTTTGACCGCGTTGGGGTTGCCTGTGTCCTCACCATCCTCAAACAGGGTGCATGCAGTTACCATATTAAGCCCGGCATCAGCCCTGAGTTCGGCTATGAGCGCATCTATAAGTTCCGGGTCGATGAACGGCTCATCCCCCTGAACGTTTATAACTATATCGTCTTCTATAAACTTTGCAACCTTGGCAACCCTGTCCGTACCGGAAGGTATAGCGGGATCGGACATAGAGCATTCCAGCCCGTCCGCCGCTGCGCAGGCATCAAGAACGCGTATATCGTCAGTCACCACAATGACTCTGTCCGCAGAGGACTTCATGCACCTTTCCGCAGTGCGCAGAACCATAGGCACACCGCCTATCTTCGCAAGCGGTTTGCCCGGCAGACGGCTTGATTCGTAGCGCGCCGGAATAACAACAACACTCATAAAAAACCTGACCTCAGGCAGATTTAAATCTTACCTGCATTCAAAACATTACATAATAGTATGAACGGCAGAGATTTTCAACAAGCAAAAACAATGCCGCACAATAACTTTTCTTCTTTAGCTTATAAACGATTTTAACAGCGGGGTGAATCAGCTCTGCCGCATCACACTGACAGCAATGGCATAATCCTTGCCGTGCGATATGGAGACCTCAATGTCCGGGCGCTTAATGCCCCTGACATAAACCTCAGGAGCGCCGCCGCGAACGGGTAAAACCTCAATATCCGAAAAGCCTATTCCGCGCATTCCGGTTTTGAGGGACTTTGATATGGATTCTTTGGCTGCGAACCTCCCCGCAAGGAAGTTGAGCCCGTTTTTGTTTCTTTTATGAAAAACAGCCTGTTCGCGCTCCGAGAGTATCTTGTCCAGAAACCTCTGCCCGAAGCGGGCGTAAGCCGCTTTTATCCTGTAAAGCTCAACAATGTCACAGCCCAGCATGGAGCGCGGCCCTGTCTATGGCTTCCCTCATATCCTTCACCGCCTGAGTGAGTCCGGTGAAAATGCTTCTGGCTATGATGGAATGCCCGATGTTCACCTCATGCATCCCTCTGAGGGTAACCACTTCACCGACATTTTTATAGTTAAGCCCATGACCGGCGTTAACAATAAAGCCTGTTTCAAGAGCAAAATCAGCCGCGGTGGCAAGCTTGGTGAGCTCACCCCTTTTCTGCATCCCCTGTGCCTCGGCATAGCTTCCTGTGTGAAGTTCGATGTATTTTGCCCCTGTTTCATAGGCTTTTGCTATCTGCCTGTTATCAGGGTCTATGAATATGCTCACTGCAATTCCTGCGTTCATAAGCTTCTCAACAGTGTATTTCACAGTGTCATAATTGCCTATAACATCAAGCCCGCCCTCGGTGGTGAGTTCCTCACGCTTTTCCGGCACAAGTGTGCAGGTTTCGGGCAGAACTGCGAGGGCTATCTGTATGATCTCCTCGCTGCATGCCATTTCAAGGTTCAGGGGAATATTTATGGTTTCACGCAGAAGCATGACATCACGCTCGTTTATGTGCCTTCTGTCTTCCCTGAGGTGGACGGTTATACCGTCTGCGCCGCCCAGTTCCGCCAGAACAGCCGCCTGAACGGGGTCTGGCTCATGCCCTCTTCTTGCCTGTCTTACCGTGGCTACGTGATCTATATTTACGCCGAGTTTTACCATTACTTCCTGCCTATTTCATCCGTTATGCTTTTGGTTATGTCCTGAGCTATTTCCGTGATTTCGTCATGGTCATCACCTTCTGTCATGACCCTGATCTTGTTCTCCGTGCCGGAGTAGCGCACAAGCACCCTGCCCCTGCCTTTCAGCTTTTCCTCTGCTTTTCTGATAAGAGCGGCAGACGCTGTAAGCTCTTCCAGCGGAACCTTCTTTTCCACCATTTCATTGATCAGCACCTGCGGAAAAAGTTCGATAAACTGCTTTAATTCGCTGAGCCGCTTCCCGGTTCTGCGCATAACCTTCAGAAGCTGAATGGCGCTTACCATTCCGTCCCCTGTGGTGTTATAATCGGAGAAGATCATGTGTCCGCTCTGCTCGCCGCCTATGTTGTAGCCGCCCTCAAGCATTTTTGCCAGCACGTATCTGTCGCCCACGGCGCAGCGCTCAAGGTTTATGCCTATACCGTTCATCGATTTCTCGAAGCCGTAGTTGCTCATAACAGTCGCCACAAGGGTATTTTTGTTAAGCCTGCCTTCCAGCTTCATCTGACGGGCGCATATACCCATGATGATGTCGCCGTCGACCACCTCACCGTTCTCATCTGTGAAAATAACCCTGTCAGCATCGCCGTCAAAGGATATGCCCACATCAGCGCCCTGTTTTCTGACCAGTTCCGCGCTTTTTTCGGGATGAACGGAGCCCACTCCGTCGTTGATGTTTGTTCCGTTCGGCTCAACACCTATTGTGGTGACATTAGCACCCAGCTCCATCATAGCCATGGGGGCAACCCTGTAGGCGGAACCGTTGGCACAGTCCATAACTATCTTCATCCCCATGAGATCAAGATCCTTATCCAGACTGCTTTTCACAAACTCAACATACCGCCCGACCGCAGTGTCTATCCTGTATGCCTTGCCTATGTTCTCGGCGGAGATCGAAACCTCGCCTCCGTGAACCATGCTGTCGGTCTTCTGCTCTATGGCAAGCTCAACCTCATCGGGCAGCTTAAGCCCCTCTGAGGAGAAAAATTTGATTCCGTTGTCGTAGTAAGGATTATGAGAGGCGGATATAACCACACCTGCATCAGCCCTGAGACTGCGTGTGATGAACGCTATGGCGGGCGTGGGGATAACGCCTATCTGTACAGCATCCACACCCATGGAGCATATTCCAGCCACGAGCGCATTCTCGAACATGTAGCCTGAAATACGAGTATCTTTTCCCACAACAATTCTGTGAGCTTTTTTGCCGTTTTTAAACTGCTGCGCCGCCGCCTGACCAAGACGAAGCGCGAATGAAGCCGTCATGGGGAATACGTTTGCCTTTCCCCTGACCCCGTCGGTTCCGAAATATTTTCTCACCCTTATTCACCTTTCCGTTCGAGCTTAATCCTAACCTTATCAGGGGTAATTCTGAGTACCTGATACCCCTCGGCTTTGCTTGAATATACTTTCATTGTGTATCTGCCGGGCTTGTCTGTATTTTCAAGATCCACGTAGAATTTAATCTTTTTCTCAATATTTTCAGGAGTAAGCAGGTCCTTGCGCCCTTTCACCCTCACTGAGACAATGTCATTGATCGCTGCGGACAGGCCGCTGTCAAGGTTGACAGCAATTACGGACACATTGTCAACAGTGTCCTCAACAATGTTTTCCTTAAAGCTCACATACACTTCAACCTGTTCAGGCGCGGAGGTGAGCACTCCGTCAGTTTCTTTTATCCCTATGCTGTATGTAAGCCCTTCCTTCTTGGAGGAGAGGTTCACCGGTTTTGTCTCGATGGAGTTGATTCCGGCAAGTTTTTTAGTTGCTCCCTGAATCTCAACATACTCAGGGTATACTGTTACACTGCCAACCTTAAAACCCGGATGCGGCTCACCGATGAAGGTGGGGACAACCTTGGTTGATTTTTTAACCAGCTTGTCCACTGTGATATTTATCCCCTCAGGCTCAACCCGCACAAGCTCCACACCGGAGGGGAGTTTGATTTCAGAGGGTACAAGCCTGTGGTATGTATCACCGTAACCCAGAGCGGAAACATCCACCTCAATTGTTACGGCATTGTAATCCAGAGCACGCATAAGCCCTCTGGGAGTTTTGGCTGTGACATTCACATGGGTATCGGCAGAAACGGCCACAAGCTCGCCCTGCATGTTTTTAAACCTCACCGGAGCGTAAACGCTGAACTCCTGATACTCCCCTGTAACCAGGCCGAACCAGAGAGAAACAGCGATAACGATTGAAAGTATTTTCAAATGAAGGTTTTTCATTTTTTCTTAGTCCCTCTTCTGTCCGCTTCAAAGAGTTCTTTCAGCCTGACCCTCAGCATCTCAGCGTCAAGCTCCTCGCTCAGCACACCCTTGTGAGCCACAGTAATGGAGCCTTTCTCCTCGCTGACGGTCACGCTCACTGCGTCCGTTTCCTCAGTAATGCCTATGGCTGCCCTGTGGCGGGTTCCGTAGTTTTTACCTATGTCAACCTTCTTGCTCAGGGGGAGTATGCACCCCGCCTTGAGGATTTCACCGTCCTTTATTATCACCGCTCCGTCATGAAGGGGCGAGTAAGGGATGAATATGCTTATAAGAATATCTTTGGTAACAAGGCTTCTCAGTGTTTCCCCCGTTTCGAGGTAATGCTCAAGGTCTGTGTTGCCTTCTATAACGATGAGAGCACCTATCTGCCTGTTGGCAAGTATGCTTGCAGCCTTGACTATTTCATCCAGAACCTTGCCTGTTGATTTCCCGCCGGAGCCCAGCATTCTTGTTTCACCGAAGACCGCCAGTGCACGCCTTATTTCAGGCTGAAAGAGAACCACAAGGGTTATGAAAAGATAACCGGTGAAATTGCTCAGTACCCAGCTTGTGGTTTTGAGCCCCATGTATTTGGAAGCAAAGGAAATAACAATAAGAAGAAGAACGCCCAGAATCATCTGTATGGCTCTTGTGCCCTTTATGAGCAGAAGAACCCTGTACGCCACAACGGCGATTATGGTTATATCAAGAATATCAATAAGTGTTACGAACTTTAAAAACTCAGGCATCACACCCTGCCTTTCTTAAGAAATCAACCACCTTAATCATCTCGGCGGTTTCCGCCACATCGTGGGAACGGATAATGTCAGCCCCCTTGAAAACGGCGACCGCCTCAAGGGATTTTGTTCCGATAAGCCTCTCCTGCGGCGGTTTTCCGGTTATACCGCCGATCATGGATTTTCTGGAAACTCCCACAAGGAGCG
Source organism: Geovibrio ferrireducens (assembly GCF_026226615.1). Taxonomy (NCBI): domain Bacteria; kingdom Pseudomonadati; phylum Deferribacterota; class Deferribacteres; order Deferribacterales; family Geovibrionaceae; genus Geovibrio; species Geovibrio ferrireducens. Next base: position 159,617 of record NZ_JAJAPB010000003.1, read on the forward strand.
GAAAACCCATTGAGGTGAATTCCTCCAGATATTTAAGGATAACGTGATTATCCGTTAAAGTCTTTCCGAATCCGAACCCCGGATCAAGAATTATGGAATCCTCTCTTACGCCCGCTTTCACAGCAGTATCCGCCGAATCGTAAAGGAAGTTTTTAACCTCTTCAAGCAGGTTGGCGTATGAGGGCGCATCCTGCATGCTTTTCGGCTCGCCCTTGATATGCATCACACACAGCGCTGCGCCGAAATCCGCGCATACTTTTGCCATGTCCGCATCAAAGGTAAGACCGCTGACATCATTTATCATATCGGCTCCGTTTTCAAGAGCCTTTAGCGCTGTTTTGCTTTTATAAGTGTCTACAGACACAAAAAGATTCATTTCCTTAGCAAGCTTAACAGCGGGGAGCACTCTTTTCAGCTCTTCATCAAGTGAAACAGAGTCCGAACCGGGTCTGGTGGACTCACCGCCGATGTCGGTTATATCAGCACCCTGAGAGGCGAACAAGGCAAGCTTTGCCCTGATTCCCTCTTCATCAGTGAGGATGCCTCCGTCGCTGAAAGAATCCGGGGTCACATTAAAAATACCCATAACCAAAGGTTTTTCCAGTGAAAATTCCCTTCCGCATGAAAAGAATGAACGTTTTTTTGATTTTACGAGAAAAGATTTGAGATCGGCTGCGATCTCAGACAGATTAAAGGGCTGAACGGCAAGCCTTCCGGCCAGAGCTTTCAGCCCTCTTTCAGTGCCGATGATAAGAACATCCGTTCTCTCCACCGTACAGTTTACCGTGCCTCTGCACACGGCGGCATCTATACCGCATGCAAGAGCTTCCTGCTTTATAATATTACCCTGAGCAGGCTTAAGCCCGCATATTTTAACAGCGCGGGCTGCAGCTTTGTCTGCCATTCTCAGGGCGTAGGGGTCTACACCTACTTTTTTCAGTTCATAGATTATCCGCTCTTTTTCGGGCGTTACCTCAAACAGTCTCAACTTGCGCTTCTTCCCCTTCCTTAACCTCGGCGGATTCAGCTTTAACTTCGCTTTTTCTTTCGATGGGCAGAAGCATGGCGGGGTCTATCTCCCCTGATTCGATTTTTGCTGTCAGCTCATCTATTTCATGTCCGTCGATGGTTTCTTTTTCAAGGAGAAGTCTGGTGACGGCGTGCAGCAGTCCCATGTTATTTTTAAGTATATCCTTAGCGTTGTTATAACCGGTGAGCACGAAGCGCTTAACTTCCTCATCGATCATAACAGCCGTTGATTCGCTGTAGTCTTTCGTATGTCCGAAATCGCGTCCGAGGAACACCTGATCATCCTTCTTACCGAAGGCGAGAGGGCCCATCTTCTCGCTCATACCCCATGAGCAGACCATCTTGCGGGCTATGTCGGTGGCGCGTTCGATGTCGTTTCCGGCACCTGTGCTCAGTCTGCCGTATATAACCTCTTCCGCACATCTTCCCGCCATGAGAACAGCAAGCATGCCTTCCATAAACTCCTTGGTGTACATGTGTCTGTCATCCTCAGGAAGCTGCTGGGTAACGCCGAGCGCCATTCCTCTGGGGATAATGCTTACCTTGTGGACAGGGTCAGCACCGGGAACAAGCTTGGCGACTATTGCGTGGCCTGCCTCGTGGTATGCTGTGTTTTCCTTCTCCGCGTCTTTGATAACCATGCTGCGTCTTTCCTTGCCCATGGTTACTTTATCCTTGGAGTCCTCTATGTCTTTCATGTCCACTTTTTCCTTGTTGCGTCTGGCGGCAAGGAGAGCGGCCTCGTTAACAAGGTTTGCCAGTTCCGCTCCGGCAAAACCGGGGGTTCCTTTTGCTATGGTTTCAAGATCCACTTCGGGATCGAGGGGTATTTTGGTTGTGTGCACTTTAAGTATCTGGAGCCTGCCCTGCATATCCGGTCTGGGGACAACCACCTGTCTGTCAAACCTGCCCGGTCTGAGCAGAGCGGGGTCGAGAACGTCCGGCCTGTTTGTGGCAGCAATAAGGATAACACCTTCATTGGATTCAAACCCGTCCATCTCAACGAGAAGCTGGTTGAGGGTCTGCTCCCTTTCATCGTGCCCGCCGCCGAGACCTGCGCCTCTGTGACGGCCCACAGCATCTATCTCATCCACGAAAATGATGCAGGGGGCATGCTTTTTACCCTGATCAAAAAGGTCGCGCACACGGGAAGCACCCACGCCCACGAACATCTCCACGAAGTCCGAGCCGCTTATGCTGAAAAAGTTTACGCCCGCTTCACCGGCAACAGCTTTTGCCAGCAGGGTTTTACCTGTTCCCGGAGGGCCCACGAGGAGTACGCCTTTGGGGATTTTACCGCCGAGCTTCTGGAATTTATGGGGGTCTTTAAGGAACTCTATTATTTCCTCAAGCTCTTCCTTCGCCTCTTCAATACCCGCAACATCCTTGAAAGTGACCTTCTGCTGATCCTGCGTGAGGAGCTTCGCCTTGCTTTTGCCGAAGCTGAAGGCCTTGCCTCCGCCCCCGCCCCCCTGCATCTGGCGCATGAAGAAAATCCAGACACCGATAAGCAGTATCATAGGCAGCCATGAGATAAGAACCTGCATATACCACGGGCTCTTGTCAGGCGGACGTGCGGTTATTTTAACCTTATGGTCAACAAGCAGTTTCACAAGTTCGGGATCATTCGGAGCATAGCTTTCAAACTGGGTTCCGTCCTTGTACTGTCCGTTGAGCTTTTCCTGTTTAATGGTAACGGAATCAACCTCGCCGCTCTGAACGGACTGAAGAAACTCCGAGTATGATATGTTCTTGATGACTCCCTGAGTTCCTGAAATTATGTTAAACAGGAACACCATGATGAATGCTATAACAAGCCAGAGAGCCATATTTTTATAGAGGTTGTTGTTCATTTCTCCTCCGAATTATATTTTAACTGAACTTTCAACCGCGTGCCGCAGCTGAGCAAAAGCGATATATAACACAATATTGTCAAGCTTTTACTGAAACTCAACCACTCTTATATCCGCAAGGTTCCGGTATTTACCGTCATAGTCAAGCCCGTAACCCACAACAAATTTGTCCGGTATGGAAAAGCCCACGTAGTCAGGAGTGAAGTCCATTATACGCCTTGAAGGCTTATCCAGAAGAGCACACACACCGACATATTCGGGGTCGCGCACCTTAAGCATCTTGGTAAGATAATTGATAGTATAGCCCGTGTCCACAATATCTTCCACAAGAAGAACACATTTGTCTTTCAGTGGTTTATCAATATCACAGACAAGCTGTACCGAGCCGCTTGACTTTGTGCTGGCGCCTTTGTAGCTGGAAACCGTTATGAACGCAGTTTCAACCATAGGTTTATCAAGCCTTCTCACCAGATCCGCCATAAAAATGAAAGAACCCTTAAGAACGCCCACGACAAGAAGCTCCTTGCCCGCAAAGTCGTTATTTATTTTCTCTGCCAGCTCAGCGACTTTTCCGCTGATGCTCTCTTCCGATATGTAACCCGCAAGTGTGTGCTTGTTCACGAACCCTCCGCAACTGTCCATAAATATACATAAAAACAGGTTCTATGGACACTGGAACTTTTCAGGAAAAAATACTTTTTTAGTCAACGGAAAGGATAAAGTCAAACAAAAATAATCCGTTAATAGTAATTGCCTAATCATCCTCAGCCTTGCGGAGAGATATATCCTGATTCTGAAAAACCCTTTCAGTCCAGATAATTTTACCGTCTTTCTCCGCAATAAGAGCCCTGTCTCTGTCAAAAAGTTCAGTTTTACTGTTTATAAAAATATCTTTAAGCTTTCTGCCGCCTATGCGGTCGCCGTTCCTGCGGGTTCTTACTGTTATTTCCGCATCAATGAGCGCTCCGGAAAACTCCAGCACCCTGCCGCCTGCCGTCAGTTCCCTTTCTCCCGCCTGCTTTACTGCGCTTACGGGCTTTATAAGTTCCGAGTGAAACACCCTCAGTCTGCCGTACGAGCATTCCGCATTATAGCCCTCCGGCAGATCGATCCGGGCAGATTCACTCTCCGATGCCAGTGCAAGAACAGTATCAACATGCCTTTTCTCCGCGCGGAAGCACCCGGAAAGCATCCGCCGCACAACCCACGCCTGTTCAAGCGGGCTCAGGGCAAAAAGCCTGTCAGTTTCCGCAATAAACACCCCGCCGCTGTGGCTGTATACCCCGCAGCAGCGCTTCTCAGTCTCCGCATCAAGCAGGGCAGACTGCTCCATAAGCTGTATAACTTTGTCCAGAAAGGCGGGATTATATCGTTTTATCTCTGAAACCACCTCTCCCCTCACCCAGTTACGCAGGTATGAGGAGTCCAGATTCGTTTCATCGAAAGTGGTCTCTATGCCATTCTTTTCTATATATTCCAGAACATCTTCCGTGGAGATTTTCAGCATGGGGCGGAAGATGTTCCCCCTCGTCAGCCTTATACCGCCGAGAGAGTGAGGGGACGCGCCCTGAAAAACCCTTATGAAGAAGGTTTCCGCCATGTCGTCTCTGGTGTGGGCGGTGAGGATCAGTTCAAACTCTCCCCTTTCAGCAGCGGCTTCCAGAGCCTCATAGCGGAGCTTTCTGGCTGCATGTTCCAGCCCCTGCCCCTGTTTTGAAGCCAGTTCGGGAACATTTCTTTTCTCCGCATAAAAGTCTATACCGCGCTTTTCGCAGAACGCACGGCAGAAAGCCTCATCCCTGTCCGCATTTTCACCGCGTATCATGTGATTGACATGACAGGCTCCGAAGGCAATTTTCAGCCTTTGCGAATTAATATAAAGCCAGTGGAGAAGAGCACATGAATCCTTTCCGCCGGAGAAAGCGGCAAGAACTTTCCTGCCCGCCATGCTTCCGGCGCTTTCTTCCATGTATCTGTCAAAGGATAAAATCATTCTGTTTGCGGTAAATTTCCGTAAATGTCTTTTTCTTTGCCTCAAAGCCTTCACGGCCGAGGAGCCCGTAGGCGTACTGCTTGCCCTCTTCAACACCGGGCTGGTCGAAGGGGTCTATATCGTAAGCGAGACCGATTACCGGCACAACATACTGATAAAGCATGAAAAGCTGACCGAGGGTATATTCGTCCAGCACATCCACAGTAAGTTTCAGTGAGGGCTTGCCTGTGTTTTTCAGGGCTGCCTCAGTGGCCTTAAGTTCCACATTGCAGAGCTCGCCCATTGTGTGTCCGCTTAAATAGTCATAAGCGGGGAAAGATGATTTCAGCGTTTTGTCGCTCTCGTGGTTCAGAACTTCTATAAAAGTCACAAGCTTGTCCGAGGGACCTTCCTTGAAAAGCTGCACAAGGGAATGCTGATCAACAACGCCCACTGACGGAACAGGGGTGGAGCCGAAGAATACCTCTTTTCCGCTGCGGTCGTACCTTTTGCCGAGGCTTTCGCCCCAGAGCTGGCAGAACCATGCCGAAAACGACTTAAGCCTTGAACTGTAGGGCATCATAACGTTCATGTTGCGCCCTTTGTCCATGTAATACATGTAGATAGAGGCGAGAACGAGAATCATCTCGTAATTATCTGCCGTGACCGAGGCTCCGCCCTTTATGAGCCTGTCAATATCCATGCCCAGAACAGCAGCGGGGAGAAGCCCCACAGGGCTGAGCACGGAGTATCTTCCGCCCACATTAGAGGGAACATCAAACGCGCGGAATTTCTTTTCGGAGGCGATGGAACGCATGATCCCCTTTTCAGGATCTGTTATAACCACCACTTTCTTTGATATATCTTTTACATTGCTCTTGAGCCATTCATAGATGATGTTGAAGTTTGCGGCTGTTTCCACCGTGCTGCCCGATTTAGAGATAACACACAGGAAAGTGTCGTCAGGTTCGCAGGTGTTCATTATGGAGGCGACTTTGGAAGGGTCGACATTATCCGCCACCCATATTCTGGGCTTGCTGCCCCTCTCCCCGTAGGAAAGCGAGTTGTAGCCGAAAGGCAGCAGAGCATCGCACAGGGTTTCAAGCCCAAGGGATGAGCCGCCTATGCCCGCCACTATGAAGTCATTCACGGAGCCTTTTATCTCCTTGGCGAAGCTCTTCATGGCGACCGTGTTCTGCCCTTTTAGGTTCGGGAAGCCCACCGCACCGGAGTTAACAAGGTCTATCAGTCTGGAAAGGCCTAGTCTGGCTTTCTCCTTGTACTGCTCGAAGTCAGCCTCGCCCATGCCGCCTTTAATAAAAACGGATGACGTATAGTTATAATCCAGCCTGATCCTTTCCATCGCAAACCTCCAGAAAGCTCAGGGCTTCGCTCAGCGTGCGTACCCTGTGTACATTTTTTAGCACATCCATAAAGGACTTTCCATAATTTTTAGTTAACAGGCGGTCATCCAGCACCACCCAGAGCCCCATATCATCCTCATGGCGGAAGAGTCTTCCCACTGCCTGCTTAAAGTAAATCACGGCACGGGGAAGGAAAAAATCCATGAAAGGATTGCCGCCGTTATTTTTAACCTTCTCGGATTTCTGTTTGAGAAAAGCATCATCCGGGTATTCAAAAGGGAGCTTGTCCAGCACAACGCACTTAAGCCCTGTGTGAGCAAAATCCACCCCTTCTCGGAAGATGTTGCAGCCTATGAATATGCCCCCTGTCTCCAGTTCCCGGTCGCTTATATCCACATTCCCCTGCATAAAAATCTTCTTGTGGGGCATAGTGTTTTCAAAGAGAGCGGCAAGCTCCTCCATCCTTCTCGTGCTGTTGCATATAACAAGCATTGAGCCCTCAAGGCGGGAGGCAAGGGAGGTGTATATTCCGTCTGCGTTTTTATCGTTCCATAAACCTTTGGGAACGTAAATACGCCCTCTGGTCTCGTAATCGAAAACCGCACCTGTTTTAAGTGCGTTGACCTCGCTTGCGTCATAGCCAAGCTCCGAAAGGAAATAGCCGAAGCTGTCCCCCGCGGTGAGTGTAGCGCTTATGAACAGAGGGGAAATGCAGGTTCCTTTCAGGCCTTCCCTGAAATTATCGCCCGCGATAAGCGGAATAAATTTCACTGTGAAAGAGCCCGCTCCCGCTTCGCAGAGCCTCACTCCCTCCTCATCCCCGCGTATGGGGACAAGGGCGGCTTTCAGCTTTGTGAAAGGGTCTTTTATCTCTTTCTCTGTCTTGTCTTCTATTATTCTGAAAACTGTTTCTACGTATCTGTCCACATCCCCTTTCATCTGCTCAAGGAGCATGCGGCTTTCCCTTACTCCGGCAAGGAGAGTGTTGTAGGCTCCGGTGGCTGTTTCCACATCTTTCGGTGAGAAATGCGCCTTGTTCTCACGTATGAGGGACATGAAGCTCCGCAGGTTGATGTCGCTCCCTGCGAACTGCGGGTAAATATCCGGCAGGGCGTGCGCCTCATCGAATATTACATGCTCGGCGAAGTCGAACACAGCGCCGAACTCGCTTTTGCTCTTCATTGCTATATCGCTTGCTATGAGGTGATGGTTGGTGACGATGACATCCGATGCGTTCGCCGCCTCCTTTGCCCTGTAGAATGAGCAGTGGGCAAAAAACTGACAGCCGCTTCCGGAGCATTGGTAGCTGTCTGCGGTCATTTTCTCTATGACCTCCCCGCCGAACATGCCGAAGGGTATCTCTATCACGTAGTTTTCGGCTATCCCTTCAAACCACTTAACCGCATCGGGGTAAAAGCTTGAGTTCGGATAAACCAGACGAAAAAAACGCTCATGGCAGAAGTAATTCCTGCGCCCTTTGAGATAGTACACCGTTGGGGAATGTCCGAAAAGCTTTGAAGCTATGGGAATATCCTTGTTCAGGATCTGGAGCATGAGCTGCTTTGTCTTGGTGGATATTATCACCTTCCGCTCAAGCTCAAGGGCGGGAATAAGGTATGACAGAGTCTTGCCGGAGCCTGTGGGTGCCTCAACCACAGCCGGAACATGACCGCTCATAGATTTATGGATGAACTCCGCTATCTCCGCCTGCTGCTTCCTCGGCCTGTAGCCGCTCAGCACTGACGGCAGAAAGTCTTCATCTTCAAAGTAATTTTTTATATTCATATCATCACAGGAAAATTTATATCACACAGCGGCGGAAGTATAAACAAATTATTATTTACGCAAAAACAGTCATACAACAAATTGATAATTTAATTTCAATGAGTTAAACTAATCAAAAAGTTACAAGGAACTTCAAAATGATGCGGGCAGGTCTATCTAATATTTCTCCATCAGGTTCATCGAAAGAATACAATCAACAACTGTTTATCTGGATAGATATTTTAGGTTTCAGCAGTATAGTTGAAGATGAGGTAAAATATACTGAGCTTGCTAATATACTAGACAACTTCAAGAATGCGTTTACAAAATTACAAGGATGCCAAGCGGATATAATATCTGATGGGATAATAATAAACATAGATATTTCTGATCGAGACACTATTAGCAAAGTATTTAAATCAATCGGAGAAAAACAGTACGAGTTTATCCTCAAGGATAGGCACTTTATTCGTGGGGGTATTGCGGTAGGGAGCAGGCTTAAACAAGATCAAGAAAACAAATCATACATCAGCAACGGACTAGCGAGGGCGGTAAAAATTGAGAACACAAAAATTAACTGGCCTATCGTTGGCACAAATAAAAATCATTTAAATGAAATTAGAGAAAAATTGAACATACAAGACCCTGAAGAAAATTTTAATCTTATAAAATGCTTTAATAAAAATGGTGAAGATATTTACTTTATTGATTTTATTAACGAAGAAAACGAATCGTTTTATAATTTAATTGATAGCAAAATAGCTGAATATAAAAAAGAAACATCAGTGAGAGATAAGTATGTCTGGCTTTTAAGGTATTATCATCACAAATTTAAACAACCTTTACAAAAAAATTGCCTTGATGGGTGGATTTTATGACCTTTATAAATCTTGAATTACTAAAAAATAATCAAGAAGATGATAAAAGTGAGCTCGTTTATATAGACCAGATTGTAAATAATAAGCTTTCAGTAATTCTGGGTTCACCTGGAAGCGGAAAAACATCTATTCTTAAAAAGTTTCAAGAAGAAAAGCAAAAAACCGCACAATACACGACAGTCAGAGAATTTTTAATAAATAACATTGAAATCAAGCAGGAAACTACTGTCTTGTTGCTTGACGGACTGGATGAATACAGAAGTATAAAACCAGATAAATCCTTTGTAACAAGGGAGCTAGGAAACAAGCTGAGGAATCTCTCTTCTAATATAGTAATTGCTTGCAGAGAAATGGATTGGTACGGTGATAATGATATAGAAGCATTAGAAGATTACCTAGACTCAGATGTTAATATTTATTACGTTCAGCTTTTAAGTGATGACAAAAAACGTGAACTGGCGCAATGCTACGGTATTGCAAACACAGATGATTTTATTAAAAAATACAAAGATTACGGTTTTCTGGAAAACCCGCAGATGTTCAAAATGCTGTATGAACTATCCCAAAACTCCCCTGAACAAATTGAAAAAAAAATGCAGCTTTTTGAAAAGTACATATCGTCAGCAAAAGAAAAGAACCACACAAGAATATACTCAGACTTAAAAAAGCTCAGCGAACAGGAAATTTTAGAATATGTCGGTTATATAGCTTCATATTATATACTATCAAGAGTCACAAAGTTTACTGATGACGTAATAAACATGATAAGTACCGATAAATACAGCGAAGAGAACTTAAAAAAAGCACTTGATACAACTTTGTTCAACGATAACTGCTTTACCCACAGAACAATTGCGGAGTTTGCATTTGCTTACTTCCTGAGTAAGGTCTTTTTGAGTAGTGAAAGTGAAAATAATCTCAGAAAAATCCGTTCGCTGTTTATAGTTAAGAACAAAATACCATCTGAATTGAGAGCAACCTATGCATGGCTATGTTCTATAAGTCAAAAAGAAGAATTAACTAACGCTGATCCCTACAATCAGATTATTTATGGAGATAACTCGCTTTTTGATATTGAATTAAAAAAAGAGATTATCAAACAAGTCAAAAAGTATTCACAGGAAACAGAGCCTTGGTTTTTGAACTCACTTCATGAACCGGAACTAATCGGATTCTATGATACAAAACTGGATGACTTTTTAATAAATGAATTTCAAGAATCTCTAAATATAAAAACTCACTATCGTTTTTTCATTTCAACAATAATTTCAACTGCAACCGGCCCTAGTGCAAAGTTAATTGACTTTATTAAAAACTATATTGATGAAAATAATGAGGATTATTCAGCTAAAACCGACTTTATCCAACTGCTTAAGGCTGATGTCAGCTTTTTAAAGCAGGTTCTGGATAAAATAAAAAATGCTGAGATTCCTGATTCAAGAGACTTAATAAAAAACAAAATACTAAGATACTTATACCTTAAAGAAATCACTCCGCATGAAGTTGTTGATTATGTTACGCTATATCATACTGACAGCTCTTTTGACTGTCTCTTCTTATTCTCGACTCCTTATGAAGAGAAACTGAAGCTTATTAAAAATCTTCTTATAAAGTTTAAAGAACTCCACAATGAAAAAGTCAGAAGACGTTTATATTTTCTGGAAAAATTCATCAATGATTACCTCCATGAAACAATATTCAGAGAACAAAATACTGCCGATAAAATATACTCAACTTTTTATGAGTTAAGCAGTAGTTATGACTTCTTTCATTTTGATTTTGAAGCTTTCAGAATCAACTCTGAAGAAAATGAAACAGAAAAGCAAAACCGTCTGGAAAAGCTCTCAAACGAGCTATACGCAAAGCATACAGACGATGATGCGAACATGGATATGCGCTATTTCATGATGAGTTTTTTCTCTAAATATCCTCCGACAAGACGAACAGAAATAAACATGAGTAAATTCAATAACACTAACTCAAAAGAAAAAAATGAATCTCTTTTACATATTCTCATAATAGGATTACCAAAAAATAAATCGGGAAAACCTAAATTAACGGAGGAAATCAAAGAAGTTATTAAAACACATAAGCTAGAAGAAACACTGAATGAAATGCTGAAACCTAAAAAGTGGGAAATTGAACAACGAGAACATGAAAAAAAGAGAAAAGAAAAGTCCGTAAAAATCAAAGAAAATAATGAAACATATTTCAGTGCGAGATCGGATGATGATATTCTATCTGACTTCGATGATCTTTTTTTTATATCCAGATTATTCTATATTACTCGTCAAAAATCAGAAATTAACTATCTGGAACAAAACACAGTTCAAAGACTCAAGCAAATTATGAAACAAGCGATATTCCAACCTGTCGATAATAAACTCTTAAGCTTGGAATCTTTGATAAATGACGCTCAATTAGAAAGCAGAAATGTTGACGACGTTTACTATGTATCGTGTGCTCTAAATAAACCGGAAGACCTTATTGCTCTCCATAAGACAATACTGGATTATGTTTTCATTCAATCATTAAGAAATGAAAATATACATGGCATTATTCCATTAAAATTTCACAACTATTATGAAAAAGAGTTCAAATCGAAATCCGAAAATATTATTAAGAATTTTTTAATTAGAATTTGTAAACACTTATTCAAAGAAAACTATGAAACAGTTTCAAATTACTTAAAGAATACAAAATATAGCAGTCTCAGAAAGCTCGCCTCAATTTCAGTGTTCCAGAATAAAGATCTTTTTAATACATTTTTATTTGAGTTTTTAAAAATATATGCTTTTGAGCTTTCTACAAATGATTTAGAAACACTCCAGCGGAACTCAGGAATTAATCAGGAAAACACCAATATTATTAAAGCACTGTTGTTATTAAATAACAATAACAAAGAAAACTTTACATTGAGTTCGGCATTAGCTGTTTTCGGTCTGATGGATAGGGACAGAAAATACTTTTCATTTAAAATTACAAATAAAATGAAAGTACGTCTGATTGATTTCATGTTTAATTCCTTTAACACTGAGGATCTTATCAAACATAGAAACGGAGTCCAATCAATCCACGACCAATGCGCATCATTTTTGAGAGAACACATTATAAATGATTTGCCTTATAACGATTTAAAATATTTATTATCGCAACATAATAATGATGGCGACATATGGAGATACCGAATTTTAAGCCGTCTTAATCAAATAGAATCAACAAGAGCGAATGACAGTTACAATCCTTATTCAATTGAAAGTACAAAAAATTTTATATTATCTGAAGCAATAATAAATAAAAAAGATTTTTTCGAAGAAGTATACGCCCGGTTGGAAAAGCTGAGAGATAAAATTCAAAATAACAGAAACAACGAAAAGGATGCATTCTATAATCATCTTAAAAAGACAAAGACAAAAAAAGATGAAAATATGTGCAGAGATGAAATAATGCGTAACTTATCGAATCTGTACAATAAAGATATTCTGATTACAAAAGAGAAATATGAGGCTAATAACAGAGTTGACATCAATATCAAGTATAAAGCAAATACGGACTATGAAGTGCAGATTGAATGCAAAAATGACTCGAACAGTGAACTTTATAAAGGGATAAATGAGCAACTATATAAAAAATATCTGAATGGCTGTGAATTCGGAATATATATTGTATTTTTCTTCAATAAAACGAAAAATCAAGAAAACATGGTAAACAAAATTATAAGCAATATTCCACAAGAAAAAAGTGATTCCATTAAAGTTCTCTGCATAGATCTAACCTTTTAAAAATAAAACTGGCGAACAAAACATCTTTTTTATGCGTCCATTTTCTGATAGAATTTTTACCCGTCGGAGAGTTAAATGTTCAGAAAATTATCAGCAGTCCTCATAATTATCATCCTCAGCGTAAGCTGCGGAGCGGCAAAGCACGAAAAGCCCGCGCAGGCTGACGATCAGCAGCCGAAGGCGGAGGCTGTGGCTCCTGTTCATCCCGGACATCAGCCGGATGCATCCGAGTCCAGCAGGGTCACTCCCACTGTTCTTGCAATACGCAAAATTGAAGACAGCGTGGTGAACATCCGCACGGAAAAAACCGTGGAAACAAATGTCAGCCCCTTCTTTAATGATCCTTTTTTTGACGATTTCTTCGGACTGCGCAAACGCAGCTACAAAACCCAGAGTCTGGGCTCCGGTGTTTTTATCCGTGATGACGGAACGGTGGTCACCAACTATCATGTGGTAAAAGACGCCACAACTATTTTTGTTATAACCCGCGACAATGCCAACTACGAGGCAGAGTTCATCGGCGGGGACGAGTCCATTGACCTTGCTGTTCTGAAAATAAAAGACAATACAAAGAAATTTCCCGCAGCCACCCTCGGCACAAGCTCGGATGTGATGCTTGGCGAACCCATAATAGCCATAGGCAACCCCTACGGCCTCAGCAGTTCGGTGACGACAGGCGTAATCAGCGCCGCAGCAAGGATGATGAATATCGGCAACAACTACAGCGTGTTCATACAGACTGACGCACTCATAAACCCCGGCAACTCCGGCGGCCCGCTGATCAACATAAACGGTGAGGTGATAGGCATTAACACCGCCATCCACCGTCAGGCGCAGGGGATAGGCTTTTCCATCCCGGCGGACACCATAAAAAGAGTTCTGCCCGAAATAATTAAAAGCGGCAAGCTGCGCCGCGGCCATGTGGGTTTCACTGTCAAGGATACCGCTCAGGGTGAGGACATGATGCCTGTGATCGAATCCGTTGAAAAAAATTCCAACGCCGAAGAGATAGGGCTTAAACCCGGAGATCAGATTATTGAACTTGGCGGAGTGCCCATTAACAGTGAAGAGGTAATGTACCACATTCTCCGGAGCTATCCCCCCGGTTCGTCTGTGGAAGTAGGCATCAGAAGAGCAGACGGAACCTTTAAAGGAAGACTTGTACTCACAGAAAGGCCTTCCGATTTCGGATTAAAATATCTGGATACTAAATACGGTATTGCAGTGAACGAGAAAGATGGTTATCTTACCGTGGCAAAAAGCGAAGGTACGAGATATATAACAACGGGCGACATAGTCGTAGCTCTCAACGGAACGGAGCTTAACAGTCTTGAGCAGCTCAGCCGGATGATTGAGGAAAATCAGGACAAACCGTTCATACTCACGGTGTACAGAAACGGACGGCTTTTGCAGGTCAAGCTGAACCCGTAACTGACAATGCAAATCGGTACATCCTGTCCGGTTTGCATACACGCTCGCACCTTGCTAAGCAAGGCTTCGCTGCGCACGGCGGGCGGCACATCCATGTGCCTTGAAGATGACGGTGAGATAGATACGAGCACAGTACAATACACACTCCCATAAAGCGAGCGTGTACGAAAATACCACAGGATGAACGGATTTTTGTTATAGATATTGGTAAACTACACGCCCCAACGCTCCCACGGACGGGAGCGCGCCGTGCGAAGCGGAGACGAACGAAGTTCGGCGCGAGCGTGTACGAAAATACGACAGGGTGTACGGATTTTTGTTATAAATAAGAGGTATTAATGAGCAAAGCTTTTCTTGTGCTGGAAGACGGCACTGTGTTTGAAGGAAAAAGTTTCGGAGCAGACGGAACGTCAGAAGGTGAAGTGGTCTTCAACACCTCCATAACAGGTTATCAGGAAATACTCACTGACCCCTCCTACTACGGACAGATGGTGGCAATGACCTACCCGCTGATAGGCAACTACGGTGTTAACGAAGAGGATTTCGAGGCCGACCGCCCTTACCTCTCCGCTTTCATAGTCAAGGAGCACAGCAGGGTGCACTCAAACTACAGGTCTAACGGCAGTCTGGGTGATTTCCTTAAAAAATACGGCGTAATCGGCATAGAAGGCATAGACACCAGAAAGCTTGTCCGCCACATAAGGGAAAGAGGCTCAATGAACGCCGTTATCTCCACTCAGACGGAGGACATTGAAGCGCTCAGAAAACAGGCCGCAGGCATACAGACCATAGTCGGCAGAGACCTTGTGAAGGAAGTTACCTGTCAGAAACCATACGAGTGGACTCAGACAAGCTGGCAGCTCGGCACGGGCTACGGAAATATTGAAAGCCCCAAATACCACATTGCCGCGATAGATTTCGGCATAAAAAGAAACATTCTGCGCAATATGGCTGATCTCGGCTGCAAAGTGACGGTTGTTCCCGCCACCGCAACAGTTGAAGAGATAGATGCTCTCAAGCCTGACGGAGTTTTCCTCTCCAACGGCCCCGGAGACCCAGAAGCGGTCACATACGGAATAGAGCTCACAAGACAGCTTATAGGCAAATACCCCATGTTCGGCATATGCCTCGGCAACCAGATTCTGGGTCTTGCCCTCGGCGGAAGAACATACAAGCTGAAATTCGGCCACCACGGCGGCAATCAGCCTGTTATGGACAACGAGACAGGAAAAGTCGAGATAACCGCTCAGAACCACTGCTTCGCCGTCGATATTGAAAGTCTGGGCGATCAGGTTGAAGTAACCCACATGAACCTCAACGATAAGACAGTTGAGGGGCTGAAACATAAAAAATATCCGATATTCGCCGTTCAGTATCACCCTGAAAACGGCCCCGGACCCCATGATGCGACTTATCTTTTCAAAAGGTTCGTTGACATGATAGAGGAGAGCAAGGCGTAGGGCGATGGTTAAAAAAATCATCGCCGCCGTTATTGTAACGACAGTTATTGCTTTTGCGGTGACAGGTGTTCTGGGCTTATGGATCGTGAAATGCGAAAAGTTTCTGGAAACAACGGAAGTCACCCTTGAGCTTGACCTGCCGAAAAACGGCACATTTAATCAGTTTTACGACAGGGTGTTCACCTACCTGAACACCCCTCCCTATTTCCGGGAATATCTAATCCACGTCAAAAAGGCCGACAGGCGCATAAAATACGGCTACTACCGTGCCGAAAACATGCTGCTCAGGGATTATCTGGAAAATATTTTTAAGGGAACACAGTCCACTCTTAAGATTACCATCCCGGAAGGCTACAACATACACGACATAGCGTCAGTCCTTGAAAAGGCAAATATAATAAGCGCCGAGGACTTCCTGAAAACGGCTCTGGATGATGAGTTCATATTCAGACTGACGGGAATCCCCGCCCCAACCATTGAAGGCTTCCTTTACCCCGATACATACTTCTTTCCGCCTTACACCAAGGCGGACTATGTTATACGCACAATGTACGCCAACTTCCTGAACAATCTGCCCTATGACTTCGCCGAAAGAGCGGAGGAAAAAGGCTTAACCTTTTATCAGGCTTTGATACTGGCTTCAATAGTTCAGAAAGAGACCTACATAGATGAAGAGGCTAAAACCGTTGCCTCCGTCTTCTATAACAGGCTGAAAAAACGGATGCGGCTTCAGGCTGATCCCACAATAATTTACGGGAAATACGCCGAGTTTGACGGAAACATCCGCAAGGAAGATATAAGGGACGGTGAAAACCCTTACAACACATACGTTATACGAGGGCTTCCCCCCACTCCTATCTCCAATCCGGACAGACAGTCCCTTGAGGCGGCGGCATACCCCGCCGAGACCGATTATCTCTTCTTCGTAGCCAGACAGGACAGGACACACGTTTTCACAAAAACATACGACGAACACCGCAGACAGGTCTATCTGCATCAGATAAAACGGGGGCAGAAATGAGAGTGGCCGCCATAGATATAGGCTCAAATGCCGTAAGGCTCATTATAGCTGAGGTTCAGCACGGAACCCTCACCGAAATTATCCACACGGACAGAATTATAACAAGGCTCGGCAACGGGCTTAAAAATACAGGCAGAATCTCAGAGGAATCTGCCATGAAAACCCTCATTGCTCTCCAGAAGTTTGCAAAAGCCGCAGAGGAGCACAAAGCGGGCAAGCTGGCGGCTGTGGCCACCAGCGCAGTGCGTGAATGTTCCAACAGGGACGACCTGCTGATACCTGCGCGCGAGATAGGCGTGAATATAAACGTAATTGACGGCGAAACCGAGGCCGCTCTTGAGCTGGCGGGTGTTCAGTCCGGCATAGAGACAGGCGGACGCAGAACCCTGATTTTCGATATAGGCGGCGGCTCCACTGAGTTCATATATATTGAGCCGAATGTGCCCGCAAAGGTAATGAGCATACCCCTGGGTGTTGTGAAAATGGCTGATTCATACAACTTCCGTGATGTCTGCATCGAAGAGCACATGGACAGAATCCGCATACCGCTGTTTACAATTCTTAACGATGTAAGAAAAGAGATGGATTTTCAGCCGGAACTCCTTATCGGCAGTGCGGGAACACCGACAACCCTTGCCGCTGTGGATCTTGAGATGAAAGAGTATGACTGGAGAAAAATAAACGGTTACCCCTTGAAAAAATCGAGGATAGAACAAATATTCACTAAGTTATGTTCGCTCACGGCGGAGGAAAGGCTCCTTCTGCCCGGTATGGAAAAGGGGCGCGAGGATCTTCTTATCCCCGGAACCCTCATCACGCTGGAGCTTATGAGCATGACAGGGACGGAAACACTCACTGTTTCCGACTTCGGTTTAAGGGAGGGTCTAGCTGTTGCAGCCGCAAACAATTAATCTCATAGTCACGCCGTTCATAACCGGCTTAGTCGGTTATGTGACAAACTGGCTTGCAATCAAGATGCTCTTCCGCCCGCACAGGCGGAGGTGGTATTCATTCGGCTGGATAGGAGTGATACCCCGCAACCGCTCCAAGCTCGCATCCAAAATAGGCATTATGGTCGGTGAAAAACTGATAGGCGAGGAAGAGATAGCCAAGGCTGTCAAATCCGAGAATGTTCAGAACGCCATTTCCGCCACAATAGAAAAAGAGCTTGAGAAGTTCCTCAAAACCGACCACGGAAGCATAAGCGACATCCTTGAAAAAATAGGTCTCCATGAAGAAACAGTGATAAAAAAACTCACTGAGCTTCTGGCTGATGAAGCAACACTGAACAGCCTCAGCGATGCGCTTTCATCCATATCCGCACCCATGCTTGAGCGTCTGGCGGATACGGAAATAAGCAGCCTTCTCCCTGACGGAGGGCTTGAGCCTGTCCTTAAAAAAGTGTTCACTGAGGGCAAATGGCAGCCCGCGGTCATAAATGAACTCTCCAACAGGCTGAACAACCTTGTTCTCTCCGGAAAATCATTCGCTGATATTCTGCCTGACAAGCTGAATGAATCCACAGGCAAAATTGCCGATTTCCTCACAGACAGGGCACTGGATATTCTCGACAAGCTGTTTGAGGATGCCGAATCCCGCAATAAGGTTGCTGAAAGGCTCACAAGCCTTAAAGACGGCATGTTCGGCGGAGGCGGAATAGACCAGCTTAAACTCGGCTTTCTGAACATGTTCCTCAATGAGGACACTATAAACGACCTTGTGCAGGAGCACCTGCCCAAGCTCATCGGCGGAATAAAGGGCGATCCTGTCCTGAAACGCAGAATTTCTAACGGTATAAAAGGCAAAATAGACGATTTTCTCAAAAAACCGCTCTATGCCCACGCAGGGAAAATAGGTTTTGAAACCATATATGAAGTCAGAAGCGACTACATCACCCGCATTCAGAAATACCTCTCCTCGGAAGGCTTTGCGGAAAGCATATCAAAAGCCGCCTGCAACATGCTCACTGAACGCGGAGCTACCATCGGCTCTGCGGCACGGATGATAGGCATAGACCTCAAAAACGGGGACACGGCGCAGAACCTCATCAAAAAACTTGCGGGCTCAGGTGTGCTGAAAAACACCCTGCCCCACGCTATATACAAAATACTCAAAGGCATAAGGGCAGTTAACCTTTATGATGATATGCCGAAAAAGTCTTTTCTGGCGGTGAAAACCAAGCTTCTGGAGGAGATAAACATTCTTCTGGAAAAAAACGTGCCCGGCATGGTTCGTGCGGTGGATCTGCCCGGAATAGTTGAGAATAAAATAAACAAGCTGAATCTGTATGAGGTGGAGGACATTCTCTTTGACTTCATGAAGGATCAGTTCAAATGGATAAACAGACTGGGGTTTGTGCTCGGATTTCTGTTCGGGCTTGTTCAGATTGCCATTATCACACTGCTTTGAAAACAATACTTTTCTTACGCTGGCTAACAAAAAATTACTTCTTGCAAAATGACTTACAAATACAATATTCTGTCTACTAATTTATATGTAGTATTTTACGGTGTTCGGTGAACGGTTTCAACATTCGGGAAATTATTGAAAAAGAAAGTGTCATCACTCACTTTCAGCCTATAATCAGCCTTAAGGAAAAACGGGTTGTGGGTATAGAGGCGCTCAGCAGAGGCATTAAACCTGTCTGCGGGAGCATAATCCCCCCTTCTGTCATGTTTGAATCCGCCAAGCAGAACAACTGCCTTGTTGAGCTGGACAGGCTCTGCCGCAAAAAAGCATTGCAGAATTTCCGCGAATTTGCGCAGAATGAAGACCTGATCCTCTTCGTAAACCTTGATGCATCAATCCTGGACATGATCGAAATAAACGGCAAGTCATGGACAAAATCATTTGCTGATGAGGCAGGCATAGACTGCAGCATGATAGCAATCGAAATAGTGGAATCACGCGTGGAAAAGAACGAAAACCTGGTTCACTTCGTAAAAAAGCATAAGGACTACGGCTTTTTCGTCACTCTTGATGACTTCGGCGCATACCACTCCAACCTTGACCGCATTGTAAAATCCAAGCCAAACATTATAAAAATTGACCGCTCGCTGGTGGCAAACATGAATAATGACTACTACCAGCAGTCAATTGTACGTTCAATAATAGAACTTGCCCGAAAAATTGGCTCCCTCACCCTCGCAGAAGGACTTGAGACAGAAGAAGATGTCGTCAAGTGCTATGAGCTCGGCGTTGACCTGTTTCAGGGGTTTTATTTCAGCCAGCCAATAACCGATTACAACAGCATAAAAGAAAGCTGCGATGAGGAGATTGAAAAAATCTCAAAAAGCATAAAGGTGCACCTCAACGGCATAATAACCAGAAAACAGCAGCAGCATAAACATTTTGAGGCGATTCTGGACAGGCTTGTGGATGAGATACGCACCTCCGGCTCTGCCGCGGAGACATGCTTCCTGCAGGAAGTCATAGACAGGCATCTGGAAATCGAAAAAATATGCATTCTGGACAGCGAAGGCATACAGACCGCTCAGGCAGTCAGCAAAAACTGTGTTTCCAAAAACGGATTCCACAGACTTTACTGGCCAAGCACGGAAAACGTGGATCATTCTCTGAAAGATTACTATTATTTTCTGATGCGCCTTGATATAAAAAAGTTTTATACTGATCCGTTCATGTCCATCCTCTCCGGCAGGCTGTGCAGAACCATGTCATCCAGATACCTGCGCAGCGGAAGGGAAGAGGTCGTCTGCATTGATTTTGTGGAGGCAAAGGCGGATATGAATATTAATAAAAGCAGTTCGCTGTGAAAGTGGTGAGTCATTTGAACTTTGATATAAAAGCAATACTGGCGAAAGAATCTATAATAACAGCCTTTCAGCCCATAGTGAGCCTCAAGAGAAAAAAGATAGTCGGCCTTGAAGCTCTCACCAGAGGCTACGACACCGCAAATGACACCATGATCGCCCCGAATCTTCTTTTCGAAGCGGCGGATGAAGCGGATGCAACCATCGAACTGGACAGGCTCTGCCGCAGAACCGCCATAAAAAACTTCAGAAAAATAAAGAATTTTAAAGATATGGTGCTGTTCGTAAACCTCAACACTGCTGTTCTTAATCAGGACGGAGAACTCCAGATGCGCACCAAGCAGTACGCTGATCAGGAGGGTGTTTCCTACTGCAACATAGCAATGGAGATCGTTGAGTCTGCTGTGGAGAATAACAGCAAGCTTATTGAAGTGATAGAGAAATACCGTGAACTCGGTTTCTTTGTCGCTTTGGATGACTTCGGCGCGCTGCACTCAAACCTCAACAGGCTGGTGATCACCAAACCTGACATAATAAAAATAGACCGCTGCCTTGTAAACAACGTCAGCAAGAGCTATTACCAGCGCTCAATCATAAAATCGATCATAGAGCTCGCCAAAACAATCGGTTCCCTAACCCTTGCGGAAGGTCTGGAGGAGGAAGAGGACATATTCACCTGCTATGAAATGGGGATAGACCTCTATCAGGGTTTCTATTTCGCAAGACCCGGCGCATTTGATGAAATAGCAGTGGAAAACTGCATCAACCGGATACTTACCTGCGCTGATAAAATTAAAAGAAACATAGAAACATCCATTCATGAAAATAAAGAAAAGCATAAGGAAAACCAGAAGATTATCGAAGAGGTTGAACGGAGGCTGAACAAGCTTGCCATAAAAGACTTCTTTCAGGAGTTTCAGGAAACGGCAAACGAAAACGACTCTGTTCAGTGCATTTACCTGCTCGATTCAAACGGTACGCAGATAGGCCCCACCATCTGCGGCTGCGGTAAGAAGTCACTCAAACAAAACCACTTTTTCAGGCCGGCCGAGGAACTGGACGATCATTCGTTAAAGGACTACTATTATTATATAAGCCATCTCGGACTGGAGAGATTCTACACTAACCCGTATATATCCCTCGCCTCAGGGCAGCTTTGCCGCACGGCATCCTTTCTCACAAATGCGGGAGCAAAAAACTATATAGTCTGCATAGATTTCATAGAGCAGAAGCTGCACGCCGAAACCTAAAGAACAGGCCCCAGTGTCCGGCATACACCCTCAAAAACACGCACAGAAAACGGACGGTTCCTCACAGCTTTAAGCTCGACCTCTTCGGAATGGCAGAGATAATAGCGGACAAGCCTGTCCACATCCTCAGCAAAGGCTCCGGAATAAGCCACTATGTTAAGCTCAAAATTTATCTTAAAGCTCCTGCCGTCCATGTTGGCGGAACCTGTGATAACAAAATAATCATCAATAACAACAATCTTCGCATGGAGCATTATGCCCTTGGTTTCGTAAATCCTCACTCCGTTCTCGATAAGCTCCTCGTAATACGAGCGCCCCGCGGCAGCGGCAAGGGGCTGGTTGTTCCTGCCGGGGAGAATTACGGTTACATCTATCCCCTGTCTGCTGATATTCTTAAGAGTCTCTATAACAGGCTGATCGGGTACAAGGTAAGGAGTGACAATCACAACGGACTTTTTCGCCCTGTTCAGGGTGCTGAAAAGGGTGCTGTATATCAGCGGGCGAGGCATATGGGGACCGGAGGGCACAACCTGAACCGTGGTATCGCCGCCGCGCTCCACCTGAGCGCTTTTTATAAGCTCCTCTATGCTTTCCCCTGTGGCAAAAAGCCAGTCCTCGGCAAAAACTTCCTCCACCGGGTAAACCGCATCTCCGCCGAAGGAAAGGTGAGCGTCAAACCATTTCCTGTTGCCGAAAAACCCGCCCATGTATTCTCTGCCTATGTTCATGCCGCCTGTGTAGCACACTCTGCCGTCCACTATTGCTATTTTGCGGTGATTACGGAAGTTCATGCGTGAAACTGTTTTAAACCCTAACGGCGGATGGAAAACGGCTATGTTCACCTTGCTTTTCTTGAGTCTCCGGTAAGTGCTGCTTAATGTGAAGCCGAAAGAGCCGAAGCCGTCCACCAGAAGGTAGACCTTCACACCTCTTTCAGCGGTGTCTATGAGCAGATCTGCAAAGAACTGCCCCGCAAAGTCGTTCCTGAAAACGTAATACTCCATGAGCACATACTTCTCAGCCGAGCTTATGTCCTCGCCGAGGAGCGAATATTTCTCCCCTCCGCCTATTATAAGTTTCAGATTGCTGCACATATGCGGCGCAACCCCGGTTATCTTCTCCACAAGTGCGCCCAGACCGCTCTTATCGAACTCTTCATCATGCTTAACGTATTTTTTGAGGGCTATGGACTGGTATGACTTAAACTTCTTCTCAAGCATGCGCTTAAGTCTCGGATTACCGAGAAGTATGTACATCACTGCGCCTATGAACGGAAACAGAACAACCACCATAAGCCATGAGAAGTTCGCCCTCGCCTCCCTCCGGCCGGAGAGAATAACAAGGACAAGTATAAGCGATATAACTTCCCCCAGATGCTGAAAAAACAGATCCAAATAAGCGGTCATCTCCCGAATAAAACTCCCTGACGCAGTCCCTTTTCACGCATTACGCTTTTGAGAAGATTAATAAACTCATTCTTGGAGATTCCCCACCGGGGCGCAATAAGCGTTTCCCCTGCGGCATCACCCATAAGACGCGCAATGACAGTTTCCTCCGGCAGAAGCGCAATGCACTCCGCCAGAACATCCGCATATTCACGCACGTCCATAACCTTGATTTTACTCTGATTATAAATATTTTCAAGCTCCGTATCCTTCACTACGTGAAGATGATGGAACTTCACGGAATAAACCCCGCAGGCAGCGGCAAAACGCACGGTTTCCAGCATATCTTCACGGGTGTCGTTCGGCAGACCGAGGATAATATGAGCGCAGGACTTTATTCCCCGCACAGAGGTTTTCCGCACTGCTTCCGCGAAATCCTCCGCTGTGTGGCCGCGGTTTATTATACGCAGGGTTTCAGGGTTTGAGGATTGCAGCCCGTACTCCACAACCACCTCATAGCGCTTGTTTAACTCCGCCAGATAGTCAAGCTTTTCATCATCCACCGTGTCCGGGCGTGTGCCTATATGGACAGACACTATGCCGTCATCAACGAGGGCACTTTCCATTTTAGCTTCTATCTCATCAAGAGTGCCGTAAGTGTTTGAGTATGACTGAAAATATATGATATACGCATTGATATTCTTCTGTTTCAGAGCCTCAATGCGCCTCTTCACCTGCTCCGTTATTTCGCCTGCTGACGCACCGGAGAATGACTCATTATTGCAGTAAATACACCCTGAATGCCCCTTGGTTCCGTCCCTGTTGGGGCATGTGAAGCCCGCATCCACAGGCACTTTCCACACCTTTTGCCCGAACCGGCGGCGGAGATAGGTATTCAGATCGAGGTACAGGTTGTCGGTCATCATGGCAGGTATAATAGATTCAGGCTTTCAGGAAAGAAAGATAATTCGGCACAGCAATCCAAACAGTTTGCAAAAGAATGCTGAAATTATATAATAGTAGCATGAAACATGAAAAACTTGACCGCCGCAGTCTGGAGCTTCATTACCTGATTGCGGATAAAATCAGAAAAGAGCCCTGCCTCATCGAAGAAGCAAAAGCAACTATTGAAAAATGGCTCAATACTGTTTCGCCGCATTCAAAACCTTACCTTGTGGAATGGAAAAAGATTTTAAACAGCAGTACTGAACAGTGTCTCGCCTTTATGACGGAAAATTCAGAGCATGCTGATTCTCTCCGCCAATCATCACCCTTCGCTGGGATTCTGACAAATAAAGAACGCTTTGAGTTTCTGAACAAATGGAGAAGCAGCAATGAGGAGGCATGAACTTGAACACCTGCTCAGAGCAGCGGGAGCAGTAACTGATCAGAAAAAAATAATTGTTATAGGCAGCCAGTCAGTACTCGGCTCTGTCCCGGATGCTCCTGATGAACTGCTGATGTCCATGGAGGCAGACATGTACCCGGCAGAAAAGCCGGAGCTCGCTGATATTATAGACGGTTCAATAGGGGAACTTTCCCCTTTTGAAAAAACCTTCGGATATTATGCGCAGGGGGTCGGCCCGGAAACTGCAATTCTGCCCGCAGGCTGGGACGTACGCACAGTTGAAATACACAACAGAAACACAGATGGTGTGACAGGTATGTGTCTTGAACCGCATGATCTCGCAGCATCAAAACTGGCTGTCGGCAGGGAGAAAGATTCAGTCTTTGTCAGAGCAATGCTGAAACATCAAATAATCAGCATGAACAAACTTCATGACCGCATAAGCCTTCTGCCCGTGGACGAGGAAAGAAAGGTATACCTGAAAAAAATTGCAGAATCTTTGACAAAATAACCCCTCGGTCTATTTACATTACAGCATATTTCCCTTCTTGTATTTGTTGCTATAATATCTTACATTAACTCAAAATGTACCCGGAGCGCAAAAATGGCTTTAAAACCCGAACTTATAGAAGTGCTTGCATGCCCCAAATGCAAAACAGGCGTGAGAGTTTCAAAAAACGGCAAAGCGATAGTCTGTGACACATGCCGCCTTATTTACGAGATAAAAGACGACATCCCTGTAATGCTTATTGACGAAGCAAAACAGGTCGAGAACACGGAAGAGTATTAATCATGGAAATTCTCAGTTCCTCCTCCATGGCCGAGGCGGACAGGCTGACCATTCAGGAAACGGGGATTCCTTCCGCCGTGCTGATGGAAAATGCCGCCGCAGGCGTTTTTGACTATATAAGCTCACTTGAGATCCCCAAGGACAGAATAGCTATCGCAGCAGGTTCCGGCAATAACGGCGGAGACGGTTTCGCCCTCGCCCGCCGTCTGGCAAACGCAGGCTGCATTGTGGATGTATTTGTCTGTCAGCCTGAAAAGCTCAAAGGCGATGCAAAGCTGAACTACGATATTCTGCTGAAATTTCCGGTAAGCATTATAGAGCTTGATGACGAGGCTCCGCTGTTTGATTCATACGACATAACAGTGGACGCTCTCTTCGGAACAGGGTTTAAGGGTGAGATAACAGGCTTTTACGCCGCGCTTATCGAATCAGTGAACGAAACATCAAACTTCGTTATCTCCATAGACATACCCAGCGGACTTTCCGGCAGTTCCCATAATGTAAGTGGCATATGCGTTGACGCTGATGCCACAGTGACATTCTGCCGCCCGAAAATTCCCCACTGCATGTACCCCGCCAAAAAATTCTGCGGCGAAGTGGCAGTGGTGGACATATCCATACCGGACTTCAATGTTGAGGCAGTTTCTGAAGGGCTTTACCTCGTTACGGAAGATCTCCTTCCGAGGCTTGCAAAAAGAGAGCCCGATTCCCACAAGGGAACATACGGACACGCGGTAATCGCCGGAGGCTCAGCGGGAAAAACCGGAGCAGCCGTTATGGCCTCAATATCCTGCTCCGCTGCGGGCGCAGGGCTTGTAACCTGCATGATACCAACCAGCCTTAACTATACGGCGGAACTGGGCGCACTTGAGATAATGAGCTTTCCGGTCGGTATAGAAGACCATTTCAAAGCCGAAGGCGCAGAGGAAGCGGTGGATTTCCTTGAAGGGAAAAGCGCTCTGGGTATAGGCCCCGGAATCGGCAGAAAGGAAGAGACCGGAACATTCATCCGTGAAATACTGTCCAAAAGCACAGTTACCGCCATTGTTGACGCTGACGGTCTGTACCACCTTGACAAAGAAACTCTGGAAACGCTGCGCGGACGTGCAGTGCTTACCCCTCATATAGGTGAATTTGCCCGTATGACAGGGCTCTCAGCAGATGAGGTTCAGGCAGACAGGCTGAATTTAGCCCGCACATTTGCCGCACAGTACGGCGTGGTGCTTGTGCTGAAAAGCGCCGATACAATAACAGCAACTCCCGAAGGCATAACCTTCATAAATACAAGCGGTTCCCCCGCACTCGCCAAAGGCGGCAGCGGCGACTGTCTCACAGGGCTTATAACAGGATTCATCTCACAGGGGTACGAACCAGCTGAGGCGGCTGTCCTCGGCTGTTACATCCTCGGTGCGGCGTCACGCAGAGCAGCAGAAGGCAAAAGCGAAAGAAGCGTGATGACCACTGACGTGATAAGCCGGATCGGAGCGGTGATAAGTGAACTTGAAGATTAACACATCATCACCGGAGGAAACCGCCAAAGCGGCAAAAAGCCTTATAAACGAGCTCACAGGAAAGACAGTTCTCCTCAACGGAAATCTGGGCGCAGGCAAGACAACTTTTGTGAAGGCCTTCGCCAAAGAGTCCGGTTGCAGGGAGGAGGGCTCCAGCCCCACCTTTACCCTGATGCAGAGATACAGGGGCGAAACGGACATTCTCCACTTTGACCTCTACAGGCTGAACCACTTTGAAGAGCTTGAGACAATCGGTTTTTTCGAAACCATGGAGGAAAAAGCCACCAAGTTCATAGAGTGGGCGGAAAAGTTCAGGCTTCAAGACGAGCTTGAAAGTTTTGTAATAATTGATATAAAAAATCTCGGCGGCGATGAAAGAGAGCTGCACATAAAGGAATAGATATGATACCCAAATACTGCCCCTACTGCGGGGATCAGAAGCTTGAAGAGCTTGAACCGACAGAAGTCGCCATAGACAATATGATATGGACTATATATCATTACGAATGCCAGTTCTGCGGCGAACTTTTCGACCGTATAATACCCGAAGGCGAGCTTGAGTGGGACAATATATCCCCGGACGATCTCGACTCCCTCATAGATGATGACGATAAACCCAAAGGGTATCCGCATTAACAACAGACCGAACCTCTCAGAAGAGGATGTAAACAAAATTCTCATTGTTAAAAACGGGCTGGAGGATCTCAACCTGATAATTCAGGAGATTGAGCACACCTACCAGATACTGGGCAGTGAAGAAATAACCGAGAACGAAAGAGAACTGAACAAAAGAAGGCTTAAGGCGCTGGAAAAACTCATGGCAGATATAAACGCCAGAGTGAACACGGCGATAGACAAAGAGATAGACAAATCAAAATTTTCTTAAATATACGGAGCAGAGAATAATGCCGAAAGAAATACCGACGCGAATCGACCCGAAGGAATTTGAAGCAGACATCTACGCGGAATGGATAAGGGACAACAGGTTCCATGCCGATGAAAATTCGGAAAAACCCGCTTACTCTATAGTAATACCCCCTCCCAACGTCACCGGCTCGCTTCACATGGGGCACGCGCTGAATAATACTTTGCAGGATATTCTCATACGCTATCACCGTCTTGCGGGGTTTGAGGCTCTCTGGATGCCCGGAACGGATCACGCAGGGATAGCAACGCAGAACGTGGTGGAAAAACAGCTTGCCGCGGAAGGAACAGACAGACACGCCCTCGGACGTGATGCCTTCATAGACAGGGTATGGAAATGGCGCACTGAATCCGGCGGAACGATAATAAACCAGCTTAAACGCCTCGGCTGTTCCTGCGACTGGGAGCGTGAACGCTTCACAATGGACGAAGGCCTCAGCGCCGCTGTCCGCAAGGTGTTTGTAACACTTTACAAGGAAGAGCTTATCTACCGCTCCGACTATATAGTAAACTGGTGTCCCAGATGCCACACAGCCCTCAGCGACCTTGAGGTTGAGCACGAGGACACGGAAGGCGGATTCTACCAGCTTCTTTACCCCGTAAAAGACAGCGATATAAAACTCACAGTAGCCACAACCAGACCGGAAACAATGCTGGGCGATACCGCCGTTGCAGTTCATCCGGAGGATGAGAGATACAAACACCTCATAGGCAAAACAGTTATCCTGCCCCTTATGAACCGCGAGATCCCCATAATCGGCGATGAATATGTTGATATGGAGATGGGGACAGGCTGCCTGAAAGTCACCCCCGCTCACGATCCCAACGACTTTGAAATAGGCAGAAGGCATAACCTGCCCGCTGTCAAGGTGATGGACGAAAGCGGCAAAATAAACGCCAACGGCGGACAGTTCGCAGGGTTGGACAGGTTTGTCGCCAGAAAACAGGTCATCGAAGAGCTTGAGAAGCTCGGTCTCTTTGTAAAAAAAGATGCGCACATGCACAGTGTAGGCCATTGCCAGAGATGCACAACGATTGTTGAACCCACAATATCAAAGCAGTGGTTCGTGAAGATAAAGCCTCTGGCGGAAAAAGCGATAGAAGGCGTTGAAACGGGAGACATCAAAATATACCCCGAATCATGGAAAAACACATATTACGAATGGATGTACAACATCCGTGACTGGTGCATCAGCCGTCAGATATGGTGGGGACACAGAATCCCCGCATGGTACTGCGCAGGCTGCGGCGAAGTCATAGTGGAAACAGAAGACCCCGATACATGCCCGAAATGCGGCAGCGCAAGCCTCACACAGGACCCCGATGTTCTGGACACATGGTTCTCTTCCGCCCTCTGGCCTTTTTCCACAATGGGCTGGCCGGAAAAAACCAAAACTCTGGAAAAATTCTACCCCACATCCTGCCTTGTCACAGGGTTTGACATCCTTTTCTTCTGGGTGGCAAGGATGATAATGGACGGGTATAAGTTCATGGATGAAAAGCCTTTTAAAGAGGTTTATCTCCATGCCCTCGTGCGTGATCAGCATGGGCAGAAAATGAGCAAATCAAAGGGGAACGTAATAGACCCCCTTGTGATGATAGATAAATTCGGTGCGGATTCCTTCCGGTTCACTCTGGCCGCTTTTGCCGCTCAGGGGCGCGACATAAAAATGTCCGAAGAACGCATAGACGGCTACAGAAACTTTGTGAACAAGATATGGAACGCCTCAAGGTTCATAATGATGAACTTTGACGAAGGCTCCCCCCTGCCCCCTGCGGACAGGCTGAAAATTGAGGATAAATGGATTCTCATGAACCTTCGCAAAACAGCGGAGCAGACAGCCGAAGCCATCAAAAAATATGACTTCAACGAAGGCGCGCTGAGCATATACAGCTTCTTCTGGCATAAGTTCTGTGACTGGTACATAGAGTTCATCAAACCCAGAATCTACAATGAGGAAACCAAGGCAGACGCAATGGCAGTGGCGGCTTATGTTCTGGAAAAATCGCTGATTATCCTTCATCCGTTTATGCCTTTCGTGACTGAGTATATCTACAAAATGCTCACAAACAAAACCTCCATAATGGCTGAGACCTACCCTGAGTCTGACTTTGCATGGCAGAAGGAGATGGAGGAGACGGACGCTGTTATTGAGCTCGTCAGCCTTATCAGAAACGTGCGTGGCGAATACAATGTTTCCATGTCCAAGCAGCTTAAAGCATGGGTCAAAACAGACAGTGCCAAGACAAAAGAACTCTTCACCCACGCCAAAGACAGGGTAATCAACCTCGCAAGGCTTGAAAGCATGGACTTCACCGATGCTGAGCCCGCAGATTCAGTGGCGAACATCGCAGGCAGTTTCACAGTATTTGTACCTCTTCAGGGTCTTATTGACGTTGAAGCAGAGATTAAAAAACTTGAAAAAGAGCAGAAAACGGTGGAAAAAGACCTCAGCGTGTACGGCGGCAAGCTGAAAAACGAGAAATATCTCGCTAATGCCGCACCTGAAATCATTGAGAAAGACAAAAAGAAATTTGAAGAGGCAACTGCACTCGCCACCAAGATAGAAGAAAACCTCAGGAGACTGAAAAGCCAATGCTGATAAACGGATATACCAGAAGGCTCATACAGCTTGCCCTCGATGAGGACATAGGCACGGGCGACCTTACCGCCGGAGCGTTTGAGTCCTTCAAATCTCAGGCTACTTTCAACTTTATCGCAAAGGAAAACTGCATAATCTGCGGAACCAAAGTTGCGCAGGAAGTTTACTTCATGCTTGATCACGAGGTTAAGGTGGAATTCTCGGTTAATGACGGCGACCGCATCACCGAGCGCCGCATAATCGGTCAGGTAACAGGCCCTGCAAGCTCTATCCTCACCGGTGAAAGAACCTCGCTTAACTTCCTCCAGAGGCTCTCAGGCGTTGCCACCAACACAGCAAAATATGTGGAAGCTCTCGGCGACTCAAATATAAAAATACTCGACACGCGCAAAACCACCCCCGGCTGGCGCAGGATAGAGAAATACGCAGTCAAGACAGGCGGCGGCTGGAACCACAGGATAGGTCTATTTGACGGCGTTATGCTGAAGGATAACCATGTGGATGCAGCGGGCAGCATAACAGGCGCTGTTAAAAACGTCCGCAGGTTCATTCCCACCACAGTCAAAGTGGAGGTTGAAACCCGCAACCTGAAAGAGGTTGAGGAAGCTGTGCAGGCCGGAGCGGATATAATCATGCTTGATAATTTCGACATCCCAACCATCGAAGAGGCTGTTAAAATAATTGATAAAAGAGCAAAGGTTGAGGTTTCCGGCGGGGTGACTCTGGAGTTTCTCAGGCTGCTCAGAAACGTGGATGTGGACTATGTTTCCATAGGCGCGCTCACCCATCAGGCCACAGGGGTGGACATCAGTCTTAAAATGCGGGGTTAGTATTGAAAAAGGTTCGCTTTTTCGACGGCAAAAGCATTCTGGTTTTCGGCATAATTGCCCTTGCCTTCTACACTCTGTGGCAGAGCAGGTTCAATGAGGCTCTGCCGGAAGGCTACAAGGCGGAAAAGCTTGAGTTCCGCACCCTTGACGGACAAAACTTCACAACTGATCAGATAGGCATGCCTGTCATGCTTATCTTCTTCAATACAAAAACATTTTTCACCAGCAACATATATCCCAACCTCATTCTGAAAGCGATGCCAGAGCTTAAGCAGATTGAAAAAGCGGGATATGTGAAAATCATTGTCGTCACTGATACTGAACAAACGCCCGAATCAGTTAAGAAACTACTCGGACGAAATAAGTATAAAATCCTTGAAAATAGCATCTATTTGAGTAATACTGAACTATTGTCAGGCTACTTCGGTGTACGGAGCTGGCCTCATTTTTTTCTTATGGATAGAGACAACACAATACTTTATCAGGATAAAGTCCCTTCTGTAGACAAGGTTATCCGCATACTTAAAGGAGTATAAATGCAGGACTTTTTTAACTTTCAGGATATTAAGGAAGAATATGATGTGGTAATTCTCGGCGCGGGTCCTGCGGGTCTCACCGCCGCTATGTATGCCGCACGCGACAACCTCAGCACTCTCGTGCTTGAAAAGCAGTTTCCCGGCGGTCAGGTTGCCACAACTGAGTTTGTGGAAAACTATCCCGGCTTTCCTGAAGGGCTCATGGGGGCAGACTTAAGTGAAAAAATGTACGCCCATGCGGAGAAGTTCGGTGTTTTAATCCGCGCTGCGGAATGTCAGCATATTGAAGTTAAAGGCGATTACAAATACCTTACAATAAAGAACCTCTCCTTCCAGATAAAGGCAAAGGCGCTTATCCTCTGTCTCGGCGCACACTGGAAAAGGCTTGACGTACCCGGAGAAAACAGATTCTTCGGCCGCGGCGTTTCCTTCTGTGCGACCTGTGACGGTTCCTTCTACAAAGACAAGGAGATAGCTGTAATCGGCGGCGGCGACTCAGCCGTTGAGGAAGGGCTTTACCTCACTAAGTTTGCCAGCAAAGTAACAATCATCCACCGCAGGGACAAGCTGCGCGCTGCGAAAATATATCAGGACAGAGCGCTCAGGCACGAAAAAATGAACTTCATCTGGGACACGGTGGTAACAGGCGTTAACGGCGACCAGAAAGTAAGCTCAATCTCTCTCAGGAATGTTAAAACCGGCGAGGAATCAGAGCTTGAGGTAGCCGGAATCTTCGTTTTCATCGGTCAGACAGCGGATACCGAGCTTGTGAAGGACTTAATCAAGCTTGATGAAAGCGGGTTCATAGTTGCTGATGAAACCACGGAAACCAATATACCCGGAATTTTCGCCGCAGGCGATGTGCGCTGGAAACCGCTGAGACAGATAACAACAGCCGTTGCCGACGGCTCAGTGGCTGCCAAAGCGGCCGGAAAATACATCGGCGAAGTTTTTGAATCATAATATACGGAGTTTTCACATGAAAAAGGCACTTCTCGTTTTCTTTGCTGTTTTACTTGTTGCAAATCTGTCCTACGCTCAGACAAAGGTCAGCAGAATAATGATGACATCAGGCATAGAAAACAAAGAGCCTGTGGACAATGTAAGCGCGGTTAACGGTGAAATGCAGGATATTTACTGCTTCACCGAAATCCAGACAGACGAATACCCCACCGAAATTACCCATATCTGGATATATCAGAAGGATATAGAGGCTGAGGTTAAGCTTTTCGTGGGTTCGCCCAAATGGAGAACATTCAGTTCCAAAACCATAACCCCGGAAAAAGCAGGCGAGTGGAAGGTGGAAATATACGCTCAGAGCGGTCAGCTCATAGACTCCGTGGATTTCAGAGTTAATGAATAATCCCCCCCTTCTCAGTTTTGTGCCCACTCCGGTGGGCAATCTGGGAGATATAACCCTGAGGGCAGTTCAGACACTCCGTTCAGCGGATATTGTTTTCGCCGAGGACACAAGGACAGCCCTCAAGCTCCTCAGCCATCTGGAAATCAAAGTCAGGGTCGAATCATTCCACAAGGATAACGAAAAGAAGACGATAAGCCGCGTTATGGAACTGCTGAATGAAGGCAGGAAAATAGCCGTTATCAGCGAGGCGGGCTCACCCTGCATATCCGATCCGGGAATGTATTTGTCCGCTGCGCTGCGCGAGGCAGACATACCTTTTGAAGCCCTGCCGGGAGCCACAGCCTTTGTACCCGCTCTCACACTCTCAGGGTTTGACACATCCGATTTCTATTTCCGCGGGTTTCTACCGCATAAGCTTTCCGAAAAGAAGAGCGAAATAGAAAAGCTCAGAAAAATCAACAGTCTCATAGTGTTATATGAATCACCGCACAGAGTGGCAGAAACCCTTAGGCTTCTCATTGAAAACTTCCCTCTCCCCGTATCCCTCAGCAGGGAGATAACAAAACTCCACGAAGAAACACTTAAGATACGCTCTGAGGAGGACATAAATGCCCTCACTCTCAAAGGAGAGTTTGTTCTGGTGGTGAACAACAGGCAGGAAGAACAGGAAGAAGAGAAAGAGGATTTCAGGGAACTGGCGGAAAACCTGATCCAAGAAGGGCTCTCCGCCAAGGACTGCCTGACTGTGCTGAAGGCTCTGGGCGTTAAGAGAAACGCCGCCTACTCAGCTATTAACGAAATTATAAACCGCTGAACCCACAAGAAAAATATTCAATACTCCGAGCAGGACAATGAAAGTTATCTGCTTTTTCCTGATAAGTTTATTATCAAGCTTGGCTATATTTCCCTGAAGCGGTGCATCCACCTTGGACTTAACATAATCCGCAAATTCCGCAAAATTTTTAAAGTAGGATGAAACAAACACAAATCTTTCAGCATCCGAGAGAATCATGATGGCGCGCATTTTCAGCAGTATCACCCCTATCTCCTCCAGCGCATTCAGCTTTATGGACTTTCTGCCGTACACAGTGTACAGGCGCACCTCGTCCCCTTCGACCTCAAGCCTTCTGAAATAAAGGGACACAAAGTTAAATAAGGTAAAGCCGACCACAATGGCAACGATAACCCACTTTACCCCGTTCATGCCCGTAAATGCGTGTGAAACAGAAAAAATTACTGATGAAACTATAAGAAGAAAAGAAAGCGCCACAGCGGTCGTTCCGACTCTATAAACCGTCAATTTCAAGCTCCAGCGGGAGTTTCAGCAGGAAGTTACCGCTCTTGGTTTCCAGCTCTCCCATTTCGTTGTAAACCATGCGGATGTTATCACTTTTCAGCGCAACCATCAACCTTATAGCCGCACCTCTGAAATCATCCGGATATTTTGCCATATAGGTGTTAACCTGATCCATCAGCCTCTGGTTATGGTAATTAAGCAGATAGTACAACATTTTGTAGTAATCGAAATACCTGTCCTTATACCCAAGGTTTTCAAGGGCGGAGAAGGATGCCTCGGCGTTCACAAAATCCTCAAGCCAGATGAAATAGTAAAGAGAAGCCTTGTAGAGCTCCGGGTATCTGAAATCCAGATTGTTCAGTCTTTGCAGATAATAAAGCGCCCTTCTGCTGTCCCCCATGTAAACCTGATAATAGAAAAGCTCTTTGAGAATCACATTGTCATTCAGGTAGTCATCGCCGTTTACGCCGCTAAGCTGTTTGGTTTTCTTTACCTGCATATAGGCGCGCATAAACTTGTAGAACCTGTCTGTTATAAGATCCGGATTCTGAACAGGCTGTTTGTTTTCAAGGAGGGCAAGAAGATCCCTCAGACCTGTTCCCCGGAAAATTTTATCGCTTTTCAGCGTCTCAAGTCTTTCAAAGCCCTGCCCGCTGAGATATTCCGAAAGTGTCAGAAGAGCTCTGAGGAAGCCGTCATCCGGTTTTTTCTTGCCCAGATCGTTTATTACGCTGCTGTAGTCACCTACCCCCATATCAGCCAGATATTTTGTATAGTAGATGATATTAGGCACTTTTTCTCTGTCGTCCTTAACATCCTCAGCCCTGTCCCGCACAAGGTTGTATTCCTGGTAGGCTCCGTTTTCGTCCCCTTTGAGCTTGAGGCATACCGCTTTCGCCAGATACGCAGGAAAGTTGTACCTGTTCTGGATTACGGAGTTGTCAAAGAATTTCTCAGCCAGATCAGCCCTGCCCATGGCGAGGTTCACAAGCCCCATGTTGTAAAGGGTGTAAGGGTTATTGCCCAGAAGGGTGTTAGCCTGCGTGAATTCCCGCAGGGCATCCTGATAAGCATAGGCAAGGAAAAGCGTGACCCCTTTGTTGTTGTGGGCTATGCCTTCGGAAAAGCGTACGGATTTCTGGAGCTCTTCAAGGGCAAGTATTCTGTCATTCTGCTGGAGCAGCTTATAGCCGAGAGCGACAAAGTTCAGCATCTCATCAGGCTCTATCAGGAGCGGGTAAAGAACGGTGGAGAGTATGTCCTCAAAATCGCCGTTAAACCTGTAGGAAAAGTTCATGTCATCAAGCACAGGCTCAAGATGGATCGCTATCTCAGGATGCCTGCTTATCCTTAAATCTCTGGTGAGAGCGTCATTAAAATGAACCTTAAGCTCTGTAAGCTTCTTGGTGTTCCAGAGGTTTACTGTTTTGTACCAGAAATACTCCGGCTTGAAGTCATCTATGAGATCCGCAACCTTAAGCGCGTCATTGTAGTTGCGGTATTTCATCATTATATATGCACGGTAAACGTAGTAGTCATTATCCGTTCCGGGCGGAACCAGATCCAGAAGTTTCTGAGCTGGAAGCATGCTCCCTGCGTAGATATGATACATTGCTCCGGCAAGATTGACATAAGGGGATGCAGGGCGTGAGAAAACCAGTCTGCGGACTTCGTTCCCTTTATTCTCATAAATTAGGGAGTGCTTGGCGTACATATACATCAGCGCGTCATCATTAACCGCCCTGAAACCTGCCATTATCAGTTCTCCGGCCTGCCTGTACTCGCCGAGAGCCAGAAGAATGTTGTAATCTGTTATGTAGTATGCGGTTTCAGAAGGGTATTCGGTCAGAAGCCCGGTCATAACGGCGTGAGCTTCATTGAGCGCACCGCTCTTAAACAGGGCTGTGGCGTATCTGTGCCTGTAGTCCCTGTCATTGTTCATATCGGTGAGTTTTTTCAGTGCCGCCGCTTCCTCAGTGTAGCTTTTCAGCACATTGTAGTTTCTGGCAAGAAGCTCATAAACCTCTTCTGTTTCAGAGAACTTTTCAGCCAAAAGGAGATTGGCCACGGAAGCATGATAATTGCCAGTACGGAAATATGCAGTGGCAAGATTGAAATAGTCGGTGTAGCTTTTGTACTCCAGACCCTCTATTATTTTGATACCGCTGTCAAACTCGCCTATACTCAGCAGAAAATAGGCATAGTTTGACTTAACGAACCTCGATTTTCCGTCTTTTCTGAGAGCTTCCTCATAAAGCACCGTGGCGCGGGCGGTTTCTCCTTTGCGGAGATAGATGTTCGCCATATTAACAAGCAGCTTGCCGGATGCTCTGTCTTTCAGGAGCTCTGCCATGTAAAGCTCCGCTTCATCAAGTTTTCCGGTCTGGAGAAGTACCACAGCAAGGTTTATATAACCTTCGCTGAACTTGGGGTCCTCCTCAACTGACTTGCGGAAATATTCCTCACTTTTATCAATATCGCCAAGCAGATAGTAACTTACACCCATATTATAGAACGCAACGGAACGGTTCATCTTAAGGCCTTCCTCATACTTGGCTATGGCCTGTTCGAAGTTCCCCTGCAAAAAGAGATTGTTCCCTTCCTCTATACCCTTATCCTGCTCGGCTATGGCAACGCCGGAGATAGGCTGACCGTCTGTGAAGTTATCTTCAATCAGCTTTATCCTCTCCTCCTCGGAGCAGGAAACAAGAGCAAGAACAAGGAAAAGAAAAAATCCCGCAAGATACGGACTGTAAAGCTTCAGCACTGCTCTGGCTGCACTTATATTCATTTCCTTCAATCGTACTGCGCATAAACAAACTTATGGCGCTGTCATTAAAATCGTCCGCTTTTTTTAAATATTAATTATTTTTTGGAAAATCAGATTTTTCATAACCTGATCCGCTTTTTTATTTTATGCAAGAACAAAATCAGAGCTGGCAGCCCTTTTTTTATTTTTTTGACAGATTTTCAGGAACAAACAAAACTGGGGAAACATGGAGAAAAAACAAAAAGGCAGAAGCAAGCGTCGCTTCTGCCTTTTAAACGGCCGCCGATTTGATCAATCAGCGGCATGTAACTAATATATGCTCATTACGGAAAAAATCAATAGATATTGAACACGCTGATATTACGGACAAAATTACGCCATGACCTTATTATCTATGGCCTTGTTTGCGAGTTTGTCCGCCAGCTTATTCTGCTCTCTTGGTACATGGTTAAAAGAAAACTTTGTTCCTTCAATGGTTTTAATAAGTTCCAGACGTATCTGCGCAAGGGTTTCGTTCTTCACCTTGTACTCGCCTTTCATCTGCTTAACAATCAGCTCGGAATCCAGATAAAAATTTACTGCAGCAGGGTTCCTGAGTTTTGCTTTACGGGCAGCTTCGAGAACAGCCCTGTACTCGGCCACATTGTTTGTTGCATGGCCTATATAAAGGCAGCCCTCTTCGAGGAGTTCACCCTCTCCGCTCAGAATAACAAACCCGCAGCCCGCCTCGCCGGGGTTTCCCCTTGAGGCTCCGTCGGAAAAAACTTTAAGTATCATTGATTAGTCATCATTAAGCGCATAGAGGAAACGCTGGCAGTTGGGGCACTGGTGGAGAGCCTTTCCTTTTTTAACTTCAACATAAAGCTGGGGCGGAACTTTGATATAGCATCCTGTGCAGGTTTCTTCGTTGACTCTGACTATGGCGAGGTTGTTTCTGGCGTGTCTTACTCTTTCGTATTTGGATATGATGGATTTTTTTACTACTGCCTGTGCTTCTTCCCTTTTGGTTTTAAGTCCGGCGAGTTCGGTGTTTGCTTCTGAATCTTCTTCCTGTTTCTGAGCTTCTTTTTCGTCAAGGCTTGCCTTGAGTTCGCTCTCTTTGGCGTCAAGCTCCTCAACCCTTTTCTGTGAGGCGTTTACACTGTCCTGAAGCTCAAGGATTTTGTACTCCCCTTCGTTAACGTTCTTTTTGAGAACATCAAGCTCTTTAAGGACAGCTTCATACTCCTTATTGTTTTTAACATTAGGAAGTTTTGACTGCGCTTTGTCCAGCAGCGCCTTGTTCTCTGCGCATTCTCTGGTGAGCTTAGAAAGAATCGCCGTGTCCGCCGCATGCTTCGTTTTCACTGTTTCGCACTCGGTCTTAACGGATTCAAACTCGTTCCTCACATCTTTAAGAAAGCCCGGAACCTGAGAAACTTTTGTTTCCAGTTCGGCAATTCTGTTGTCCAGCTTCTGCAGTTCAATAAGCTGTTCCACTTCTGGGAGCATTGATCACCTCATATGTTTTATTGGAGAACTCTCATCAATAATGATTGTTTCTATGTTTAACTCTTTGCTTATTCTTTCAGCCAGATGCTCCATGTAGCATTTCTCTGTTTCAAAATGCCCCGCATCCACAATACACACACCGGCCTCGTAAGCGTCCAGCGCGTCATGGTGCTTCATATCCCCGGTGAGGAGCAGCTTAACGCCGCTCTGCTTCCACATGGAAGCGCCGCTGCCTGTTATTATTCCGAAACCGCTGAACTTCGTATCAAGGGGAAAGCCGTTGTAGCGCACGCTTTCGCAGCCGAGTTTTGTTTTTACTGTTTCGAGAAACTCCGCCAGAGTAAATTCTCTTCCGAAACCGCAGCGTCTGCCGAGGGAGAACTCAGTGCCTATCTCCATCTTGTAGACATCATAGGCCACTTCCTCATAAGGGTGAGCCTTTATGACCTCCTCAATGAGACGGTTGAGATTAGGCGCAGTCACCACCGTTTCTATGCGGTACTCCTCCACCCTTTCAAGCTCGTCCTTTTTGCCTATGAACGGGTTTGCGCCTTCCATGGGGAGGAATGTTCCTGTGCCTTCTATATTGAATGTAACTTTTGAGTAATTGCCTATGACCCCGGCTCCCGCTCTGTCTATAGCGTCACGCACTGCTTCCTCATGCCCTTTGGGAACGAAAACCGCAAACTTGTACCAGTTTTCCTTCCCCTCTTTCACGAGGCCGCCCTTTACGGATGCGCCGAGTTTTTCTGCCAGATAATCGTTTAAGCTGAAGTCCGCAAGGTCTGCGGATGTGTGGTATGAAATGATGCTGAGGTTTGCCTGAACGGCTTTTATGATTTTGCGTCCCAGTGCGTTTGCGGGATTTATGCTTTTGAGCTTGTCAAAAAAAAGGGGGTGATGAGTAATAAGTAACTCACACCCCGCATCAATTGCTTTGCTTATCGCCCCTTCACTGGGATCCAGTGCCAGAGCTGCCTTTCGGGTTTCAGCATCCGGACTGAGGCAGATTTGCAGTCCAGAGTTGTCCCAAGTGTACTGTCTGGACTGACACACTGCATGTTTTTCAAGAAAAGCGATTACGTTTTTTATGCTGCTGCTCATAATTTTATTTAGAAAAAAATGGGCCAACTAGGAATCGAACCTAGGACCTCCCGGTTATGAGCCGGAGGCTCTAGCCAACTGAGCTATTGGCCCTTTATCCCGTTAAAAACGAGAAGGTTGTTTTACTTAAATATTAAAGCTTTGTCAAGAGCTATTCTACAAAAGTTTTAAGAATTCTGCTTCTGGTGGGGTGACGCAGTTTTCTTAAGGCTTTAGCCTCAATCTGCCTGATACGTTCACGGGTTACACTGAACTGTTTGCCCACTTCCTCAAGGGTATGATCGGACTCGCAGTCAATTCCGAAACGCAGCTTGAGAACGTTTGCCTCGCGCTGTGACAGGGTGTTGAGTATCTGCTTGGTATGTTCGCGCAGCTTGAGGTACATAACCTCGTCTGCGGGGTTTGTGGCGCTCTTGTCTTCTATGAAGTCGCCAAGGCTGCTGTCCTCGTCCTCGCCGATGGGCGTTTCAAGGGAAACAGGCTCTTTGGCTATTTTCATAACCTTTTTGATTTTCTCCACGGGAATATCCATCTTCTTGGATATTTCCTCCGGGGTGGGTTCCCTGCCGTAATCCTGCTGGAGCTGGCGGGTTATCTTCATCATTTTGTTTATGGTCTCTATCATATGCACAGGTATGCGTATAGTGCGCGCCTGATCCGCTATGGCTCTGGTTATTGCCTGACGAATCCACCATGTGGCATAAGTGGAGAACTTGTAGCCGCGTTTATACTCAAACTTTTCAACAGCCTTCATGAGACCTATGTTCCCTTCCTGGATAAGGTCAAGGAATTGGAGGCCTCTGTTGGTGTATTTTTTGGCTATGGAGACAACAAGACGCAGGTTCGCCTCTATAAGCTTGCTTTTCGCGTTTTCTGTTTCCCTTTCACCCTGAAGAAGCCCTTCGTATATCAGTTCAAGCTCCTGCTTGTCGCAGCCGAGTTTCTTGTACTCCTTAAGAAGGGTATCACGGGCTTTGGCAAACTTTTTAACCACAAGCTCCTTCTCGCTGGCTGATTTGCCGGTATCATCACAGGCTTTCAGTATATCCTCGTCTGTTATTTCGAGAGGGTCAGGGGAAGAAGTGATCTTCACAAGCTTGAGCAGTTTGCGGATGTCGCTCTGGGAGTCAATGACTCTGGAGTACATCTCTCTTATGTCATTTGCAATCTGGCATATTTTGGAGTAGTTCACCTTTATCTCAAGGAGCTTTTCGGTAATCTCATCCACTGTAGCCTGACGCTGCCTGTTCACCTCGATCATGTCTTCGACATTGATCGAGCCGTCCTTTATTCTGGCGGCAAGGTTTATATTTTCCCTGAGTTTCAGGGTAATATCCTCAAAAATGCATACAAACTGAGCGCGCATCTGCGCTTCCCTGTCTTCTGCGGCTTCTGCGGCTGCGGTTTTGGCTTTTTCTATCTCTTCAACAGCCTCTGCCACTGTTTTCTGGGGAGCAGCTTCCACTTCTTCGGTTTCCGCCTCTTCCTCAGAGCCTTCAAAGCTGTCTTCCTCTTCCGCCTCGTTCTCAGCATCGGCTTCGTGTTCGGTGTCTTCAAAATCCATTTCGCCGGACTCGAAATCAAGCTCGTCATCCACATCCACTATATCTTTCAGCCTCATGGAGCCGTCGTTTATCGCTTCGGATATTTCCATAATCTTTTTGGCAGTGGTGGGGAAAAGCAGAACGCTTCTGATCACTTTGCTTTGTCCGTCCTCGATTTCTCTGGCGACCTGAATCTCCTCTTCCCTGTTAAGAAGCGGAATATTGCCCATCTCCTTAAGGTAAAGACGCACGGGGTCATCCGTGCTCATGGAATCCTCAACGCCTGATTTCAGAGCGGAAAGAACCTCATCATCCTCATCGACCTCGTCATCTTCATCATCTGCGGAAAGAAGGCTGCTGTTCTTGGATTTAGAATCTATAACATCGATCTTGAGCTGCGCCAGAAGCATGAGTATTTCATCAATGAACTCTGCCGAACTCATCTCTTCCGGCAGGATGTCGTTTATCTCGTCAAAAGTGAGAAATCCCTTCTCTTTCCCCAGTGCGATAATCTGTTTAACTTCCGGGGTCTTAATCTTTTTCGACATCTACCCTAAACCTCCGATTTCTTATCAATAACTTCGTTCCGAACCAGACTGTTCTGCAGGCGGAGAAGTTCCATCTTCTCCTCAAAAGAAGCTGCCTCGGATATTTTTTTGGTCATGTTTTTCTTGAAAGCAGGCATAGCATTGCTGATGATTTTACCCCTGTTTTCCATTGCGGAACGGTAATAATCTTCCTGAGACTCTTGCTGGATACGCATTTCGGCAATATCCTCACCCACTTCGGGATCATTGACAAGAATTTCGATACTACCACCTTCACTAAAAACTTCAACCAGTTTTTTAAATATTTTCCGCGCCACCGGATCATGGAAATAGGATTCGGCAACGCCTTCGGTAAGCCTCTGCCCCAAGTCTTCGGGAAGCTGGAACAGACTTGAGAGGAAATGCCTCTCACATATATAATTCAGTCCTGCTGAATTGGTCTTCTTTAAGTTAGTTTTAGCAAGAGAAAGATCAACGTCTTTTTTCATAATGTCGGGATCAACATCAAAGCGCTTCGCAACAGCTTCAAGGTAATGCGCTTTTCTGTACGGATCCTTTATACGCATAAGCTTCTCTTTTATTCTGCCTAAATTCACAAGCTTCCTGTTGAAGTCGGATGACTTAGCCCTCAGCAGGTCAACCGTGTAAAGAAAAAGATCCTTTTTCGCATCCAGAAGCTTGGCAAAATCCCCCGCTCCCTTCTGGAGCAGGAAGGTGTCGGGATCATCCCCTTTGGGAAGAAAGACGGCGTAAGGGAAGAAGTTGGACTCAAGAAAAACATCCAGCGCCTTAAGAGCGGCCTTGAACCCTGCCTCATCTCCGTCAAACAGGAGGACAACTTCCTGCGCATAGCGCTTAAGCTGATCCACATGCTCCTTGGTCAGCGCTGTTCCCATTGTCGCCACGGAGTTTCCGTAGCCTTTTTCAACCATGCGCATTACATCAAAGTAACCTTCTGTAATTATACAGGTTTCCGTTTTTTTTATCTTATCTTTCGCCTTATCAAAGTTGTAGAGAATCTCTCTCTTCCTGAACGCCTCAGTCTCCGGCGAGTTCATGTATTTCGGCATGGAACCGTCCATAGACCTGCCTGAGAAACCCACTACCTTGCCGGTTATGCTCCTGATGGGAAAGGAAAGCCTGTTGAAAAAGCGCATCCGCACGCCGAACTGCCCTTCCACAAACAAACCGGAAGCCAGAAGAACATCCTTGCCGTATTTTTTGAGATAAGGCTCAGTCTCAAGCCGGAGAGGAAAATAGCCCAGACCGAACTCATCCACTATTTCATCAGGAAACTTGCGTGAGGCGATGTATTCCCTTGCTTCTTTACCTTCCGCTGAAAGCAGCCTGCGCTTTGTTTCCAGCAGGATGTCCTCATGCAGGCCTATGATCCCGCTGCGTTTGGAATCCTCCTTACCGAGTGTAACGTTTATTCCGTAACGCTCGGCAAGAAACATAACAGCATCCGTGAAGCTTAAACTGTGAAAGCGGGAAACAAAGGTTATGGCGTTCCCCCCTGCTCCGCAACCGAAGCAGTAAAACAGGTTTTTCTCAGGATTAACGTTGAACGAAGGGGTCTTCTCCCCGT
This sequence comes from Geovibrio ferrireducens, assembly GCF_026226615.1. Taxonomy (NCBI): domain Bacteria; kingdom Pseudomonadati; phylum Deferribacterota; class Deferribacteres; order Deferribacterales; family Geovibrionaceae; genus Geovibrio; species Geovibrio ferrireducens. Next base: position 202,823 of record NZ_JAJAPB010000003.1, read on the forward strand.
GAAAGGGGCAGAGACCTTTATAGCTGTTTCCGGCTTTTTTAAGCTGAACAACCTCTCCTACAATGTCGACAATGTCCGCTGAACTCAGAACCTCTTCGACGACTGTATCGGGAATTTTCATATATAAAAGGAGCTCCTTTATTTAATAACTTAAATCCGTACATCCTGTCGGATTTAAGTACACGCTCACGCCTTGGTGAACAAGGCTTCGCTGCGCACGGCGCAGTTCCTTCCATGGAACTGTTAAGCAAAGCATTTGCCGTCATTGCGAACGAATGTGAAGCAATCTCTCATTTTAATAACTCAAATCCGTGCATCCACTGCCGATGCCTCAGGGAAATACGGCCGCAAAATGAACCTCAGCCATCTAAAACGAATCGGGAAAGCAGGAAGAAGTAATTATCGGCAGATGAATGAATATCTTCATACTTTATATAATATAGACAAAGGATCCTATTTCAAATATATTTTAACATGCTTTTTATAAACGGTCTCAATATCGGAATAAAAAATTCCGGAAAAATCATACATATTTTACGCGATGTTTCCCTCAGTGTTAAAAAGGGCGAAATACTCGGAATCGGCGGTGAATCAGGCTCCGGCAAAACCATTCTTGCCAAAACTGTTCTGGGGATACTCAGCCGTCCGGTGCAGAAACTTTCCGGAGAAATTATTTTTGAGGGAAAATCTCTCGAAACAGAAAAAGACTTCCGATCTGTCCGCGGCAGAAATATATCCATGATTTTTCAGAACCCCACGGCATCGCTAAACCCGGTAATGAAGATCGGCACACAGATAACAGAGGCTATACGCGCTGCGGATAAAGCAATCAGCAAAACAGAAGCCCGCAAAAAAGCCGAACAGCTTCTTAAAGAGGTTGAGATAGATTATCCGGCGGAAAGGCTGGAAAGCTACCCCCACCAGCTTTCAGGCGGCATGAACCAAAGGGTGATGATTGCCCTTGCGCTGGCAAGCGATCCTGAACTGCTAATTGCAGATGAGCCCACAACAGCGCTGGATGTCACAATACAGAAGCAGATTATAGAACTGCTCCTCAAGCTCAACAGGGAGAAGCACCTCTCCATTATATTTATCACACATGATCTCTCGCTTATGCAGGCAATATCCCACAGATGCGTTATCCTCTACGCAGGCGAAATAATGGAAAAAACAGATTCCGCCGACCTGCGGGAAAACAAGATCCGCCATCCGTACACCTTCAGTCTGAAAAAATGTCTGCCGACCCTGCATGAAAAAAAAGACACGCTCTACTCCATACCCGGAGTGATTGACAAAAACACGGAAGAATATGACAGCTCATGCGTTTTTCACAAACGCTGCTTTAACAGAACTGATAAGTGCCTCATAGAAAAGCCCAAGCTGGCGGAAGACCGCCCCTTCGCCTGCCATAACCCGCTGTAGCTACACAGCTATGCTTTTCCACCTGCCCCGCAGGAAGACTCTGACCAATAGCCCTGCTCTCACTGCGCTTTCCAGCGCCGCAACCAGATAAACCCAGAAAAGAGCAATGCCAGCCCACACCATCACTGCGGCGGGCAGAACACGCAGAAGCCAGATGCATGCGGTATTTACAATGAACGTTGTCCTTGTGTCCCCCGCTCCTCTCAGCGCTCCGCTCATCACGAAGAATATTCCCAGAGGAATCTGGCTCAGACCCATAATCCGCAGGTATTCAGCGGCTGATTCCACCGTGGCGGCGTCAGTGGTGAACATCCTTGCCAGCGGAGACGGAAACAGGAACATCAGAAGCCCCACAGTCCCCATGAATGCGCATGCGGCCACAGTGGCGGCCATTGCATCCTTCTCCGCCTCTTCGGGATTGCCCGCACCCAAGTGCCTGCCGGTGAGCGCCATTGTCGCCACTATGAACCCCACGCCGGGCATGAATGCTATGCCCTCGATCCGCAGACCTATCTGGTAGCCTGCGAGCGCCTCTGTTCCGTATCTGGCCACCAGAGCGGAAAGAACAATATATGTGGGGAAGGTCATCATCCGCTCCATCCATGTGGGAAACCCGACCTTGAGTGCCCTGCGGAGCAGATCGCCCGAAAAACGCATTACAAAATCGATCTCTTTTCTGATGAAGCACAGATAAGCATATATAAAAAATTCAAGCAGTCTTGCTATGACAGTCGCGTACGCAACACCGGCAACACCGAGGGCGGGAAAGCCCCATGCACCGAAGATCAGTGCATAGTCCAGCAGAAAATTCACTATATTGCCGAATATACCGATATAAAAAGGGATTTTCGTTTTGCCGTATGCGTTCAGACTGCTGTAAAGCACCCCCTGAGCGAACAGCACAGGGATGGAGAAGCAGTATATCTTCATATAAACAGAGCCTATCTCCTCTATCTCCCCGCTCATTCCGAGAATATTGAAAAGCACGTGGGACTTATAAAAGCCAACCACAAACAGGGGCACAGAAAAGGCCAAAGCCAGAACAAACATGTTATAGCTGACAAGCCCCGCCTTTTCCGGGTCTTTTGCACCGAAAAACCGCGAGACAAGAGCATTTGTCCCCACATAAAACAGAGACATAAACGCATACAGCATGCCCACATACTGCATGCTCACCCCAACGGCGGCTACGCTGACGGACGAAATCCGCCCGACAAAAAGCATATCCACCATGGACTGAACCATACCTAAGAGATTATACATAGCGGCGGGAAAGGATATTTTAAGAACCGTCCATATCCTTTTACCGAAAGAGGAATCCGACAAAAATGCACCTTTTTTCTGTAAACAATTGTAAAAAACAGTATAAACCAAAAACAGAAGCTTGAAAAAGAGAAAAAAAATATTTAGAATATTATCGAAATGAAATTGTGTTATAAATTACAAATGTTCATAAAGTAAAAACTTATCCGGTGAAAGATGATAGCTAAGCTGTTCGGCAGGAAGAATGTTGAGAATAAGCCGAAGGACCCCATCGCAATTTATGTCAATAAAATGTGCGAGGCTGCAAAAAGCCACCCTGTCATGGGTGAAAAAATTGAGGATGCCGTATTCTCAGTTGTGGACACAGAAACCACCGGGCTGGACCTTACCAAGGCAAGGGTAATTAACATCGCCGCCGTTAAGGTGCAGAACTTTAAAATAATCGATTTCTACAACACATTCATCAACCCGGAGATGGTCATTCCGCCTGAGTCCATAAAGTGGCACAACATTACGGATGAAATGGTGCAGGACAAGCCCAAGGTTGAGGAAATTCTCCCTGATTTCATGAAGTTTGTGGGGACATCAGTCTTAGTCGGACATCATGTTAACTTTGACATTAAAATGATAAACAAAGAACTGAACAGCTGTTTCGGCTGCCAGCTAAACAACCAGTGGCTGGACACTATGCTGATTTACTCCCGCGCTATTATCAAAAAGGAGGATCACCTGACCCTTGATCATCTTTTTGATGTGTACAATGTGAAGTGCAACGGCAGACACACAGCACTGGGCGATGCTCTGGCCACAGCGGAAGTGTTCACAAAGATGATCTTTCAGGCAAACGAACACTACAGCACAATCCGCGAACTTGTGGACTGTCAGAAAAGCCTGCTGACGTAAGCAGAAAATCCGGTTTGTAAAAACTCATTTTCCTGCTATAAAATCAGTATGGATTCTCTTAAACCCTTCAAAAAAGAGCTTATTGGAAGCGTAAGTGCGAATTACCTCAAGTTTTTCATGCACATATCGCCGCATCCGGGTGTGGTGATAGGCAGACGCGGTTTAGTGGATGAAGAAAAAACAAGGGGGATTGTCCTTGTTTTCGGCCCTCAGTCATACCGTGATTTCAGAATGGAGGACAGTTTTATATCCGTCACAATGAAATTCTCCGGCAGATGGGAGGAGGTTTTTATCCCTTACGAAGCGGTGGCGGCAGTGTTCAACGACCCGGTTTCCCCTGAGTTTATCGTTAATTTCCGTATTCCCGAAAAGAAAGCCGAACAGCCGACGGAAGAGAACCGTACTTCCCCCGAAAACAAAATAATCAGACACGATTTCGGCAAAAAGAAGTAGAAAACAGCCTTGCCGTTACAGGGTTCAGAATGACGCATTACTATGTCACTGTGAGGAGTCGAAGCGACGGAGCAGTCTCTGAATATACTGAGAGATTGCTTCACTCCTGCGGAGTTCGCAATGACTCAAACAGTTCCATGGATGGAACTGCGCCGTGCGAAGCGAAGGACTGCTTTGCAGTCCGCGAGCGTGTGAGCAATTTGACAGAATGTACAAATTGCCTAAGGAACTAAATCACGAACCTGCCGCTGATGAGCATGAAAGCCAGAAAAGGAATAACCGCAGGCCAGATCAGTCCGGCGACATATGCGGCGATAGCGGAAGGCAGCCAGCCCACCCCGCCGCCAAGGGCAAAGCCATAGGTTTTTACACAGTAGATATAAGCAATGATAAACACTATGCCCCATGTTGCATAAAGTCCGAAACGATATACGCTGCTTCCCCAACTCATAATCCTGCTCCGTGGTTTTTATTTGAAGGATTTAACTAAAGGCAGTCATATGCTTATATTTCGAAGAATATCAAACTTAACCTCAAACAACAATACAAATTTTTGAATTTCTTAACATTTTTAAAATAAAATTTAGCAATAGTTCACTAAAAATGCAAAAATAACGTGATTGATTCTTTTAACTGAGATAAAAAAGAGATGGACGGTTAATAAGATTTCAGGCTTTTCCTTTTTCGTTGATTTTTCTTACACAGGCATGGAGAAGTTCGAGAAGGAGATCTTTGTGGACAGGCTTGACCATAATATAGTCCGCTCCGTCAAGGTTTTTGCCCTGATCGGGAAAAGCTGTGACTATAACTATGGGGACATTCAGGTCATGCTCCCTTATGGAGGCTATCATTTCCGAGCCGTCCATAACAGGCATTGCAAGGTCGGCCACAACAAGGTCGGGACGTTTTTCCATGAAAATATCAAGCCCCTCCTGCCCGTTGGAGGCCATGTAAACCTCAGCCGTTCTTCTGCGGATGATGTTCACAATGGAGAGTCTGGCTATTTCGTCATCCTCAACGCAAAGTACTCTGAGCTTGCTTAAATCTGTTGAAGGCACGCCTCACCCCATGAAAATTCATATCAATAACATCGTGTTTTCTTGAGGATATTGCGTGTGAGGGTGATAGTCAAGAGATAAAAAAACCGGAAGGGTCTGCACCCTTCCGGTATGTTAAGTTTTTTGATTAAGCGAGCATTCCGACAAACTCGTCTGCCTCTTTAACGGGGCTGAGTTTGAACTGCTCAACTATGAAGTTTGCCACAGTCGGAGAAAGGAACGCGGGCAGTGAGGGTCCGAGGTGGATATTTTTCACGCCGAGGTAAAGAAGGGCGAGAAGAACAGTGACCGCCTTCTGCTCATACCATGCCACATCATAGTAGATGGGGAGTTTGTTAACATCGTCCAGACCGAAAGCCTCTTTCAGTTTAAGCGCGATAACTGCGAGTGAGTATGAGTCGTTGCACTGACCGGCATCAAGCACTCTGGGTATTCCGCCGATTGTACCGAGGTTCAGCTTATTGTAGCGGTATTTAGCGCATCCTGCCGTGAGGATGATGTAGCCTTCGGGCAGTTTTTCCGCAACTTCTGTGTAGTGAGAGCGGGTTTTGTGTCTGCCGTCGCAGCCTGCCATAACAACAAAGCCTTTTACAGCGCCGGATTTAACAGCTTCGATAACCTTATCGGCTATGGAAAGAACTGTTCCGTGAGCGAAACCGCCGATGATTTTGCCTGTTTCAAGTTCAACGGGTGCAGCGCATTTTTTAGCAAGCGCTATGATTTCAGAGAAATCCTTTTTGCCGCCTTTTGCTCTGTCAGCAATGTGTTTAACACCGGGGTAACCGGCCATGCCAGTGGTGAAGATTCTGTCTTTGTAGGAATCCTTAACCGGCACTATGCAGTTTGTAGTCATAAGGATAGGTCCGTTGAAAGTATCGAACTCCTTATCCTGATGCCACCATGAACCGCCGTAGTTACCTGCGAAATGGCTGTATTTTTTGAATGCCGGGTAGTAGTGACCGGGGAGCATTTCGCTGTGTGTGTAAACATCCACGCCTGTTCCTTCTGTCTGCTCAAGGAGCTCCTGAAGGTCTTTAAGGTCGTGGCCGGAGATGAGGATACCGGGGTTTTTGCGAACGCCGATATTAACCTCTGTGGGTTCGGGGCTGCCGTAACTTGTGGTATTTGCCTTATCAAGGAGCGCCATTGTGGTAACAGCCACTTCGCCGGTTTTCATAACGAGTGCGATAAGCTGCTCCATGCCAAGGTTTTTCACTGTGGCCGCAAGAGCTTCTTTGGCAAATGAGTAGATAGCGTCATCCTCATAACCGAGAACGGCAGCATGCTCAGCATAAGCCGCTATGCCTTTAAGACCGTAGGTGATAAGCTCTTTAAGCGAGCGCAGGTCTTCGTTTGTTTCAAGAAGAACGCCAACGGAGGCTGCCTTCGCGTCGAGATCCGCATCGTTTGCGGGTTTCCATGTAACACAGTCCGGAGTCTGCGCGGGCAGAGCCGCTTTCGCCTTGACGGACTCCCTTATATTCAAAGCCTCTTTCACAAGAGATGTCAGCTTAACATTGTCAAAGTTAGCATTGGTGATTGTGGCAAAAAGCGCCTTGATGGTGAAGAAACCTGCCTCTTTCTCGTAAACTCCGGCAGGTGCGTATTCGCCTGCGAAAGCTATACCCTTAAGGGTGTAGAGGAGAAGATCCTGAAGCTGGGCGGTATCAGCCTGTTTACCGCAAACTCCCTTAACCGTACAGCCCGTGTTCTTGGCCGCTTCCTGACACTGCATACAAAACATACTCATTAATTTGTCCTCCTTCTTTTTTTTTCTGATGGAGTTATGATATAAGAATAACAGGTAAATGATTTGACATGGATCAAGAATGGATAAAAAAACTGCAGTAAAGAAATTTTTAACGGCTTTTTTCGGTGATGACAGCGTACAGGATGTCATCGACAGGATCTCAAGGGTAAAGACCCTCGACAAAGGGGGCATACTCTTCATGGAGGGGCAGACAGGCAGGTACATCTACTTTCTGCTGGAAGGGAAAATCAAGCTCTACAAAACGAACAACGAAGGCAAGGAAGCAATAGTCCACTTCGTAGGGCAGAACGAAATGTTCGCAGAGATAATCCTCCAGCTTGAGTGCTGCTACCCCGTTACCTCGGAAGCGATGGAAAACTGTATTCTCCTTGAGATGGATGCGGCGGAGCTTTTCAGACAGATTGAGAAAACGCCCAAGGTGGCAATGGCGATAATCGGGCTTCTGGCAAGGCGAATAAAATATTTCGTCAACATGATCGAAAACCTCACCCTGAAGGATGTGCGCGGCAGATTTCTGCATTATCTGGAAACCCTCCAGCACAAAGGGAAAAATACAGTCACCCTCCCGGTTCCGAAGGGGGATCTTGCGCTTCTGCTCGGAACCACCCCGGAAACCTTTTCAAGGCTGCTGAAAAAGCTTGCGGAAGAGGAAGTTATAGCCTATGAAGGCAGGAAAATAACCTTCCTGAAAGAGCTTGAGTAGCTTATTTCAAAAAATTAATCTGAAATATTTTAAGGTGTGCTGAGTATGTATTATCTTCTTTTCCTCGCGTCCGCTGCGGCGGTGATATTTGCCGGTAAAAAAATGTCCGTCAGCGGAGATGTTATTGCCGAAAAAACAGGGCTTGGGCACAGCTTCATAGGCCTCACCCTGATTGCGGCCTCCACCAGTCTGCCGGAGGTTATATCCTCCGTCGGAGCAGTAACCATTGTGGACAACCCTGATCTGGCTTTCGGCAATGTTTACGGTTCAAACATGTTCAACATGCTGGTTATCTTCATAATGGACGCCATGTACCGCAAAGGCAGCATACTCGCCCATGCCAGCAAATCAAACGTCACAACCGGGCTTTATGTCATAATCCTCACTATGATCAGCGGAGTAGGCCTCTTCGTCCCAATGCCTTCCATAGGCTGGCTGAACGTGACAAGCATAGCAATTTTCGCTGTTTATTTTATCTCCATGTACACAGCCTACATTCATAAAGATGAACTGGAAGCGGAGCTTGAGGAAACCGATGTCAACGGAACAACTCTTTCATCCGCCTTTATTTCATTTGCTGTTTCAGCGGCAATCATAGTTGCCGCGGGTCTGGCTCTCAGCAAGTCAGCGGATTTCATAGCGACAGACACCGGTCTGGGCGGCTCGTTCGTGGGCAACTTTCTGCTGGCATTTGTAACATCCCTGCCTGAGCTCGCCGTATGTATAGCCGCGGTAAAAATAGGCTCAGTGAACATGGCAGTGGGCAACCTGATAGGCTCCAATATATTCAATGTGACCATAATAGGCATATGTGACCTTTTTTACTTTAAAGGCGATGTCTACTCATCCGTAAGCAGGGTGAACACTGTGGCGGTGCTTATCACATCCATAGTTGTTGCCCTTGTGCTTCTGGGAATAGAGCTTGATAAGAGCGCAAAAAAGCACAGGCGAATATCCATTGTTTCATGGTGCATAGCCGCGCTCTATGTTGTTTACATGGCCTACGTATTCTTCTCCTCGTAAAACTGAAATTCTACATTGAGTTTACAAAGCAGAGTTAAGAACATATAATTCATAATAAAATGGGACTGTATGTGGAAATATAAGAAGGAAGGCGGCAACAGCGTTGTCATAATACCGCCGAAATCCATAAACTATGACAACCTGGAAGACTTCCGCAAGCTCATCAGAGAGCTCACTGAGTCCGGCTGCGTCAATGCGGTCATAAACATGAACAAAGCAATTTACATTGATTCCAGCGGGTTGGGGACCCTTGTTAAAGCCGCTGCGGATTTGCGTCACTCCGGCGGCGATCTCAGACTGTCTGAGGTAAATTCCGGAATCACAGATATACTAAGGATCACCAGTCTGCATAAAGTGCTTAAGATTTACGAAAATACAGAATCCGCACTTGCAAGCTACGGGTGATGCCCCATAATTAAGGCAGGCCGATGCTTAAATTCAAAAACCTATCTGAACAGATATTTTTATCAGCGTTCACTGCGGCTGTTGTCACAGTCGTTACCATAGGTTTTTTGTGGGTAAAGGAGATAAACCAGCGCTTCGGGGAAGAAACCGCGGCGCTGAAAACAACACAGATTAACAGCAGAAAAGAACTTATCCGCACTCAGGTGGACGAAGTTAAGGCTTTCGTGGACTTTGAAAAAGGGCGCACAGAAGACGAAATAGGCAGATTCACATCCTCAAATCTCGGAAATATTCTTGTTACAGCCCAGAAAATAGCTGAATACGAACAGCGTGAACGATTGGTAAACACCCTTGTCTCCCTCGCCATAAACCTCCATACGGATATTTTTATAATGGACAGGGAGGGAACATTTCTCGCTCACTCCTCAATGCCTGAACTCACAGGCAGCCATGCACTGTCATACACTGATGCAGACGGTCTGAACCCCTATGAAACACTGTACCGGAATGCTCTTACAGGGTTCAGGGCTAATATCCGCTTCACAAGCGCTCCGAAAGAAGAACGGGCGCCTTACAGCATGACAGCATCCGCCGCTTACGAAGAAAAATCAGGCCTGATAATAGGTGTGCAGCTGAACAGGGAAGCATTCATCAGCCAAATGCGTGAAAAGATACTCCGCGCACTGGCACATATGACACTGGGGCAGGACGGTTATTTCATAGTAGCTGATTTTGACGGTTATCTTCATGCAAACTTCGGAACCTTATACGAGCCTCCTTTGTATTTTGAAAAATTTCAGGATTCCACCGGAAAATATCCGTACCTTGAAATAAAAGAAGCTCTCGAAAAAGAGGATCACACTTTTTACTCCTACCTGTATCCGAAAACCAAAGGCGGTAAGCCGCTCAATAAAATATCCTACTTCACAACAGACAGGGAACTGAACGTAATTTACGGAACCGGCCTGTATATTGATGATATAGAAGCAGAATATCAGGCAGAAAGAAACGTGATTGCCGAGCGGACCAGAAACAGCATAATACAGACAATAGGCGTACTTTTCATCATACTCATAATAATCTCGGTAATCGCCCGCAGAATATCCGACAGAATAAAGAGGAGCTTCGGCTCATTCATGCTTTTCTTTGAACGCGGAAGGGATGAAAACGCCAGAATAACATCGGATGAACTGTTTTTCACTGAATTTAAAATCCTTGCCGAATATGCCAACCGAATGATTGACGAAAGGGTGGAGTTTGAAAAACGTCTGGAAGAAAAGCATATCGCTCTTCTGAAAGAGACAGAAGAGAGACAGGAAACAGAAAAACGCTTTAAAACCGTTATTGCCGTTATGCGCGAGGGTGTGCTGCTTCAGGACGGTCAGGGGCGTATAATAGGCATAAACGCCAGCCTGCGGGAGATGTTCGGCATAGGCGACACTGGTATCATAGGCAGAACTCTGGAATCGGTCGGGCTGAAATTTGTGGACGAGGAGGACAGAATAACCGGAAGTTTCTGTCCGCCTATAGCAGCTTGCAGAACAAACGGAAAGCCCTCTGTGGACAGTGTGATAGGTCTGAAAAAAAATGACGGGAATACAAGCTGGTTTCTTGTGAACGTAATGCCTCTCTTCACCGGAAACGCGGACAGGGTGGATAAAACTGCCGCCACATTCAGTGATATAACCACAAGAAAAGAGCTCCACGATGAGCTGATAAAAACAAGGGCAAGCCTTGAGAACGCCCAGACCATCTCAAACATAGGCAACTGGGAGTGGAACCCGTATTCAGGCAGACTCTGGCTCTCCAGAATGTTCTACACTATCCACGGAATCAGGGAAGGACAGGAACTTGATCTGGAAAGTTTTCTGGAGAGAGTTCACGAAAATGACCGCAACAGGCTTAAAAAGCACCTTCAGGATCTCTCCAGAAAAAACATACCCTTTGAGACGGAATACAAAGTGAGAGACTCCGGCGGGCAGGAGAAGTGGGTCTTCGCTAAGGCTGTAACATCCGTTCTGAAGGACGGTGAGAAAGTTATAACCGGAACGGTTCAGGATATAACAGCAATGCGGAAGGCACAGTATGAGCTTAAAAACGCATACGCTAAGCTGAATGAGTATGTTGATATAATAGACGAAAACGTCATAGTGTCCGAGACTGATAAGAAGGGGCTGATAACCTCAGTGAGCGAAGCCTTCTGCCGCATATCCGGCTACAGCAAAGAAGAACTGATCGGTAAAAAACACAACGACCTCAAATATGACAGAAATGACCCGCCCACATCAGATGACATACGCTTTATGGTTCTGTCCGGTGAGAAATGGACAGGAGAGATAAGAAACAAGCGCAAAAACGGAGAGCTCTACTGGATCAAAGCCACTGTCTCCCCGAAATTTGATTCCGAAGGCACAGTTATAGGCATGCTCTCCATCAGGCAGGACATAACAGACAGGAAAAAAGTGGAAGAACTCTCCCTTACCGATGAACTGACAGGGCTGCACAACAGGCGCTTCTTTAACACAGTGCTTAATGCCGAGCTTAAAAGAGTCCGCCGTGACAGTAAGTTTCTTACATTCATCCTGCTTGATGTGGACAAGTTCAAGGAGTACAACGATACATACGGGCACACCCGCGGGGATATGGTGCTGAAAACTATTGCCCACTGCATAAAAGGCTTTATGCTCAGAAGCTCAGACTACAGCTTCCGCCTTGGCGGAGAAGAGTTCGGCCTCCTTTTCAGCGGACTGGACGGTGAAAAAAGTGCCGCTTTTCTGGAAAAGATCCGCAGCGCGGTGGAAAGCCTCAGGATCGAACACACAGGCAACACCGCATCAGACTATGTGACCTCATCCTTCGGCGGAATATGCATTAATCTGTCAAAATACACCAAGTTCGATATGGACACCATATACAAAGCCGCCGATGAAGAGCTTTACAAGGCAAAAGACGCAGGCCGCAACAACGTCAGCCTGAAAGTTCTGGACTGATTCTGTCCTCTTTTTCGGATTTCTTCATTTGTTATCCTTTATAAAATAAGCTAAAGTATTATTAAATATATTAATGAAGGTGCTTGCATGAACGAGTTTATCCCTTTGTTTCTGTCCCTTGCTCTGGGGCTTCTCATCGGGCTTGAAAGAGGCTGGCGAGAAGTCATAGACGGTGAGTCCTCGCCCTTTTTCGGTTTGCGCACCTTCGGGCTGATAGGCCTTCTGGGCGGCATAATAGGCTTTATAAGCAACACTTACGATAACCTGCTCATTGCGGGCATAGCCTTTGCCGCGGTTACAGTCCTCCTGACCGCCGTTCACGTCAGCGACTGCGGCCGCCCTCACGGGGTCGGGATAACCACGGTTATTGCCGCCGCCATAACCTTCTGCCTAGGCATTCTTTCCTCCCTCGGCTTCATGACAATAGCCTCATCCATCGCAGTGGTTACAGCAGTGATCCTGAGTATGAAGCCTGTTGTTTACCAATGGGTAAAAAAACTAGAGGCAAAGGAAATACACGCCACGCTCAAGCTTCTGCTTATCTCAGTTGTGCTCCTGCCTGTTCTGCCTGACAAAGGCTACGGCCCTTACGCCGCACTGAACCCTTATGAGGTGTGGTGGTTTGTGGTGCTGATAACCGGGATGTCGTTTGCGGGATATTTCGCCATACGCATAGCCGGAGCCGGCAAAGGGATTATGATAACAGGAATCCTCGGCGGTCTCGTCTCCTCAACAGCGCTTACCCTCTCCTTCTCCAGACTGGGCAAGCACTCACAGCTTAAAAGGGTTTTCTCCGCAGGAATACTCATAGCCTGCGGAACCATGTTTCCCAGAATGCTCATAGAGGTCTCTGTCGTAAATAAGGAACTTCTGAAACTTGTGGCAGTTCCCCTTGTTGTAAGCGGCCTGACAGTTTATCTCGGCATGGCCTTCTTCTGGCTCACACGCTCGCGTGATAAAGAGGTAAAAGCGGATGTTCCGCCGCTCAGCAACCCGTTTCAGATAAAACCGGCGCTGAAATTCGCCACCCTGATCTCCGTAATTCTGCTTTTCTCGCAATTTATTAAGGAATCCTTCGGCGATGCGGGCATAATCGTGCTTGCTTTCTTCTCCGGGCTCACGGATGTGGATGCCATAACAATCTCAATGGCAAGGCTGGCCCACGAAGGCCTCAGCCATACCACGGCATCAATGGCAATAATGACCGCTGCAGCCACAAACACGCTGCTCAAGGGGTTTCTTGTGCTGTTCATTTCCAACAGGCTGATCGGGCTCAGGGTCATGGCTGTATTCGTAACAGCCCTCGCAGCCGGAGGGCTGGCGCTTTATATTGCAGCTTAAAAGGGGCGTATCTTCTCCCCGTTTTTCAGCCTTCGGGCTATGTCATTATTTTTCAGAGCGAAAAGCACGGCGCGGGTGAGCTCAAGCCCTGCGCTGTCCATGCCTGCCCCGCTCATTCCGTCCGCCAGCGCCCTGAATCCCTGCTCGTATGCCTTTTTCACTGTGAGATTCATCAGCACGGGAGTCTCCTCTCCCATGATCCTTGACGCAAGCGCCTCATGGCAGTCCTCAGCGGAAACAGAGGTCACAGCCCTGCAAAGCAGCGGGCGCACCGGATAAACCGAACATGCGCCGCTCTCATCCAGAAAAATGCACTTTTTACCAAGCAGGCTCCAGTCCTGCTCATCAGTCCACATTGTTTCCCTTACTCTGTTTTCAAGAAGAGGAATAAATTTATCCCCTTCCCCTCCCCTCTCCAGATAACGGGCAATATTGACAGCTTCCGGAAAAAGCACGGTAATATAAACAACGCAGCAGTGGGCACACCCCACCTTGCATGCAATCAATTCAAACGAAGTCTTATCCTTTTCAGCGTTTATTATCTCTTCCGCGGCTTCCGCCGCCTTTTGCGCCGCCCTGCCCAGACAGGCATCCGACTTCACCTCTCCCAGTTCGCCGGCAACGTTTTTCAGTATTTGTTCATAAATAAACATCAAAAAACCTCATAATATGTATAACACTGTGATATTATATCAAGATAAAGAACATTAAAAAAACCAAAATAAACCCTTGACCTGCAAAAATAAATAACTAATTATCAGCGGCATACATTAGCTTTGTCTCTTTTGCATCCGGAGGAAGACATGAAAAAAATCATTATTATCGGCGGCGGGTTCGCCGGGTTAAATACTGCCAAAGGTCTCGGCAATGTTAAAGACGCGGATGTGACTCTCATAGATAAAGCCAACCATCATCTTTTCCAGCCGCTGCTTTATCAGGTGGCAATGGCGGGGCTCAACCCGGCGGATATTGCAGTTCCGGTCAGAAGCCTGCTCGCTAAATACGACAATATCAAGGTGGTGCAGGGAAAGGTTCTCCGCATCAATTCCGCGGAAAAGAAGGTCGTCACGGACTTCGGCGATTTGCAGTATGACTACCTTATCATAGCCTGCGGCGCAAAACATACCTATTTCGGCAATGAACACTGGGAGCAGCATGCTCCGGGACTAAAAACCCTTGAACAAGCCACAGAAATACGCAGGCGCGTTCTTTCTGCCTTTGAAAACGCTGAGAAAACATCCGACCGGAGCCTTCAAAAAAAATATCTCACCTTCGCAGTTGTCGGCGGCGGTCCCACCGGGGTTGAACTGGCGGGAGCAATCGGAGAAATGAGCCGCTACACCCTCGCGCGTGACTTTAAAAATATTGATGCAAAACTCACAAGGGTAATACTCATTGAGGGCGGAAACCGCATCCTCCCCTCATTCAGCAAGAAGCTTTCAGCATGGGCCACAAGATCCCTTGAGCAGCTTGGTGTTCAGGTGTGGACAAACAGCATAGTGACAAACATAGACGAAAACGGCCTGAATGTGGGCAACGAAAGGATAGAGACAACGGCTGTTCTCTGGGCGGCAGGGGTTAAGGCAAACTCGGTTGATACTGACTTTACTGTGGAAAAGGACAGAATGAACCGCATAGCAGTCACAGCCGACCTGAGCCTTCCGGGGCATCCGGATATATTCGCTGCGGGTGACTGCGCCTGTTTTCCGGATGATGAGGGCAAACCGCTGCCAGGCATAGCTCCCGTTGCCATGCAGCAGGGGAACTACCTTGCGGATCTCATAGAGAAAGAGATTAAGGGGAAGCCCAGAAAGTCCTTCAAATACAGAGACAAAGGACAGATGGCCACCATTGGCCGGAGCAAGGCCATAACCGAATTCGGAATAATGCGCCTCACAGGCTTCCCTGCATGGGTTGCTTGGCTTCTGGTTCACATATACTATCTGGCAGGGTTTAAAAACCGCTTCCTTGTTGTGTCGCAGTGGGCGTGGTCTTACCTTACCTTCCGCAGGGGCTCAAGGCTTATACTCGAAAAGAAATGGAGATTCTATAACGGTGAGGATTAAGCCTCACCACTTGCCGGTCAGCGCGTCTATTCTTTCATGGGCGCGCTGCACAGCCTCCTCACACTGCCTTTCAAGACGGTAGAAGTCATCTTTTGTGGAATATTTTTCAGATATATGAAGTTTGAGATCCTGCAATGCATCCTTAACGCCGCCAATACTTTTGTTAAGCTTGGCAAGCACATTCCAGACCGGAACAAAGATAAGCATAGTTATTGCATGAACAATGCCCAGCACCACAGCAACGGTTTCAAGCATATATAATCCTCCGTAAGTTTCGAAGGATTATAACTGTTTGATGAAACGGAAATGTTTCAGTATGTTACCGAATACTGAAGTTTTCTGTTGCCCCCCTTATGGCTCCGGTTGAGTCATAAAGCGGTTTTATGTTCACCGTACAGGGAACTCTTTCCCCGTTTTTGCTCAGAAGAAAAGCATCCAGTTCTCTGGGTTTGCCGTCTTTAAGGGTTTTCTGCATGGGGCAGTCTGTCCTGCAAAGCTCTCTGCCATAGCCGTCAGCGTGACGCAGAATGTTATCGTAACACATTCTCCCCACACACTCAGACTTAAGATAGCCCGTGATCTCCTCTGCGCCTTTGTTCCAAAAGATTATGCGGCGTCTTTCATCCACATAGAATACACCCTCGGAAAGTTCGTCAAGCTTGTCGAACCCGATTCCAATCATAACAATCACCTTTTTGTGTATATTTACGTTTGCTCTTGTATATCTCGTCACAAAATATTACACATACGCTTTTTTGCAAGACAAAAAGTGACATTAAGTTAATAAATCTGTATGGATTAAATTTTCCCTTTCAGCCCAATGCCACATCCAGAGTCATCATAACAGCGAAGCCCAGCATTGTTCCGATTGTGGCTATATCAGTATTCTTTTCAAGCTGGGATTCTGGGATCAGCTCCTCCACGACAACGTAAATCATTGCTCCGGCGGCAAAAGCAAGGGCATAAGGCAGGATAGGCCGCATAGCCAGAACCGCCAAAACGCCTATTACCGCGGCAATCGGCTCAACTATGCCCGAAAGCTGCCCGTACCAGAAGCATTTGAACTTGCTCAAGCCCTCTCTGCGCAGCGGAACAGAAACCGCTGTGCCTTCGGGAAAGTTCTGTATGCCGATACCAATGGCCAGAGCAACAGCGCCTGCAAGATCCGCAGACGGCAGTCCGTAAGCCACAGCACCGAAAGCAACGCCTACCGCCAGCCCTTCGGGTATGTTATGAAGGGTGATTGCAAGCACCAGCAGAATACTCCTCTGCCAGCCTGTTTTGATCCCCTCAGCTTCGGATTTCGGAAACCCAAGATGCAGGTGGGGCAATACCTTGTCAATACTCCAGAGGAAAGCGCCCCCGGCTAAAAACCCCACAACAGCAGGTATCCATGCGGGCGTATCGCCGCTGTTTTCAGCCATTTCTATGGCAGGAGCAAGGAGAGACCAGTAGCTGGCGGCTATCATAACACCGGCAGCAAAGCCCAGCATGCCGTCCATGAGTTTGCGGTTTATTGTGGTAAAAAAGAACACAAGGGAACCGCCGAGGGCAGTCATCCCCCATGTGAAGAGGGTAGCTATAAGCGCCTGATAAACCGGACTCAGTTCTGTAAACATTTCAACCATATACGCCTCTCAGTGAACCATGAAGAATTGTATACCGTTAAGCTGTACAAAATCAAGCCCGGCTGCGGAAATCTTTCAGCCCTGTACCTGCTCCGGCTTAATGCCTATTATCAGGCTACCCCAGTGCTTGCCTCTGACATAAACAGGCAGTGAGAGATCATTGAGAAGCTCCCCTGTGTCGCGGGCATATGTCTGGAGCAGGAAAGGCTTGGTGTTTTTCGCCCTTCTCTTCTCAACCTGATTGGCATTGTATATCCTCATGTGGCGGCTGTTGAGGAGATCTTCCTGCGCATTTCCGGTCATGGGGCGGGAAAACTGGCTGTGGTGAGTGGGCAGGTAGCCTCCGGCATCGACTCCGAGAGTGTATATTGAGCCCAGTTCCTCGCGGAATTTATCAAACATTTTCTGCATGGCGGATTCAAACTGCTTATTGTATGAGGTTTCATATTTCTGGGGGTTGGTGTTCTTCACAGCCTTGTAGTTGCGGTCAAAAACATCGCATTTGGCGGAAAGCGCCTCAAGCTCCTTCTGGAAGGCATTCCTCATCTCCCCTGCCCTGTTTATCAGTTTTTCCACGGCAGAGTTGCCCGTTTTAAACGAGGCTACATTGTCCAGAAGATCTTCCGTGAAGCCGCAGAGCCTGTGTGAGGACTCCTCCGAAAACTTCATATGTCTGGCGACATTAACGCTTAAGTCATTTATGGAGTCTACATTTTCGTGTATCTGACTGTTAGTCACCGAAAGCTCCTCAATAGCCGAGGCTATGCGGAGGAGGTTTGAATTATTTTTTTCGAGGTCGTCCATCATGCTCTGAAACTGGACAGTGGCTCCGGTGACGACATTCTGAATATTAGCCGCGTAGGATTCGATCTGCTTTGCGCCGCTGTCTGTGCTTTTTACAAGCTCAGTCATGCCGCCTATGTTGCTGCTTATGTCATTTGTAGCGCTCTGGGTGCGTTCGGCGAGCTTGCGCACCTCATCGGCAACAACGGCAAAGCCTCTGCCCGCCTCTCCTGCTCTGGCTGCCTCTATGGCGGCGTTCAGCGCCAGAAGGTTTGTCTGGTCTGATATGTCATTGATGAGTGAGACAATCTGCCTGATATTCTCGGAATTGCGGCTCAGGTCGTACACTGTTCGCTGAAAGGAGTCTATTTCGGATTTGATTATGTTGATCTCCTCCGTAATCTTAACCATGTCCGAGTAGCTTTCACGGACAGATTCAAGGTTCTCGGAAGTTGACCCGGTTATTTCGGAGGTGCTCACTGAAATATCAGTCAGTGCGGATGTGGCTTCACTGCTGGCATTGAAAATAATTCCGGCAAGCTCTCCCTGATTTTTAGCATCATCAGCGGAATTATCTATATTCCGCGCAGTTTTTGCCGTTTCTTCCGCAATTTTGAGCCCCAGACGGCGTATATCGTCCACTGTGGCGGCAATATTCCTTTGATAAAGGTTAAACTTGTCCACCATATCGGCAATTTCATCAATGGAGCTGCACTTAATCTGCCGGGAAAGATCCTTGGAACCGTTGTTCATTTCATCAAGGGTGCTGATGACATCGCTGATTGGCCTTACAATCAGGCTTTTCATGAAAAAGAATGTAAAAACAGAAGAACATGAAAGAACAAAGAGAACAAAGTAGACAAAACCGTCGCTTTCCGTTTCGGAAAGCAGATAAATTAAGGCCGAGAAAGAAACGCCGGTTAAAAATATCAGGTTTCCTGCTATCTTCTTCGAAAGAGAATTAAAAAAACATCGTTCAAGCCATTTGTAAACATCGTAAAACACTGCTTAACCCCCCGCAGAACGTTGTATATGGGAAAGAGGTATTACCAAAACAAAACCAACAATAGCAATTAACCATAGTTATTGTCCAGTATTTTTCTTAATATAGAATTTACAACAAACCGGAAACTTTTTGTGTAAAGAAAAGTCAAAGTTAATAAATCATTAATATAGCTCAGGGGGATTTAATGAACTTGAGAATTATTCTTCTTGCCCTGCTGATAAGCGGCTGCTCAGCATCTGCAAAAGTTGAAAGAGCACATACAAATGCGCCGTTTGACGGGGAAAGATTCCATAACTATGACCCGCAGCCGGAACGTTCCGCATGGGATGTATGGAAGTGGAGGTTCAGTTCAAATAAAAAAGAATGGCCTGAATGGATAGAAAGCACACCTCAGAAAATCCCTTACGAACGTGTTGACGGGCTTTCTGCCACCTTCATCAACCACAGCACTTTCCTTATACAGACTGACGGGCTCAACATACTCACTGATCCGTTTTTCTCGTACAGGGCAAGCCCGTTTACATGGGCAGGACCAAAGAGAGTGCGTGACGCAGGAGTCAGGATGGAAGACCTGCCCCCGGTGGATATTATTCTCATCAGCCATAATCACTATGAACATATGGACAAACCCGCCCTGGAAAAGCTCCACAGGCTGTTTCCTGATGCCGCTGTATATACCGGGCTGGGCAATGTGCCGGATGTGCTTGAAACCGGGTTTAAGAATGTAACCGAAATGGAC
Organism: Geovibrio ferrireducens; assembly: GCF_026226615.1. Lineage (NCBI taxonomy): Bacteria > Pseudomonadati > Deferribacterota > Deferribacteres > Deferribacterales > Geovibrionaceae > Geovibrio > Geovibrio ferrireducens. The sequence continues at coordinate 222,377 of NZ_JAJAPB010000003.1, forward strand.
TGGTGGGAAGAGGCGGAGTTCAAGGGGCTGAAAATAACATTTGTTCCGGCGAGACATTTCTCCGCAAGAACCCTAAGGGACAGAAACATGACACTCTGGGGCGGCTTTGTCCTCACCGGAAGATCAGGCAATATCTATTTTGCCGGGGACACGGCAAAGGGCAGCCATGATAAAATGCTTGCAGATAAATTCGGCGGGTTTGAACTGGCTGTCATCCCCATCGGGGCGTATGAACCGAGATGGTTCATGCAGTACTCCCACGTTAACCCGGAGGAGGCTGTCCGGATACATCAGGAGATTAATTCAAAATTCAGCATAGGAAGCCACTTCGGAACGATTCAGCTTACGGATGAAGGGATAGACGAACCGATTGAAGGACTTATAAAGGCTAAGGAAGCAGCCGGGCTCAAGGAAGCTGAGTTCATTGTGCCGGAGTTCGGGGCAACCTATATAGTAAAGTAATGTAAACCTCTTATTCACTATCGTTCGCAGTGACCCAAAAGTTTCCCACGGCTGGGGAACCGCCGTGCGGAGCGAAGCCGTACTACAGGCACATGGACGTGCCCGTGGAGCGCGTACCGCAGCAAGGCGAGGAACGCAAGCGCAACCAGAGCAGCAAGGAGCTTAGCTCCGAAGGCTGCGCAAGTGAGAAAACCACCGCTTAGATTTCGGAGGTTTCTGCACCGAGCTTGCTGAAAAAAACTACATGGATGTAGGTTTTTTCGAATTATCATAAAAAAGACCGGAGCGGCGAACTCCGGTCTTTCATAAGGAGGGTCGAAAGGTATTAGCTTTCTTATCCGTACGCAAAAGCGAGCATTACGCGCGGAATCATCAGATCTATTTCACAAGATAAGTCTCCAGATTAGGGTTCTTTTTCTGAAGACCTGCCATGTATTCCTTTATATCCGTTATTATAGTTATATCCTTGCCGCTCATAAGGCAGAAAACAGTGCTGTTAACCGCTATTCCCGCCTTAACAAGCTCTGCGGCGGGCATTACTATGCTTATGGTGCGTTTGCCTGACTGAATTATCACGGAAGCGTTAATGAGCCCGGCATCCACCTCCAGAACAGTGCCTTTAATAAGCTGGCCGTTAAAATCCCTCTGGCTGAGTTTTGGTGCTGCAATCATTTTTTCACCTCCGCTTTTTCGGGTGCGATTATTTTTTCCGCCGCTTTCCATGCCTCTTTGAGACATACGCTGTAAGCGGTTCCCACAACCGGAACTATGCCCAGATTTTTCATTTCTTCCGCTGCGCTGTTACCTATTTTGCGGAATACAACCGCATGACATGTGCCGAGGCCTGTTATTATTGCGTTGGTTCTGGCATCCAGCCTTGTTTCGGGTGAGGAAGCAATGGCAGAGGCAAGATCAAATGTTTCCTCATGCTCAAAGCCGTTTTCATTGAAGGCATATATCTCAAACTTTCCTGCCTTGCCGAAGTTGGAATCAAGATAACGTCCGGTTGATGATGCAACTGCGACCCGCACAGTGCGTTCACGGAGTAAATCTTTCAGCCCGGCCACACCCGCCTTAACATCCGCCACGGCGAGTTCGTTCAGTTTGCCGAAAACAGCCCCGCTGTGTGTTCTGGAATGTTCATCAAGGGAAAGATCGCCGATTTTGGAAACGCTTCCCAGTTTCCCCACAGCATCCGCCCTGCACTGCCGGCAGTGGCTCATTATGTTCTCCGAGCTGCCCATGGCATCCTCACAGTCGTTTCTTACCTTGGCGAGCATTGCGCAGTCAGGCTCAGGAACTTCCATTTCCGCGAATCTGGTTCCGTATTCCTTTTTGGACATAAGGGGGATTACATTGTGGATGTAAGCTCCCAATTCCTTTATGGTTTTAGCCACTTCGGCTATGTGTTCGTCATTTATTCCGGGGATAAGGACAGAGTTGACCTTCACAATCACATTCTCCACCACAAGCATGCGGATTCCGAGAATCTGGTTGCCGAGAAGTTTTTTAACAGCTTCTATACCTTTTTCCCCGCCGACATTGTCATATATTTTGAGAGCTATTTCAGGATCAACAGCGTTCATTGTAACTGTCACATGCTCGATCCCAAGCTCCACTATTTCATCCACATATTTCGGCAATGCCAGCCCGTTTGTGCTGAGACAAAGCTTAATTTCGGGGTTGAACTCCTTTATCAGCCTGAATGTGCCGAAAGTTTCCTCCGGGTTGGCAAGGGCATCACCGGGACCTGCTATCCCCGCCACACTGAGGTTTTCCACAGCGTGATAAGCAGAGATGGTTTTCTCAAGCGCCTGTTCGGGAGTAAGCACATCGCTTGTTACACCGGGGCGTGACTCGTTGCTGCAGTCGAATTTGCGGTTGCAGTAGTTGCACTGAATGTTACAGGCGGGAGCCACGGGGAGATGTATACGGGAATATTTCATGTGCGCACCGGCACAGTAACAGGGGTGTTTCTCTACCTTTTGTCTGATTGTTTCTCTGTCCATAACGCACTCTCCTTATGCATCACCATATGCAAGAAGCCTGCCAAACCACGGTTCCTTAATTATCAATAACTTATAAAATTGTCAGTTTGTCCGAAACCTTACAATAATTGTTAGTTTGTCATTGTTGCGACAATAGCACCAAAACGCATAAATATCTGATAAATAAAGATTCGGCAGCAAAACAGCCGATGGCACGGGTTTTGCAGATGAAACAGCTAAGGAAATCCGTTGTGAGGAGGCTCATATGAAAAGCTTTATAATAGACGATACCACCCTCCGTGACGGAGAGCAGACACCCGGAGTGAGCTTTACCCTCCATGAGAAGCTGGAAATAGCAAAAGGTCTGGACAAAATAGGTGTTCAGGAGATAGAGGCCGGAATCCCGGTAATGGGCGAGGAAGAGAGCAGAGTCTTCTCACGCATAATCGATCTTGGGCTGAATGCCCGCATCATAGCATGGAACAGGGCTCTGATAAGCGATATTCAGGCCTCCATAAACGCAGGGGCGGATTCTGTGGAAATATCCCTGCCCCTGTCTGATATACAGATAAAAACAAAACTGAACAAAGACCGCGAGTGGGTTAAGAATCAGATAAAAAGAGTGATAGACTACTGCGTATCAAAAAAACTTTATGTGTCAGTCGGCGGTGAGGATGCCTCAAGGGCGGATATTGACTTTGTAATAGAGTACGCAAATCTGATTAAGGAGCACGGCGGGGCACGCTTCCGCTACTGCGACACTGTGGGCATACTGGACCCCTTTTCAACCTATGAAACAGTCAGACGAATAATCGAAGAAGCGGATATTGATGTGGAAATACACGCTCACAACGACTTCGGGCTGGCAACTGCCAATTCCCTTGCCGCAATCAGAGCGGGCGCAACCCATGTCAACACCACGGTTATAGGTCTCGGTGAAAGAGCCGGCAACGCACCTCTGGAAGAGATAGTCATGGCCTCCCGTCATGTTTACGGCGTTGAGGACGGGTTTGACCATTCATGCATAAAGAACCTAAGCGAATATGTCTCCAAGGCCTCCGGCAGAGCCATAGAACCCTACAGACCCGTTATAGGCGAGCTTATGTTTACCCACGAATCCGGCATACACACAGACGGAATCCTCAAAAACCCCAATAATTATGAGGCCTTCGACCCGGCGGAACTGGGAATGGAGAGAAAGCTGGTGGTCGGCAAACACTCAGGCAGGGGAATTCTGGAATACCTTCTGAAGTCCCACGGGCTGGATTACACACCGGAAACAGTTAAGGCTCTTCTTGAGGCGGCAAAAAAGATAAGCGGCAGAAAGAAACGTTATCTGGAAAACAATGAAGTGATAGAGCTTTATAAAAGCATAGCCATATAACAAAAAGGGCTTCCCTTCCGGAAAGCCATCAGACTGCTTACAAAACTGCTTACAAACACAGTTGCCTACTTGTTTATATCTGTAAAATCCCCCTCCTGTCCCCCTTTAATAAAGGGGGAAGTTACTGCAAATAAAAGCAAAACACCCTCCTTTTGTAAAGGAGGGCTAGGGAGGATTTATGCAAATACAGACTTTTCTGTTTTTAAAAGGAATTTGTCAACAAGCTCAGGGCTTCCCTTCCGGAAAGCCCTTATTATTTCTTTAATTACTGCCCTACACCGAACAGAGACATCTCTTCCCTGCTTCTTCCTGTTTCCACAATAAGCCTGTCCGCCATTGCTCCGGAAGCAAACGGGCGGAACTTAACCTTTACGCTGCATGACTCCTGCGGATAAAGCGAGAACAGATCAGACGGGCACGAACCGCTGCCGTAAGCTGTGGTCAGCACAAAATTATCTCCGTGATCCAGCTTAATATCCCTCACAAACATTCTCTGGGTTCCGTTGTTTGTTACTGATACCGTCAGTTCCGTGGAGGATGAACCCATGGTCAGACTGCCGAAGTTTTTATATACATGTGAAACACCAAGAACAGGAATCAGAGCCTCTGTTGTGTGGTTCAGTCTGCTTCCGCTGCGGTAAAACATGGACATATCGTTTGTGACAGGATTGAGCAGCACCTTTATCGCATCAAATGATGCAGAGGAAATATCAGAAGAACTGTCTATAACCGTGTCAGTGTAGCTGCTTCCGAGGACACCCTTAAGAAGCACAATACCCCTTCCGTTATCAATCACTCCGGCATAAACATTATCATCGGCATCAACAGCGAGGGACATGCCTTCTATATAGCTGTTTACAGAAGGGGTATAAATGGTCTGGGTGCTGCATGAACTCAGATCAGTTTCGCATTCAGAGATTTTCACAAAAGATGTATTCGCAGTTCCGTCAGTACCACCGAACAGAACCACAGGAGTGTCCGCCGCGGAAACAGCAAGCTCTGCAAAACCCCTGTCATGGGAAGCCGCCTGAATGCTCTGGTCTGTGGCGCTGTTCAGATAGCTCAGCCCGTATGCATCCGAATAACTGTAATAGCTGAAGAAAAGCTTTCCTGCCGATGGAATATACTGCATTGACACAGAGCCTGCAGACAATTCAGCATCCATACTGCCTGCCACACCTATACCTGTTTTATAGACAGATGTTTCATTGAAACTGTTTCCGTAAACTATATAAACCTCACCCGAACCGTTTTCGGCCACAGAGCAGGTATATGAAGAAGCATCAGCCAGATAGGAGTGTGTCAAACTGGTATCATTATTCAGATAGCCTAATTTCAGGTTACCTCCCAAGGAATAGATGTAGCATATATGCTCACCCGATGCTGTTTTCACCATATCAACGCCGGAAACTGTGTATTTTTCAGGAGTGTCAAGCATCGCAAGACCGATTCCGCCGTCCTCCAGGGTGAACCTGTAGAGCCCTCCGCTTCTTTCATCAATAAGGTCGCCAAGCACTCCGTAAATCTCCAGCCCCTGAGGATCAAATTCCATATCAAATGCCAACTCCGGATTGATCCCAAGCATAAGTCTCAGTGCCGCCGGATTTCCCCACACTCCGCCGACACGGCTCTCTGAGGTGAGGGTCGAATTGGCGTCATAAAGAACCATCGAATTGCCGTTTGGAGCGTTGGTTCCGGCAAGCTTCATGCTGTTGTAAAACATATCAATGTTGTTATTGTAAAAAACAACAGGAGAAGACCACGTGCCGCTGCTGTAAGTTCTTTTCATAACTGCGGATGCATCGTCGTATTTGTAATAAACATCAATGCCTCCGGGAACTGTTAAGGCTACAGGGGCTCCGATAACCTGAGTATCTATACTGACCGGAACAGATGACCAGCCGGAGCCGCTGTTCAAGGTTTCATAAAGTCCGCCGCCATGATAAATTACATGCACTGTTGATCCGTCGAAAGCGATGGAGGGCATAAAGCCGTCTGCTATCTCCTCATCCACTGTCCATGGACCGCTCTGGCTGTTAGCGTAGTGTATTCCGTCGGAATCTCTGAAAACCATATGGATTACGCCGGATGAATCTTTTTTCAGCAGAGTGCTTTCAGGTCCGGGGAGAGCTGAACCAATCTCTGTTCTGGTAAAAGCCGCCCCGAAGTTTGTTGTTTTATCCACAACAACCTTATGCCCGTTTTCAACTATGCTTGATATATATATGTCCGTGCCGTCAGACACGATGGAAACAGCCTGATTCATTGTTGATACAAGTGCGCTGTCCACCTCGTATGACTGCCAGAAACCGTTTCTGCTATGTGCGTAATACAGTTTGGGGTCTGCATTTTCCGTTTTAGTATAAGCTATATGGGGCATACATTCGCTGTCAGCCGTTATAGCCGCTATGTCGAACTCGTTTACCGTCACGCCTATGTCGCTCAGATACCACTCGTCTCCGTCAAAGAACCCGTAGGTTATCTTATCTCTGGAAGTCAGAACTGCGTGAGCCTTGCCGTCATTGCACATAGCCAGATTTCTTTCGGAAAGAGAGGTGATGCTTGTGTCTTTAAACAGAATTTCAGATGTCATTCCGCCTGAAACAGAGTATGCACGAAGCTGAACAGACACATCCGCCGCGTTTGAACTCACGGTGAGAGCGGCATCCTTCATCCCTGCCGGGGAAGCGGAAGTGAACCTCACTGTTACAGTGCAGCTTTGTCCCGCGGGGACAGTTGTGCAGTTGTCTGTTGCAGTGAAAACAGCCGCCCCTGAGCCTGAGAATGCGGTACTGATGCCCGTTGCTGCGGCCGAACCGGAGTTTGTGAGAACTATCGACTGCTCCGCATAGATCCCCACTGCCACAGCATCAAACTCCAGAAGAGATTTATCGGCAGTGAGCACGGCGGAGCCTGAAACAATTCCGTTTACCGTGAGAGCTATAGAAGCGGGATCGACGGAAACGCTGTCAGATGTCACATCCAGAGTGCCGCTCAGGATTCCTGCTGCTGTGGGGTGCGCCTTGACAGTAACCGTGCAGCTTTCCTGCGGAACAAGGCTGAATGTTCCCGTTCCGCAGGGGGATGAACCGCCGGATGCATTAACGATAAAGCTGTAATTATTGGAAGAGGCCACACTGTTTATGCTCAGTCTGTAATTTCCTGAGTTTGTTATAAGCACTGTTTGCTCACCCGAAAGGGTGTTGACTCCGACATCGGAAAAATTGATCCCGCTCGCCGGGCTGATTGATATTTCAGGCTTAAGCCCGTCCGCAAGAACGCTTTCCATAAGCGTAACAGCCGCTTTAAGCTCTGCTGTATTACCCAGACCGTTCACCATGCTTTTAAATGCGTTGAAAGCCGTTAGTGAACCATTTTTCAGCGCTCTGAGGCTGGCTGTCAGCTTTTTGTAGCTCTGTGAGTTTTTGCTCCTGACGGATGAGCCTGCGGCGAGTTCCGCATCCTCAACCGCGTCCTGCACCTCACCAAGGTTAACACCGTCATCAACTGCGGATATGAGATCCTGCATAACATGCTGAACAAGAGGGTTGCTCTGATAGTCGAGGAAGTTCATCACCCCCTCCATTTTAGCGGCGGAAAGGTCAACACTTATCTGAAGAGCGCAGACCAGATTTATGCCAACCTCTGAATTAACTCGGATCATGGCGCTTTCCGAACCGCTGCAAAGAAGAACATTGCCCGAAGTATATGCGCTCACCGCGAAGGTGTATATCTTTCCGGCTGTGATCTCCACATCAATCTCGTTCTCGTTTCTGTTGAGCATGTCAGTGAGGTTAAGTCTCAGCCCCGACCATCCGGCAGCCGACACATCCAGAAAAAGGCTGGTTACGGGATGTCCGCCGATTGAGGTTCTTTTGCTTCTTGCCGCATCCTCAAACAGTCCGTCCATCTTAAGCCGCACACTTACTTTTTCATCGCCTCCGCCGTCTGAAACATTGTCCCCGCAGGAAACTGCCGCAAAAATAATAAGAACGGACAGAAAGATAGTATAAAAATATGACTTAAACGCACTCTTCATGATTTTCTCCCGAAAGTGTTCTGAAAACGGACGCAAGGCTATGGCAAATCCGTAATTTATCTTAACAGATAAATGGCGTGAGTGAGAATACAATTCAAATATTAAATAAAAAACTCAGGATAACATCATCACAGGCCAATCTTTGCGGCAAAAAGAGCGTAACCGCCGCAAAGACCGTATATGAAAGGATGAGGAAAAAGGCTGAACGCAACAACACCGATAAGTACAGAAAAAAATACCCCGCCGAAACCCAGCTTCTTAATATAAGGCATGACTTCCTCCGGTTTTCTGTCCTCCGGGAAGCGTTTTTCAACCAGAAACGCCTCCACGCGTGTGCACAGAAAACCGCCTATCATGAAGCCGCTGAGGAAAATCAGTATGTTATCAACATTCATCAGAGGCTCTTCATAAAGCTCTGCACCGCCTCATCATCCCCCATAAGGACAAGCTCGTCCCTTTCATTGAGGGTAAAACCGCTGCCGGGGTTTGACATAACCTGCTGTCCCCTGCGCACGGCAAGGAGTGAAACATTGTAACGGAACCTGAGATCAAGCTCACGGAGAGTTTTCCCCGAAACAGGCGACCCCACAGGCACGGTAACATTTTTTATGTTCATCCCGGTAAGGCACACACCTTCGTTATAAGCAACTCTGGATTCAGAACCGTTTGCTCCGCCGTGAACCTCATAGCGTATGCTTGAGGCTATTTTTTCTATCTCCTCCGCTGAGATCTGATATTTTCTCAGTACGCGGGAGAAGGTTTCTATCGCCGTTTCGTATTCCTCAACAATTATCTCATCAGCGCCGAGTTCCTTGAGAGGCTTAATCTCTGTTATATATCTTGTTCTGGCAAGGATATAAACCGTGGGGTTTTCGCGTCTGGCGGTTTCCACCACCTGCCTCACAGCAACAGGGTCAGGCAGGGTGACAACCACAATCCTTGCGCTGTGCAGACTGCCGTGTTCCAGAACCGCAGGCTGGGCTGCATCTCCATAGAATATGGGTGTTCCCAGTTCCTTCTCTTTTTTGACTGTTTCAGGGTTCATCTCTATGACAACGAAGTCAATACCCGTTTCTTTCGCCGCTCTGGCGGTGTTTCTTCCGTTAAGCCCGAATCCGGCAATTATTATATGATCTATCAGTTCCCTGCTCTCTTCCTCTTTTTTCTCATGGAGATAGCCGTAGCGAAGCTTAGAAGGCAAAGGAACCGCAGAGAGAATATCAGCAAGCTTCGGAGCGGCAACTATAAGAAACGGCGTGGTGGCCATTGATATAACAGTGACAGCTATGAGAAATGAGTATGTATCAGCGTCTATAAGCCCTGCCGCTGCACCGGCAGCACCGAGAATGAACGAAAACTCGCTCACCTGAGCAAGGGAAAGGCCTGAAAGAACGGCAACCCTCATCGGGTAACCGAGTATGTTGACCGCAAATCCTGTAACAAGGAATTTGAAAACAATCAGAATAAGAAGGCTCACCCCTATCCCCACAGGATTAGCCATAACCACGGCAGGGTTAAGCAGCATACCAATAGAAACGAAGAAGAAGCCTGTGAAAACATCCTTAAAAGGGATAACATCCCCCAGCGCCTGCTGGCCGTAACCGGATTCGCTCACCACTATTCCGGCGAGGAATGCGCCGAGAGCAAGGGAAAGACCCGCCATGGATGTAAACCACGCAACACCGAGGCAGAGGAGAACTATGGTGATCATGAACAGTTCCCTGTTTCTGGTGGATGCCACATGGTAAAGGATCTTGGGAACAATTGTTCTGGCTCCGAAGAAAACCAGCACAACAATCAGGACAGCCTTGCCGAGAAGAACGGCAACTCCGCCTATTCCCCCTTCCTGTCCGGCCAGAACAGGAACCATGAACATCATGGGAATTACCGCTATGTCCTGAAATATGGAAACCGCCAAGGCTATCCTGCCGTAGAGCGAGTCCACCTCGCCCCGCGCAGCAAATACCTTAAGCATAATCGCAGTACCGGAAACGGCAGCCATCATGCCTACGAAGACAGCACTGTTTATGCTGTATCCGCTGAAATGAGCTATAACCGCAAAAACGATTATAGTACCTGTAACCTGTAAGCTGCCGCCGAAAATTGCAGGCCGTTTAAGAGAAATCAGTGTAGCAAGGGAAAATTCGATTCCGATGGTAAAGAGAAGCAGAACAACGCCTATCTGCGCCATCATGTCCACCTGCTCCACAGCGTGAATAAGCCCGAAGCCGTTAGGCCCCACAAGCACCCCGGTGATCAAATATCCCATTATTTCAGGAATTTTCAGCTTACCAGCCACAAACAAAGCAAGCGCGGCAAAAAGAAATATAATAGTAATATCAGACAATAACGGTATTCCCATCTGCATCTCCATCTAAACCTGCGAATAAAAAAGAGTACGCCGCGTTTACAACAAATCAGTTCACAATGTATAATACGGCAGAAAGTATATTTTCAGGCAGTCTATGAAATATTTAATAATTACTCTGGTCTTCTTATTTTTTAGCACAGCATTTGCAGATAAAACAAGTATTGTTTTTGGTATAGTTCCACTTTATTCTGCATCGGAAACTCTGGAAATATGGGGACCTTTTGCTGTTAAAGCCGAAAATGAAGAAATAAAAGTTATCATAAGAACCGAGCGTTCGGAACTTGACTTTCAGTCAGGGCTGCTCGCAGGGAAATATGACATAGCATTCATGACAGCCTCACAGTATAAAACAGCCAAAAACCGCTACAAGGCAATAGCAGTGCCCTATGAAAAAGAGCTCCGCGGAGCCATAATCACCCACAAGGCCAGCGGTATAAGTTCACTCAGGGATCTTAACAACAAACATATAGCCTTTGCCTCTCCCCATGAACATGTTTCATCTTACGAAATGCAGAGGATACTAAGCGATCATGACATCAGCTTCAAACCCGTTTACCTTAATTCCATAACCTCTGTGGTGATAGGGACAGAAAAACAGCTTTATCCGGCCGGCTCGGTTCTCGGCGGATTTTACGAAAAAAGTGAAAATCTGAAAACAGTATTTGTGACAGAGGATTACGATTCATATGTGGTAGGTGTTTCTGCGCGCGTGTCAGATGAAACTGCCGAATATTTCAAAAACATACTCACAACCATTCACGAACACACTGAAATGAACGAGACGATGAAACGGCTCGGTATCTCATCATTTATACTCCCGGAGGGTGAATGATTTTCGGCAGACTTAACATGTCCTTCAAACTGAAAATAGCGCTGGGGGCAGTATTTATACAGATGGTGACCACTGCTGCCGCATTGTATGTCAGTGTCGGCTTCCTGAAGGAATACGGTGAGCGCGAAATTATCCTCCGCGCTGAAACTGCGGTCAATCTCCTCAGCGCGTCCGCTGAGGAGGCGATACTGGTTAATGATTATGCCCTGCTTGACAGCCTTACCAAAAGCCTCTCGGAGCATAAAGAAGTTGCGTATGCGCGCGTGAAAAACGAAGTGGGTTCCACCATAGCCCAGAACGGGAAAAAAGAATTCCTTTCGGTTCCCTTTGAAGCGGATTCAAGGGTGAGCAAAGCCCATGACGGCTCTTTTGATACATACGCAGATCTGTACAGCGGAAATTACTACATCGGGCGAATAGAGGTAGGAATAGCAACGGGAACTTACACCCGCTTTATATCCGATACGCTCAGGGAAATGTTTATTCTGGCGGGCATACAGATATGCACCACTCTGATATTTGCCTACCTCCTTGCTCATATACTCACAAGGCAGATTTACCGCATAGCAGATGCATCCGCCCGAATTACAGCCGGGGAACTTGGCGTAACCATTGCCGCAGACGGAAACGACGAACTGGCGGCTGTTTCCGAAACTTTCAATGCAATGTCGCTCTCTGTACAGAACAGCCACGAAAGACAGCAGGCAATTCTCAATGATTTGGAAAAAGCCAAAAAGTTTGCTGAGGAAGAAAGTGCAAAAATACGCGCAATTCTTGAAACTGTCGTGGATGCCGTTGTGATAATAAAGCAGGACGGCAGCATAACAGCCTTCAACCCTGCTGCGGAAAAAATGTTCGGCTACAGCGAGGAGGAGCTTCTCGGCAAGAGCGTTAATATCCTTATGCCCCATGAGGCTGCCCTAAGCCATCAGCAGAGGCTTGATTCGTTTGACTTCGGCAAACGCTCCGCCGTAATCGGAATCATAAGGGACATTGAGGGGGTACACTCCGACGGTACTCACTTCCCTATAGAAATGGCCGTCAGCGCGTCCATGATCGACGGTGAGGTCTACTTTACCGGAGTTATCAGGGATACCAGCGAGCGCAAAAAAAACGAGCTTGAACTTATTAACGCCAAGCAGGCCGCAGAAGAGGCAAGCAGGGCAAAAACCGCCTTCATGGCTGTTATGAGCCATGAAATACGCACACCTATGAATGTGGTAATAGGAATGGTTGACATACTCAAAACAGACGAAACCGATAAAAACAGACTCAGCAAGCTGGAAAGCATAGCAGGAGCAGCGGAAAACCTTATGGGAATCCTCAACGACCTTCTGGATCTCGCCAAGCTTGACACCGGCAAAATGGAGCTTGAGAACGATAACTTTGACCTGAGAGAAGTTTTCAGCGTAACTGCGGACTTTTTTTCTTACGCTGCTGCCGAAAAAGGGCTGAACCTGTACATGTTTATGGATGAAAGTGTCCCTGAAAAGGTTAAAGGTGACAGGCACAGACTGAGGCAAATCCTCTCTAACCTCATAGGAAATGCAGTCAAATTCACCCCCACGGGGAGCATAACCATAAAAGCCGATGCACATGCGGAGGATGGAGAAACTGTTCTCCATGTGGAAGTGGCTGATACGGGAATAGGCATAAGCGGGGAGAACATAGAGAGAATATTTGAGGAATTTACGCAGGCCGATCAGTCAATGTCCAGAAAATACGGCGGCTCCGGGCTGGGGCTTGCCATATGCCGCAGGCTTGTCAGAATGATGGGCGGCGATATAAGCGCACACAGCACACCGGGCAAAGGGAGCTCATTTATATTCTCTGTCCGTTTTTCCGCTCCGGATAACATAAAACAAGCGGACAGCGAGCCTGTGGCTGTGCGCACTGCCAACCCCTCTGTTCTCATAGCTGAGGATTCGGAGGATAACAGAAACCTCATTAAAATGTACACAAAGAGCATCCCTGTAAAAATAACTTTCGCAGAAGACGGGCAGGATGCTCTGGATAAGTATAAATCAGGCAGATTCCATCTGGTGCTGATGGACAGACGGATGCCTGTAATGAGCGGAGACGAGGCGGCAGAGGCAATAAGGACGGTTCAGAACCTGAGCGGAGACAGGATACCTGTTTTCAGTTTCTCAGCCAACCTGCCCGGAGAAACCGACTTTCCGCAGGATCTTTATGACGGTCACTTCAGCAAACCATTCAAGAAAAAAGATCTGGAGGATTTTCTCAACTCCGTTTTCCCGGATATTGTGAAAACCGCCGAGGAAGAGGATCTGAGAATAAGCATAGACCCTGATCTGGCAGACCTTGTACCGGCTTACATCACCCGCAAGACCGAAGAAATAGCTGAAATGCGCAAAGCAGCCGAAAACGGGGATCTGGAAAAGGCAGGTTTCATAGCACACAGCATAAAAGGGACAGGGGCAAGCTACGGTTTTGAGATCATAACCGAACTGGGAAAAGCAATTGAGGAAAGCGCAAAAGCAGGAGATAAAAATTCAGTAATCCGCAATATCAGCCGCCTGGAAGACTACACTGCAAAAGTCAGGAAGATCCTGATATAACTTGCAAAAAAATTTAAAAGAAAATGAAAACTACTTATTGACAAACAGAACTCCCGAAGGTATATATATCTTCCCGTTGCGGGTGTAGCTCAGTTGGTAGAGCGCAACCTTGCCAAGGTTGAGGTCGCCGGTTCGAGCCCGGTCACCCGCTCTTTTTTTTATCTAATGGCGACGTGGCCGAGTGGTTAGGCAGAGGCCTGCAAAGCCTTGCACCCCGGTTCGATTCCGGGCGTCGCCTTGAAAAAGCATTCCGAGGGCTTCCGAGATTTTCCGGCAAGCCCTTTTTTGTTGCCTGTTTTCAGTCTTCTCAATACAAATCCAGATTCCCACAAACATAAAATTGCGATCTACGCCATAATTATTTCATGCTGCAATTAAAGTTAAAGACCAGAAACTTACGGAGCATTATCAGATTTATCTATTGATTACCGGAAAGCTCCCACAATTCTTTTCACGATTTTTTCATTTTAGGGTGTTATATTTTTTATTAAGTATAATATCGAGGCGGATATGAAGGTTGATTACAGCTCATATAACAGGCACACATACCCGGTTATAATATTTGACGCTGACGGAACTCTTATATACATGAATGAATCCGCACATCGCATTTTCGGCGAATTCTCCTGCGGTGAGCACAAGTGCCACTACATTTTCCGGGGGTTTGAAGCTGAGTGCAAAAATTACATGAACTGCGTATGCGGCCGTGAAGCCGCCTGCCTGAACGGCAAAGCCAGTTTCGTGCGTGAGGCGAAGACACTGAGCGGAAACGCATTTTTCATTGTTGAGCGTCACCGTATTCAGGAAAGCGAACATTACATGGAATATCTTTATGATATAACCCAGACCGCTTCAAGCTACATACAGAACGGATGGATGACCAAGTACGAGCTTGAAAACATGATGCTGGATACTGAAAGCGCACCTTACGGAAATATCTCTAAAAACATGTAGACGGCGGGAAGGCTCTCCGGCTGCGGAAAAATGCACCGGGAAAAACCGCCTCCGTCAACCGCAAAGCGCTGCGGAATTTGGCAGAATAACCCTGAACTCCGTATATTCCCCAAGCTCTGATTCGATTTCCAGACTTCCCTTATGTGCGTGAACCACTCTGTTCACAATAGACAGCCCAAGCCCTGTTCCGGGGTAATCCTTTTTCACATTGCTGGCTCTGTAGAAACGCTTCTTAACATTTTCTATTTCGTGCTGAGGTATGCCGCAGCCTGTATCTCTCACCGTAAAGTATGCCCAGCCGTCCTTCCTGAACGCTCTGACAGAGAGTTCCCCTTCCTGCCTGTTAAACTTGATTGCATTAGAGAGAAGGTTATCTATAAGATATTTAAAAACATCAGCATCCACACATACCACAAGATTTTCCGGAATATCCGCGCTGAGTCTGAGCTTCTTCTCCTTTATATCCTGCTCAAAGAATGCCAGAGTTTCCTCAAACATGGAGGCTATCTTCACGGGGGCAAAGTGATAATCGTGCTGCTTATGCTCAAGCCTGCTGAGGGTTATTATCTCGTTGAAAAGCCTGTTGAGCGCCTTTGAGCTTTTCCTGATCGTCTCCGCTGATTTGTAGCGGAGATTAACATCATTCTCAAGCTCCGGCTTCAGTAACAGCTCACTGTAGGCGAGGATTTTCGTGAGCGGAGTCCTTATCTCGTGTGAGATCGAATCCAGAATCTCAGTTTTAAAAGAGTTTACCGAACGGAGTTCATCGTTTTTATGCTCAAGCTCATTCACAAGCATGACATACTTGCCCGTGACGTCTTTCAGTCTGCGTTTAAGGTTGTCTTCGTTCTGGAGAATACTCTCCCGCATCAGGTTAAATGCTTCCGCCAGTTCCTCGATTTCATCGTCAGTATCAATGTCCACACTTCGGGTGTAGTCACCGGATTTGAAGGAGGAAGCCGCGTCCGCAAGTATGTCCAGCTTTGTCAGTACAAGTCTGCGCACCAGAATGCTGATTGTTATGACTATACCGAGAAAGGTTACAATGCCTGCCATATAGAAAAAGCGGTTATTGCGGTCGATAGAGGCTTCAATCTCGTCCAATGGAACAGATACGGATATTCCGCCTCTGAGATCGCCCACTGTGTAGCCCTGATAAATGTGGCATTCAAGGCATGCCTCGTTTATGTAAAGCGGCGCCATGTATCTGTATATTTTGTTCTTGCCCTCTTCTATTGTTTCGTCATATTCCGCCTTGCCTCCGGCAAGTGCAGTGAGAGCGCGCACCTCGAACTCGTCCGGCGCATTTTCGGGATTAATAAGGCTTGTGCTGGTTATATGAAACCTGAAACGGGACATAACGCCCGCGTATTTGGAGAGTTCTTTGGTGACAACAGCAGGCACAGGACGCACATCATTCCGGTTTTCAGCCACCCACTGGCGCGTGATCAGAATCATCTCGAACAGAGTTTTCGCCTGAATGTGCGCCTGCTCAATTATAATTTCCTTCTGGCGCTGCCAGAGAAACATTGTGGAAAGCACCACAAAAATTACCGTTACAATAACAATATTGGTAATAAGCTTGAGTGTGAGTCTCATTTTTTCACTTTATAGCCAACACCTGAAACAGTTTTGATAATGTCGGGATTCTTCGGGTTTGTCTCTATCTTCTGGCGGAGGTTTTTCACATGAACATCAAGACTTCTGGACCATGAGTATACCGTGTTTTTCCCCCAGATGTCCTTCACTATGTCATCACGAGAGAGAACCTGCCCCCTTTTCTCATAAAAATACATGAGAAGCTCAAACTCTTTGGGGGTTATGTTTATTTTCTCGCCGCCTATGTGCACTGTGCGGTCACACTTGTCTATTGTTATGTGAAAAAACTGAATAACGCCTTCCTGACATGCCTCACCAATGGGTTCTGTTCTGCGCAGAATAGCTTTTATCCTTGCTGTGAGTTCAATATTTTCAAAGGGTTTGGTGAGATAATCGTCCGCGCCGTATTCAAGACAGATAACCTTATCCGAAACATTGTCACGGGCTGAGAGAATGAGGATCGGCACATCCTTCTCCTTCCTGACAAGTCTGCATATCTGCTGACCGTCAACATCCGGCAGATTCAGATCAAGAACGATGAGATCCACATTATTTTCCCTTGCCTTAGCGATACCCTCCATCCCCGTAGAGGCTGTCAGCACTGTATATTTTTCGAGGGAAAGCAGAAGTCTGATTATTTCCAGTATCTCAGGGTCATCGTCAACGACAAGTATTACTTTTTCCATTGAAATAAACCTTCAGTCTTTATTTGCAATATCGTTATAAAGATATTAATGAAAACAAATTTTGTAAATGCTTTTGAATGCCTGAAAATGCATGAAAAAGCCGCCAGCAGAATAAAACCGCTTTATCTTTAACATCCTAAACTTTTTCATAATTAAATGGAATATTTATTACAATTTTTACATTCAGCAAAAAAAACCGCCCCGGAGGGCGGCATATTATATTGAATACTCTGCAAAAATATCAGTGAAATCCTTGTAGGAAAGGTAGCCGAGGTTCTTTTTAAGAATCTGCCCTTCCGGAGAGATAAAAAGCTGAACCGGAACAGCAGTTATGCCCATCTCTATTGCTATGCCGGTGTTTATATCAACATCAACAACCTTTAACATATACCTGTCACCCCCTTCGGACTCAATCTTCTCAAGGGCGGGCTTCATCTTTCTGCATGTAATGCACCCGTCAGAGGTGAACTGAACCACCATTGCCTTTCCGGTTTCTGCGGCTTCCGCCTGAAGAGCTGCGAGGGTCATTCCGCCGTCTTTCTCCGTTCTGAGTGAAAAAACCATAATCAGAACAGCCGCAGCCAAAATAATAACAGGGACTATCTTTTTCATTCCAACTCCTTTATATACATTTTTCTGAATATCCTATACAGGTTTCAGGAAAAAGCAAGCACTACCACCTTCCCCTTTCAGCCGGAAAACCGAATTTTATGATAAATACTATGACCAGAGCAGCCGCAAGGGAGAAAACAACCAGCCTCAGCATATTTCTGTTCACCGCGCTTTCATACAGCCAGCCGCCGAGATTTTCGAAGAACCATCTGAAAAGAAAAGTGTTAACAAAAATAAAACCAAGTATTTTCAATAAGTTTTTAGCCATCAGCAATCACTCTCGCATATTTCTGAGAAAAAAAGTTTATCCTTTTCAAACACAATAAAATAATTATGTTTCATTTATCAATGTTTTTAAGTATCATTAAGGATATAATCCTTATAAAAAATATATTAACTAAAAATTAAAAACTCAAAAGCGGTGAAAAAATGAGAAACCTTACCATCAGAAAAAAAATAATGGCAATACTCATTGTGGGAAGTGCACTCTTCCTCGTTCTCGGTTTTTATAATAATCTTACCATAAGAAAGCTCAACGGTCTTGCAGCTTCTCAGGGTGTTTCCTTCGATAAATCAACAGCAGTGCGCAATATGGAAATAGCAAATCTCAAGCTTAACCTTCTGGCGATGGATATTATTGTCGACAGAATGGACGGATTTATCAGCGATGAAAGAAAAGAGGAAATGGCGGACATCCTGAACGGCTATGAAAAAAACAAAAAGCAGATTCAGCAGATAATAACAGACGCAGAAACACTTAAGAAATTTGATGATATATACAAAAAGTTCGACAAGTTATACTCCCTGGTAAGCGTGGATCTCGCTCAGGCTGTTGAAGACAGAGCGGATAACTCAGTTTTCGGAGCCTTTGACAATATCATTGATGACACAAGCACGGCGATCGATGACCAGGTACAGGAAATTGTTATGCAAATAAATGAGCAGGTGGATGCAAATGCGGCAGCAGCAGCGTCTATCAGCCGTTCGTCCGTTATAAACAGCCTTATTATAATGTTGTTCATTCTGGCGGTGAACACGGTTATAACTCTTCTGGTTTCAGCATCCATAATCAAATCTGTCAAAACCATAACTGTAACGGCGAAAGACCTTGCCGAAGGCGAAGGCGACCTCACAAAGGAAATTATTGTGGATGTTAACGACGAAACAAAAATACTCGCTGACTACATCAACACATTCATAGCAAAAGTGCGCGAAACTGTCCGGAGTATACAGCAGTCCTCAGAATCTGTTTCAGCAGGTTCCAGCGAGCTTGCCGCCTCCACGGAGCAGCTTTCAAACACTATGAGCCAGCAGACATCACAAATATCAAGCATAGCCGCATCTGTAGAGCAGATGGCCGCAACCTCCAAGGAGATAGCCGAGAACGTAGGCGAAGTTCTTAAGAGATCTCAGGAAGCCAACTTGCTCACTGACGACGGTAAAAAGAAGCTTGACTCCGCAGTTAAGGACATAGGAGATATTAAGCGCAGTGTTGAGGAGATGGCAAAAACCATTAACGAACTTGCTGACTCATCAGAAAAAATCGGTGCAATCCTCGATGTTATCAACGATATAGCAGACCAGACAAACCTCCTCGCCCTCAATGCCGCAATAGAGGCCGCAAGAGCAGGCGAAGCGGGAAGAGGCTTTGCCGTTGTGGCAGACGAAGTAAGAAAGCTTGCAGAACGCACCCAAAACGCCACAGGGGAAGTGGGAGGCATTATCTCCACCCTCAGAAAAGAGACAGAAAACGCATCAAGCAGCATGAACAAGGCTGTAGGCGCGGTGGGTAAAGGTGTCACAGCAATCTCTGAAACCGGGGAAATATTTGAGCAGATTATGATTTCGGTAAAAGATATATCCCTCAACAACAGTGCCATAAGCAGCGCCGTGAACGAAGAGAGCGACGCCGTAAACTCAGTAAATGACAATGTACAGATGATCTCCTCCGGGCTGGAGCAGAGCAGCATAGCCCTTGCTGAAATATCACATACGGTAAGCGATCTGCAAATGCAGTCCGAGGATCAATATAGAGTTGTAAACCGCTTCAAAGTAGTGTAAATATTTATCCGCGATTTTCGGCAGAAAAAAGTGAAGTTTCCTCATTTTCTGCCGAAATGTTAAGCAGATACATACAAATACTACGCTCACAGGTGAAGGTCAGGTGCTGAGAGTCCCTTATTATTTTGCGGCGGCTGTTTTAGCTGCTTTTATTACAATTTCATGCGGAAGCTCCGGCACAGCGTCCGGCCCGCACACCACTGAGGCGGGAACAACCCCGGTTTCAGCCAGCGCATCAGACAGCTTTCACGGAACATACAAGCTCTCAGGAATTTACTCAGGCGACCTCAGCATAGTAAGAGCGGATGGAATCCAGTATGTGGATGCCATAAAAAATAAAGTCAGAATTGTAATAGAAATAGACACCCTGCTGGACAGTTATAAAATAGAAAGGGAATACCCCATATCTTTCAGGAAATCATCCTTTGCCACAGTATCAGCATCCAAAGAGGAGTATGAATCAGAAAACTCATCCTCCGGAAAATCATATTATCTGGACACCCACTATCTGGCCGACGTTGCTGATTTTCAGGCTCTTCTCAATATTGAATGGCAGAAGGTTTCAGACAAAACAGGCGGAAAAATCTGACATAATCATCCGGCCGCTTTTCCGTGAAGCGGCATTTTTCTCTTTTCTCTTCATGCTTTAAATAATATCATACTCACGAAAAGGTGAAGATATGATAAAAAAACTGCTGCCAATACTCATTATCACGCTGTTTGCCGCGGCCTGCGCACAGATGGTAAACTATTACGCCTCCAACGTGAGCGTCAGAATCGAAAATGTCAGCATCAAAAATAAACTCAGCTTTGACAAGGTAGATCTGGATGTTGATCTTTCAATCAAAAACGATAACCTGTTCCCTGTCTACATAACTGGATTTACATACAACATACTGATGGGGAAATCAATTGTCGCATCGGGCAAAAACCCGGACAATGAAAGCTTTCAGATCAAAGAAAAGAACACCGGCAGCCTGTCATTCAATATGACAATTTATCCGAAGCGGGCAGGACAGGAGTTCATTAAGGCATATCTCGCAGAAGACGCGGAGATGAAAATATACGGCAAGGTTTACGCAACTTCAGATCTGGGGAACTTTGAGTTTAATTACTCCCACACGCACAAGCTGAAAAAATAATCAGGCTATGGCATCAAAAAAGTTGCCCTTTTCACCGCCGGAATTTTTAGGCAGTTCCGCGGACTGAATAAGCTTAAGCGCTGCTGCGCCCTGACTTTCCTGAACATCCAGAGCCTTCCTTGCAACGGCTACTGATGCCTGCATGGCGTATTCAGACTGTTTCATCTGTGAAAAACCGGAAGCGAGTGAAGCAAGATCCATGATTTTCTCCTTATTCATTTTTTATCGGCAGGAGATCATATTTCTTTAGTATTAATTCCCGTTTTGATCAAATAATTAAAAAAGGAGCCCGATTCATGGACTCCTTCCCTATTCCGGCAAACCTTTATTCGATACCGAAACGTTTCAGGTCATTCTCAAGGCTGTAAGAACCTGCCGCATCAACCATTTCCTCAGGAGAAGCAATATAAACATTTATTCTTTCTCCCTTTTCAGAGCTTTTATCAAGAAAACGCTTAAGATCGTTCTCAACGTTATAACTGCCGGAAGAGTCAACCATTTCCTCTGGCAGCGCCACATATGCGCTTATCACCTCACCTTTTTCAATCCTGCCTGTGAAACGCTGAAGTTCGAGCTCCACACTGTAGCTTTCTGCGGCATCTGTCATCTCTGCGGGAGAGGCAACATAAGCATTGATTTTACTTTCCGGCTTCATGTCCATTCCCTCCATAGCCGAAGCGGCTCCGGCCGCGAGAAATACTGCCATTACAGGTAATACGATTTTTTTCATTTTATCCTCCTTGTATTCTGTATGCCGTTTTTAAAGCGGGAAGCGTGCCTGAATATGCCAAAAACTTAAATAATTTATACAAAAGAATAAAATAATTATGAACCCAAAAAAGGAGTGCAATATCCGCACAGCAGTGAGCAAAAATTACATAATATCTATATAATTAATAGATATTAGGATAGGCAAAAAAAAACGGGGAGCCTTGCGGACTCCCCGTCGATTTTTAAGAAGGTTTATATTTAGTTTGCAGTTATGGGGCCGAAAACGGAACCGTCCATCCTTACGTGGAAGAAGAATGTATTGCCGTTGGCATCTTTAACCGTTGCCTGGTAGGACTCGCCTCTGGGCATAACAAATTTGTCGAACTTATCAATTTTGAAGCCTTTGAAGTTTTCCGCTACGTATTTTTCAACAGCAGCCTTTGCCGCTTCCTCCGTTACGGGCTGAAAATCAGCCGCAGCAGACCCGCAGGGACCGCCGCCGCAAGGGGACTGATACCCGGCTCCGCCGCATCCGCCGAAACCGCCTCTGCCGCCCTTTGCTCCCGGACCATAGGCAAAAGCCATTCCGGCAGCCAAAACTACTGCAAGTGTTAACAATACTGCTTTTTTCATTTCTTTCCTCCGTTAATGTTAAAAGTCTGCCTTTTTAGCGCATTCCATGCCAAAACGGCAGAATTGAGGTAAGTGCTTTATGATAAACATCAAACAGAAGTGTATATCCCGTCCGCGGTGTGCAGTTTCTGCACATCGGTGTGCAGGCATTTCATAGCTGCACACTGGTTTACACCTGCGACTTTGTCTTTTTTGTTATCTCCTTTCAATAACTTCTTCCCAAATTTTTAAGTTGAGTATAAAATTCTTTAATCTTCACTAAGATACCGGAGCACAGCTTGAGCAGAAGGCCTGTCACCGTTTTTTTCAAACTCGGCGCACTGGGGGACACAATAATGACCACCCCGGCATTGAGAGCATACCGCAAATCCTTTCCCCATGAAGAAATCATCTATATCATAGGCAAAACCTGCGAAGCGGCACTTCTTGGAAATCCTAATATTGACAGGCTTATAACCTTTGATGACGATGCTTTTTACACTGGCGGGATGATTGCCCGGATGAAAACCGTTTTTAAGGTCACAAACCTGATAAAGTCATTCAGAGCCGAGAAAATTTTCATTATGCAGCGGGAAGGCGCATGGGATAATGCGGCAAAAAGTGCAGGGGTTCCAGAAAGATACGGGTTCAGCGAAGGAAAAAGCAAGCACCTCACCCGCATGCTCACAAACGGGGACGAGTTTCACGATGTTGACGCGTATATAGAGCTCTGCAAGCTGGCTGAAGGGTTCAAACCGGATGGACACGCCATGAATGTTTACCACAGCGAGGCGGAGCCGGAAAGGATCAGAAATCTCTCAGGCAGCCTTTTTGACAAAAAAGTTATCTCCGTGGCTCCCGGCGGACGCTCCGGAATGAAAACCGAGGACGACCTCAGACGCTGGCGCGGGTATCTTGAGCTGATCAAAAAAATTGTTGCGGAAACGGACTGCAATGTCCTTGTGATAGGCTCCAGAAGTGATAAGGAACTGCTGGACACAAGCAGTTTTGACGAATCAAGGGTGAAAAACCTCTGCGGAAAAATACCTGTCGCCGGCTCTTACGCTGCACTGAAGCGCTGTGCGCTGCTCATTGCCAACGACGGCGGGGCAATGATTCTCGGTGCGGCGGCTGGAATCCCGGTTGTCTCCATATTCGGCCCCACATGCCCGCTGAACAGATACCCGATCACAAACCACCTCAGCCGCTATATCTGGCTTGAGAAAAAATGCTCCCCCTGCATAAAAGACGGCAGCTTTCCGAAAAAAACGGATCACTCCTGCATGAAGGACATAACTCCTGATATGGTGTTTGCGGAAGTGAAAGACATCCTCGGACAGCTTGAAAAGAAATAATCATATTGAACAATGCTCCCGCCGGATGTTAAAATCGGCTTATGATTCATACATTCAGAACCCCTTCGGGAAAGCCAGTTATTCCCGTTATCTCGGAGTATCTTAAGGATGCCGGACTCCTCAGCGGCGAGGTCTGCTGCGTTCTGCCCACAGGCAGGAACAAGCGCTCTCTGGCACTCAGGCTCAGCAAATCGGAAAAATCACCCGTTATCCTGAGCATTCCGGAATTTAACAGCTATCTTTTCCGCACCGAAAAACCTGTTGTTCCGCAGGAGCTAAGGCATTTCTACATGAAACAGGCTGCGGAACGCCTCAGCACGGATGAGAAACTCGCCCTGTTCAAGCGCACAGATCCGGACTTCATGGAAAACTTCATCACCTTTGCCGAAACGGGAAGCGCGTTTTTCCGCTTTTTCAGGGAGATCAAGGGTGAGCTCATAACGGCGGAGGAGCTTGCAAAGCACTCCCTCTACACTGACTATGAACGTCAGACACACATCCTTTACACTCTCTGGACGGCTTATACAGAAATTCTGGACGAAAACGGACTATGCGATTCCTCAGAAATGTTCGACAATCCTCAGTTTAATCAGTTCTTTGCAGAGAGGTTCACAGATTATGTGTTCCTTGTAACAGGCTTTCTCACACGGCATGAGATGCGGACGCTCAAAATGCTGGCAGAAACCTGTTCCGTACATCTGTTTTTTCACTTTTTGGGCGAAAAAACGGTTAACCATAAAGAGATTGAAGAAACTCTGAATATCACCGTACCGGATGATGATCAAGCTTTGCAGTCAGCAGGCATCGAAGCAGCGGAAACCGGGTCACGGCTGGAAGAATACGAACTCATTGTCGAGAAAATATATGAAACTGCGGCAAAAGGGATCGATTTTAAGCGTATGGCAGTGATTCTGCCTGATGAAAAGATGAAGGCTTACTTCATAGAACATGATATTTACAACCTTTTCAACATTACGGCAGGAACAGACGGAACCTACTCTGAAATATACCATACTGCGGACATAATCAGACAGGCGGCGGAAGAAAACATGCTCTCCGGCGGTCTGATCGGCATAGAAACAATGGAAAAAATAGCCGCACAGCCGTTTCTGAAAAAGATAACCGGGTTTTCATCACTCGCTGAAAGGCTGAAAGACCTGATAACCATGAAACGGCTTGCAGTGTCCCTTGAGGAAACAGCAGGGTTCTCATCCGTGCGCAAAGTGCTTGCGCCCTTCTTCAATGAAACCCACACAACTCTGCCTGATGCGGCTAAGAAGCTGATGGATCTTGCGGAAATTTTCCTTGAAAACTCTGATGACGAGAGGGAGAAACAGCACGGAACTCTGGTCATTAAAGAACTGAAAAGGCTCAGAACCGTTTACGCACCCGTGACAGATGTTTTCCCCGTTCACACTGCCCTCAAACAGCTAATGGGCGGGCTCGCACGCATAGGTTTTCACCGTCCGGGGGGCGAGGTAACGGTCATGGGGCTGCTGGAAACAAGAAACATGCATTTCGATGCGGTTTTTATTCCCAATATGAATGCCGATGTTTTTCCGCCTTCCAGCGACAAGGATCTTTTTCTGAACACGGAAATCCGCAGAAACCTCCGCCTGCCAACATTTCAGGACAGGGAGCACCTCATCAAAAACTATATGAGCCAGATAATAGCCAAAAGTAAATTTGCCTTTATATCATGCATTTCCCGTGATAAGGGCGCATCATACAGAAGCCCGTTCCTTGAAGAACTCATAATAAAAAGAAGGCTGATTGTCCGCCTGTACTCCTCATCAGGCTTCCGAATATTCACTACATCGGAAAAAGGTCTGAAACTCCATGAAGTCAGCTCCTTCAGGCCGGATGCGGGAATAGGGAGCAAGCTGAAAAGACGCGGCATATCAGCCACAATGCTCAATGATTATATCGCCTGTCCGTACAGGTTTTACGCAAAATATATAATCGGCCTCAAGCCCGCAGACAGGCCGGAGGACTCCATTCCGCCATATGAATACGGCAAGGCAATGCACAGTGTTCTTGAAAATATCTACTCCGCAGGTCTGCCTGAAAATGCGGAAGAGCTCCACAGCCGCATATACAGCGGTTTTCTGGAAGCAATGGGCAGGTTTGACGCTTACAGGACAAATCCCCTTGAAAGAGAGCAGGTTCAGGATTTGGCTGAAAGGCTTTACTACTTTGCTGTGAATGAAATAAGCCGTTTTGAGGAGGGCTGGCGACCCAAGACGGAAGAGGATGATTTAGAAGCGGAGATAAACGGAATGCGCCTGAAAGGCAGGCTGGACAGAACAGACGAAAACAGCGGCAGAACGGCTATAATCGACTATAAACTCAAAACTGTCAAAGATTTCAGAGATTTTAAGCCTGAGAAAATAAAAGATGTGCAGATGCCGCTCTACGCTCTGCTTTTTATGCACAAACACGGACACCTGCCTGATGAAATCCTTTGGTATGACATAAAAAAAGAGTTCAGAACCGTCAAGGCATTCGATGTAAGCTGCATGGATGAGTTCAGGGAGTTTCTGGGCGGCCTGCTCAACCGGATAGCCGACCCTGAGCAGTCTTACCCCAGAACAGACAAACAGGCGGACTGCAAATACTGCGATTACTCCGATCTGTGCGGGAGAAGCTGATGCAAAATCTTGATAATAAATGTAATATTGCTCTTGTAGCATCCGCCGGAACAGGGAAAACCTTTAACCTCTCCCTTCGGTACATAAACCTGCTGCTCAGCGGTGCGCAGATGGAACAGATTCTCTGCCTCACCTTCACAGTGAAGGCCACCGCAGAAATGCAGGAAAGGATAATTCAGGTGCTGAACGCCCTAGCTGACGGCAACAGAGCCGACTTTAAAGGGGAAAGAGAGATCCTCCGCCAGCATAATAACCTTACGGATGAAGAACTTGAGGAAAAGGCAAGGCCCGTGCGGGACTATGTGCTGAAAAACTTTTCCCAGATGCGCATACGCACCATCGACTCATTCATAAACCGTATAATATCCCAGTTTCCGTTTGAAGCAAATGTCCGGCCCGGTTTTTCAATAATTCAGGATAAGGAGAAGGAAGAGCTTGAAGCGGAAGCGTTTTTCAGAACATTCCAGATCTTTGCAGCGGAAACCGGGGATATGCTGAAAAATGCCGCCCGCGCACTGGAGCAGACACCGAAAGCACTGATGGATGAGATACGCAAACAGCAGTCAAACTTTGAGAATCAGTTGATCGGCCTCCCTCTGCTTGCCGAAAAATACAGAACATCGCTGGAAAGCTTCACTGCCCTTATTGACGGCGTAAACTTCTATAAACAACAGACAGTTGCCGCATCCCGATCCTTCGGAACCGAACTGCTCGGTTCAAAGCTCAACGGAAACCAGAAAAAACAGGCGGAAGGCCTCGCAGCAGGCGCTGACTTTAAAAAGATAAGCGGAACAGCCCTTTACGCCGCATGTGACCCGGCTGTCGGCTATTTCAAAGCCTTTGAATACACCGAAACACAGAAAAAAGCCTACAGCGAAGTCACAGAGAACATCGGCAGATGCCTTGAGGCGAAAGGCGAGATGATGATCCGCCTTTCCGTAAAGTTTTACACCCTCTTCTTTGCCGAGGTTGAGCGGCTGAAAAAATCCCGCAATGTACTCACATTCGCAGACATAACAATGAAGGCATACAGCATGCTGGTGGAAAACAGCATTGCCGAGGACACGGAATACCTTTATTTCCGTCTGGACGGGCGCATACTCCACATCCTTATTGATGAGTTTCAGGATACGAGCCTTGCCCAGTGGAAAATTCTGGAACCCCTTGTACAGCAGGCGCTTGCCGGTGTCGGTCAGCAGGATGCGGTTAAGTCATTTTTCTATGTGGGCGACCCCAAACAGACCCTTTACAGGTTCAGAGGGGGCGAAAGCCGCCTTTTTGATACTGTTACAGAGAGCTACAGCGACTTCATAACAGAACGCCAGCTTGATGTAAACTACCGGAGCGCAAAGGCGGTCATGGAGTTTGCCAATCTGCTTTTCGGCAAACTGAAAGATGAAACCTTCCGCTATACAGAGCAGAAGGGCAACAGACCTGACGAAGGTTATGTCAGTGTGGAAATTATCGAAAAGGACAGCAATGAGGAGTATATCCTCGGATGCGTAAACGACCTTCTGGAGCGAGGTTTCAGAGCATCAGAAATCGCTGTGCTCACAGAAACCAACCTCAAGGCGGACACATGCACCGAATATCTGAACGGGAACGGCATACCGGCACGGAGTGAAACAAGGCAGAAACTCACGGACAGCGCGCCGTTTAAAATAATCATGAACATTTTCAGCCATATATTTTACGGAGACAGCCTCAGCGCATTTTCCTTCCGCATGACGGAACCTGCGGTGAACTCCGCTGAGGAGGCGGCTCAGGAAGGCTTCTGTGAAAAAATCAGGGAGGAGCTGAAAGAGTTCGCAGAAAAAATAAACGGACAGAACGGACGCTCAGCCTTCGCAATGGCTGTGAATGAGTTTTACCTCGCGGAGAGGTTCGAGGGGGACGCAAACTTCAAAAAGCTTTGCGACATAGCGGCTTATATCCCTGTGACAGCCAATCTTCCCGCCTTTTTTGAGGAGTTCAGGCGCAGGGCGGAATCCGAAAACGCCCTCTCCGCCGGAAAGTCTGACGCTGTGACGGTTATGACTGTCCATAAATCAAAGGGTCTTGAGTTTGAAGCGGTTATCATTGCCGACCTTGAAATCAGTGTAAAGCCCAACGCCAATAACTCTCGGATGATATTTTACTCTGAAAGCGGCTCCATGCTGGCCGACAGCATAATATTCAACCACGGCGAAAAGCTGAACGGTTTTGTCAGCGGCAGCTTCCGCGATGCTTACGAAGCGGAGGAAAAAGCCGCCTACCATGACAGACTTAACCTGCTTTACGTTGCAGTCACAAGGGCAAAGCGAGAGCTTTACATCCCAGTTAAAGAGGAACCTTCGGCAAACTCGCTGGAGCAGCTTCTGGCGAACAATGCGGAAATACCTCTGACAATAGGCACAAAATACAGAAAAACATTCTCGCCGCAGGCGGAAGAAAAAAAACGCAGAGCGGAAAAGTTTGTACCCCGCCCCGCTCCCGAATACCCCATCACGGAGGAAAGCACGGACTTCCAGGGAGAAATATTCGGAACAGCACTGCACGAGGCTATCTTTCTCGGTGTGCATTTCAGCCATGAGGAGGCGGAAGAAACAGCCCGCTTCACCGTTATGAAGCATTCGCCGTATCTGGGCAGTGATGATCAGGAGAGGATAAAAAACGCCCTGTTGATGCTGTATTCTGATCCGTTTTTTCAGGAAATAACACTGAACGCCGAAATTTTCCGTGAAAGAAGTTTCTCGGATGAAGAAGGCATAAAAACAGTGGACTTCTATTCCGTCAAGGATGAAGCGGTCTGCTGTCTGGATTTCAAAACAGGCGGCATAACATCAAAAATGATGGAGGAATACACAGAGCAGATAAACGGATACGCCGACATTCTCTCAAAGCTTTACAGAAAGCCCGTGAAAAAGTATCTGGTAAACTTCGTTTCCGGCAGACTGGAGTGGATAGGGATTGATTAAATTAGGAAGGGGGCGCATCGCTGCACCCCCAGGACAGTATTTACGTGATTTTGCAACCACGCTTTCGACGCCGTAGTAAATGTTTCCCCGCTGCCGCAATTTTATATATGCGCCCTCACGAAGAGAGGCGGAGCGGGCGGAACCTTATCAGAGGTTCCTGAAACGGAGCAGAAGCTCGCGAATCCTTCTGGAGTAGTCCTCGCCTATTCCGTTTTCGGCCAGTCTTTTCATGCGTTCTATCTGGTAATCCACATATTCCGCAAAGCTCAGTCCGCCTTCGGCGAAGTCCTGCTCCTGCATGTCTGAAAAAGGGAATGCGCTTTTGCGCTGCTCTGCCGCTGTTTTCGGCAGTTCTATCAGAACAAGGTGCAGATAATTAAGCTCTTTCATATTGATTTCATCATGAGCCACAAGCTCGATGAGCTTAGTTATCACTTCTGCGGGAAAATCTTCCGGGTATCGGTACACCCTGTCACAGAACCTTATTTCCGATACAGGTATAAGTTTTGCCTTGCGCCTCTCAGTAAAGGGTATTGCTGTAATCTGCCCGGCGGTCTGCATCTCTTATCCTGCCTTTATCAATCTCTGTAACTGTTTTAAGCAGGAAACGTGCCAGAAAAAATCAGGAAAAAATTGCCGTATTCAGGGTTCTGCGGCAACAGGCTCAGAATAATGTATACTGTAATAACGCAGAAGGCTCCTGCGGATTAATCCGGAGGAGCCCTCAATCCAGCGGCTTTCTCACAAAGCCGTCATACTATATAATACCACAACAAAGCAGCTCAGATATAATTATTTCAAACCAATCTCTTAGCTTTGCTTAATACTGTTTCCAGATCCTCTGCCAGCCTGTTCACCACTGCACAGCCGTTCGGCTCCTGAGAGGCAAGCTCTCTGCACTTTTCAAGAACCTTTTCAAGCCTGTCTATGGGTGCGGTGCTGCTGGATTCATCATTCATTAAGTCATTCTCTGACTGGTGCATGGCACATCTCCGCTGCCTTTCCAATCGGCATCAGGCCGTATAACTTAAAAAAGCCTTCCGAACAGGTGTTCAGTTATTAGCACGCTTAGGGTAAAATCCCGGTAAAGATCATTTACTCAAAACAGAAATGTACTTTTTTTCCTACAGGTCCATTTTTTCCATAACGCTTTCCACTTTTCGGCTCATGCCCGTCTCCCTGTTTCTGCGGTAATCCATCTTTATGGAAACTGAAATACGGTTGCAGTCGCTCAGCTCCTCCACTGCGGAGTTGATAACGCCGAGAACGGCAGCAGGGCTTTCCCCCTCGATTATTGTCCCCATAGGCGTAAGCCGCCAGTCAAGCCCGCTGTTTTTGATCACCCGCACAGCTCTGGCCACATACTCGGAAACGCCCTCCCCCTCGCCCAGAGGGGTTATGGATACAAATGCCATAGCGCTCATACACGCCTCCTTTATTTTTCATGCTTTTGCTGATAGTATAAACTTAATTTAAAGCGATGAGGAAATAAATGGCTGAAAAAAAGCGGATCAATGTAAACTTCTTCAATATAGAATCTCAGGAGGACGGGGTTTTCATGACCCTTTCCGAAAAACTCTCCACACTGTTTGAAAGCGGAATGGACTACGGCTTTTTCGAGACAAAAAGCAGAGAGATAATGTTCAAGCTGTTCGAATCTTTCGAGGTGAACAGCTACCCCGCCTATCTTTTCGGGCTTATCAAAGAGAAGTCAAGCTGGCCTGTCTGGTATGACAGAAACGGGGAACTCAGCGAAGTTCCCCTTAATTCCGGCACTCTGGGGGACATAACCTACGGACTGGCTCTCCCGCAGGACAGGCTCATCCTCACTGCCTCCGGCACGGCAGGCAAGGGAGCGTTCACAGAGTTTCTGCGCTGGCTTGCGGATGATAGTACTGTGATCCTTGATCCGGTTTTCATCGGGGATGCGTATAATAAAATCCAGAACTGGGAAGTTTTCAGAAAGTTTGAAATCAGTGTGGAAGCACCCACCGCAGACTTTGTGGACACTGTGCTCACCAGCGAATCCGGGCGCGAGTTTGGCTCCATAATGGGTACTCTGGAGGGACTTAAGATGGATATAACCGTGAGCATGGGCAACACCAAGGGGAGCATGTCCGCACCTCAGCTTAAGGCCCTCCTCGGAGGCATAATCTCCGACAACTACGCAAAAAAACTCACAATAACCGGAAAAGGCTTTGAGGATGAGGCCAGTGAAAGCATAGACGTAATGAGTGCCAAGCTGAAATACTCGGCGGATGTGGCGGTGAGCAAAACCTACCTAAGCCCGGATGAGGCACGCACAGCGTTTCTGGAAGGTTATTACAATAACCAGCAGTACCTCGTTAAGGATTAGCGGATAACCGTGGGATTTTCAGACTTTATATAGCTGAGAACAGAATTAAATCCTTTCGCCGCGGCTTTGAAATTGGCTTCCTGAACATTTCCGTCACTGACTTCTCTGCCGTAGACCGAACCTTCAAATGAGTTTTTGATCAGCTTTGCCAGAAAAGCCGTGCAGGCTGCCCTGTCCGGGTTTCTGTCCGAGTCCATGCATTTTTTCAGGACATCAGGCAGTTCCTCCTGACTGCGGCATCTGTACACAAGGGGCAGTTCGGCAAAAAATACATCGGAGAAGACAACGGAGGGTGTGCCCAGAAGTGCGGCCTGATAAGCAACAGTGCCTGAAACAGTAACCACTGCAAACGCTCCTGCGGTCAGCTCCCAGTTATCTGATTCGGGGTGCACAAGCACAGCGTTCGGCAGGTCGTTCACGGCGTTGTAAAACTCACGCACTCTGTCCCCCACTGCCTGCGGATGCTCCTTTACGACCACCACGGCATCCGCCGGAAGTGAACGGGCAATATTCTGGATTATGTGAAACTGATCTGAGTTATAGGAACCGAGAACGTCAATACTCGCCTCCGGCTGCATGTGCAGGTTATAGACGCAGTATTTCTGCCCCTTAAGAAAGGAAATATCCCTGCTCAGCCTCAGCCTTTTCAGCCTTTTTGCATTGTTCCGGCGGAAAATGCGCTGATCAAAAAGATAATCCAGATCAGGGCGGGTCATATCCTTATCCCTGTGAAACATCATATATGTCAGGTGTTTTTTAAACTTGCGGAGATTTTCACCGCTGAACAGGGAAAAATCACGCTTTATGTGAGCATAATCCGGCACAGGACGATGATTTACAAACCTGTCATAAAACTCTTCGGCAGCTTCCAGATCAGAGTCAAAAACAGGCTTTTCCATAAACAGTTTATCCTGAAAGAACCCTTTGAAAAAAGTGAACCTTCCGTTCGGTATTCTTGTTGTGGCGGGTGTAAGGAATGGTATACCGCATTTCTCTGCCGCAGCCGAGGCTGCAAGCTCCGCCGTCCATGTGGATTCACCGAAAACAACATCTATATTATTATCCGTAATGAACTGTTTAATCATTTTATAAACTGAGGAGATATACGAATATGCCTTTTCTCTTGATTTATGCCGCAGGAGCCTGTCGGACATAATCATCGCAGAAGCTTTAAAGGCGGAGTGTTTCTCCATCTCAAGAACTGCATCCAGATCAGTATCTTCATCACCGTACGCAAAAGCGAGATCCAGAATACGCTCTCTCGGCACTTTCTTTGATTCCAGAAAGCTTACCCAGTCAGGATCGCCCGTGGAAATCCAGTAGCACTCCGCATCAAGATGGGATGATATTCCGTAAAAAGTTTCGGTTCTGAGATGGCTGTTCACAAATGCCGCTTTCAAGTGACGCTCCTGCGGACATCACTGAGGAGTCCGCTCTTCATTATATATAGGATAAGAAAAAGGCTGTAGGCCGCCTCTGATGAAACAAGGGCAAAAGCCGCACCTTTCTCGAAAAAAGCGGGAATCAGAATAAACGAAAGCAAAAGTCCAAGAAGCTTCGCCGCCAGAGTAAGGCTGAGAAACGCCCTGCCCCTGTCAAAGCATACCAGAGTCTGCACCCCCAGTATATTGTTAACCGAGAAAAAGAAAAGATAAACCGCGAGCATTTGCAGAACAGATACACTGGCCATGAACTCGCTGCCCAGAACCAGTCTTACGCCAAAATCCGAAAAAAGAAAGATTGCGGCGGAAAGAAGAGCGGCAAAAACAGCCACAGCGGCTCCTGCTTTTTTGATAAAGCCGAACCATTCTTTCTTTGAGCGGGCTGCTGTTTTTCGGGAATGGGGGAATATAGCCTGAAACACAGGGGAAAGCATGGCGCGTACTGCATCCATAAGCTTTTCGGCAGAGCCGTAAAAGCCCACAGCCGCATCCCCCGCTATGAAACCGAGAATGACCGTATTTGTTATCTTGGCGAAGTTATCCGTGATTGCCTTGGCGAAGTATGTGAAACCGCCCCGCAGACCTTCGGTTATTCCGCTGAATACAGGGGCTGTGAATCTGAGGCCGAATTTTGCATATACTGTCCATATGCCGTATAAGCCGGCGAGGGTATAGGCGATGAAATTAGCCAGAGGCACAAGGGCATAGTCCGCCTCTGTCTTCACCATGATAAGAACCAGAACCAGATAGCCTGTTTTCACGGCGACAAGGCAGAAGGCTATGAACTTCATCCGCTCCATGCCTCTGTAAAACCACGAAGGGATAAGAATCTGCCCGCCTATCATACCGAAACTCAGGAGGATAAGCCGCCATTCCTCTCTGAATTTACCCACTGCTGCGATTAGGATGAGGATAATGATGAAACCGGCAAAGCCCAGAAGAAGCTTGGCTGCCATTACATTGTGAAATATTTCTGAAAGCCGCTTTTTGTCGTGCTGGTTTTCGGCTATCCGCATGGTTCCCCACATATCAAAGCCGTAATCAGCAAGGAATATAAAATAGGTTATTACGGACTGCGCTAATATCACAAGCCCGTATTTGGAAGGCCCCAGAACACGGACAAGGTAAGGAACCGCAGCAAGGGATATGGCATATGTTATAAGCTGAAGGATAAACAGCGATGATGCGTTGGAAAATATCCGCCTGATGTCCGATTTCATGGAAACGAGATTATATCAGAAACATACGCCCGTCAATCCGTCTTACTTAATAACAGTAATCCGTGCATCCTGCCGAGCAAAGCGAAGAGTCTCAGCATATAGATTCTTCACTGCGTTCAGAATGACTGAAACAAAGCCATGCTCTATTTCATACATTCAGTTAAGGGTGTCCCTTGAAATACTTAAGCCCCACCGACAGGTACTTCGACATGTGATTAAGCGCCTTGCGGAGCTTCTCCTGATTGTACATGGAAAGGCTTTCCGGGTTTACAAACTTGCTGATCCTCTCTCCGGAGTGAGCCTGCCTGATCTGCTCATTCAGGGTTATATCCACCAGAATCTCATAGGCATCCTGAGTCTGAGAGACAAGCTCATCTGAAAGAATCTTCTTGCGGCGCAGGTGCTTAAGGCGCTCTATGGTGTTCAGATCGCTTAAACCGCATTTCAGAGTAAATGCACGGGTCACATCCACAATAAAAGCCAGAGCCGCTATTTTCATATTCATCTTTCCGGTGTGCTCCCCTTCCTTTTCAGTGATAAATTTTCCGAAAAGGTTTATGGGCCTGCGCTGGTTGGAGTCATTTTCCAGCATGTATATCAGGAATATAGGCTTCTGGGATATTTTCATATTGATATATTCTCTGAGTTCCCAGACAAGCTTTTCATCCCCTGCTAACCCATCATAATCAAAGACTATATTGCTCCAGAGGATGCTTTTGCCCGCCGAGCCGTCCACCCAGTCACGAACCTTATTTTTCCATTCTGAAAGCCGCATGGACATTTCCGGATTTGTAACCATCACATTGCCCGGACATTTTTTATAGCCGACAAACTCAAGGTTATCAGTAAACATCTCGCCGAATTTAAGGAACATCGCTATGTCCTCATCCGAAACATCATCAGCAAAGATAAAACCGTTGTCCTGATCGGGGTCCAGCATCATCTCTCTGCGCCCGCCGCTGCCCATTATAATAAGCGAATGCTTCACCTTTGTTATGTCATAACCTGTTTCAGCGGCAAATTTCTCCGCGGTGAGGCGGTAGACCTTCTTCTGAATATTAAGATGTATAGCAGATACAGCGGGCAGAACATCATAGGTCAGCCTTGAGCTCCCCACGAGTCCTTCGGCTATTTTATAAAGCCCGGCGTGCGAGGCGCGCAGCTCCTCAAGACCGGAAACACCTTCTATATATGTGTTGTGGATTGATGTATTTCTGAACAGAGTGCGCATAATGTCGTTATTGGAGATTATGCCCACCGGTTTATTCTTCATGGATATAAGGGCGTATTCCTGCCCTTTCATCTGCATTTCCCCCAGTGCTTCGGCAAGCGGAAACTCCGCAGGAAGCACCAGCGGCTCCTTTTCCATGAAATTTTTCACGGACGGAGCCCGGAGGCTGCTGTCTATATTTGCCAGAAACCTGTGAACCATGTGCTTGCTGGTTATGAGCCCTGCCAGAGCCTCCCTGTCGCCCAGAACCGCCAGAGCGCCTATATTATACTCTGACATGATTCTGCCCGCATCCATTACCGTATCAGCCGTTTTAACAGTTATTACAGGGCTGGTCATGTAACTGCCCACAGGTTTATATGTGCTGGATTCTATGCTTGCGGTGTCTTTTCCCGTGATGGCGCTCATCCTTCTGGTCACAAGTCCGTAGAAACGTTCCCTGAAATCCTCTGAGACCTCCATAAGCTTGTATATGCTGAGCTCCGGTATGAAAATAAACTCAGAATCCTTAGAGGCTGTGGCGCTGACATGGTAAACCGATTTGCCCACGAAGTTTGAGAGACCTGCGAAATCACCTGCATCGATCACGGCTTTCAGGCCGGAATCGCCGTAGAGTTCCACTTCACCGGAAAATATAAGGTAAACACCTTTATGGTACGACTCGCCTTTTTTAAATATGACTCCGCCCTGCTCCACGGAAACAGGCTCGCCTTTCTCAAGCAGAAGCCTGAGACGGGAGTATTCTATACCCTTAAAGACATAAAATCTTGTAAGCCTGTCGAGAATGTCTGTCATTCCGTTCATGGAGCTGATTTCCATAAAGCCTCCGAAAAAATTTCCCGTTCAGATGCGGTGTCAAAATAAACATATATAATAATCAACCGCCATTTTACATATGCGCAAACAGGCTCTGACAGCCTTTTTCTTTTGATTATATACATATCTGACATTTTTTAACAGGCTATTTTTAAACTCTTAGGATATTTATACACTATCAATTGTATTGCTTAAAACAAAATATATTTTTGTTTCACAGACCCGTTCTTTCACATATTTTCTAAACATAAGTTACTTATATACTATACTTTTCACTTAAATACATATTTTTTTATCATGAATAAACACCTCCATTAAACCAATTATTTATGAACATATTTATTTATCATAAATTATATACCAATGTCTCATTAATCATTAATCAAATAACTTTAAATAAACATACAGATCTATTAATTTTTTACACCTTATATCAACATACTTATAACATTTTCCTGTATATGGGTTTATAAAATACTCTTGACAAATACAGTCTATATAATTTAATAATACATACATTATATAAAGTGGTTTTACTTTAAGGCGCACGCGGATTTAAACATGAATTAAACCGCATAATTAAAACTGCTTGTATTTTTACACTTTTTCCAAAACAGGTAGGAGGTCTTTATGAACGCTCACGAAATCGTGAATTCTGACAGGTTTAAAACCCTCGTCAGAAAGAGGTGGACTTTCAGCTACATAATGCTGGCAATCCTCTTCGTGGTGTATTTCGGGTATCTGTTCCTTATTTCGCTGGATAAGGAACAAATGGTCACACTCGTTGCACCTAACATTACTTTAGGGATAGTGCTGTTCGTCGCAGTAATACTCATTGCATGGGTTCTCACCATTATTTATGTTCTCTGGGCAAACAGCTCATACGACAAAGAAGTCGAAGAACTCAAAAAGATGCTGAAATAGGAGAGGCGCACTTATGAATGAAGTTATTGCTCAAAGACTTGCAAATTTCCAGGCGGGCAAGGCAGACCCTATTTCCCTTCTCTTCTTCGCCATAATCGTTGCCGGTACGCTGATGATCACATACTGGGCAGCAAAAAAAACCAAAACCACAAGTGAGTTTTACGCAGCAGGACGCAGCGTTACAGGTTTTCAGAACGGCCTCGCCCTCGCCGGCGATTATATGTCCGCCGCTTCTTTCCTCGGTATTTCAGGCATGGTTGCCCTTCAGGGTTATGACGGCGCAATATACGCAGTCGGCTGGCTCGTGGGATGGCCTGCTCTTATGTTCCTTATAGCAGAGCCCTTAAGAAACCTCGGTAAATTCACCTTCGCCGATGTTGTTTCATCCAGACTTAAAAACCGTCCGATACGTATCGCCTCCGCAGTGGGCGGAATCCTCGTGGTTCTCTGCTACACAATCGCGCAGATGGTGGGTGCGGGCAAACTTATCCAGCTTATGTTCGGCATGCCCTATGAACTGGCGGAGATCCTCGTCGGTACTGTTATGCTCCTGTATGTTCTCTTCGGCGGCATGCTTGCAACCACATGGGTACAGATAATCAAAGCTGTTCTTCTTCTTTTCGGCGTAACCGTTCTTGCGGGACTTGTCCTTGTTAAATTCGGCTTTAATCCCGGAACACTTTTTGCAGCAGTAGGCGACACATACGGATTTGAAAGCATGTTCAAACCCGGCGGGTTTGTAACCAGCCCCTTAGAGGCTCTTTCACTCGGTCTGGCGCTTATGTTCGGTCTTCTCGGTCTGCCGCACATTCTTATGAGATTTTTCACAGTGCCGGATGCTAAGGAAGCCAGAAAGTCAGTTGCATACGCAACAACCTTCATCGGCTATTTCTACCTTGTTATCCCCATAGTGGGCTTCGGTGCTGCTGCAATAGTCGGCAAAGACTTCATACTCGGCATTGACAAGGGCGGAAACATGGCTGCCCCCATCCTTGCTGCCGCTCTCGGCGGTAAACCTTTCCTCGGCTTCATAGCCGCTGTTGCGTTTGCCACAATCCTTGCGGTTGTTGCGGGGCTTACCCTTGCGGCTTCCTCCGCAATGAGCCACGACATATACGTGAGCGTTTTCAAGAAAGGTCAGGCAACAGAAGCTGAGCAGGTTAAAGTTGCAAGAATAGCTACGGTTATCTTCGGCATTACTGCTGTTGCTCTCGGCATCCTTTTCAAAAACCAGAACGTTGCGTTCCTAGTCGGTCTAGCATTTGCCATTGCCGCAAGCGCCAACTTCCCGGCTCTGCTTCTTTCCATCACATGGAAAAAGTTCACCACAAGGGGCGCTGTATGGTCAATCATAGCCGGAGCAGTTTCCGCCACTGTCTGCATACTGTTCAGCCCTGTTATATGGGTTAACATATTCGGCTTTGAAAAGGCTATCTTCCCGCTGAAAAACCCTGCTATCGTTTCAATGACAATAGCCTTCCTTGCTGCTTACATAGGCTCTGTCAGTGCACCTGAGCCTGAGTCGCAGGAAAAATTCGAGCAGGAAAAAATAAGAACATACCTTGGAATCGGCGCAGAATAGCACGATACCTTTTGTCTCCTAAAAACAACAAAACAAAAAAGGGGCTCTCCGGAGCTCCTTTTTTTATTTTATAAGTTCTTTGAGAATACTCTCCGCGCGGTCGGAGAAGATCATGTCAATTCCGTCCATGGCAGCAAAACGTCTGTACGAGTTGATTTCGTTTACAGAATAAATCCACAGTTTAAGCCCGTTATCAGCACAGTAAGAAACAAGCTCCGGGCAGACAAGGTTTTTTGCCACGCATACGCCGCCGCCTGATTTCTGTATGACCCTGAGCAGATTATCCGGCAGAGTACGGCAGCGCAGGGAATGAAAATACCCCTGATAAAGCTCACGCGGGACGGACTCAAAAACATTTCTGCCGGTAAACACATTGTATTTTTTTACTTTTATACGGTTCTGAGCAAAAAACTCCGTGAACCTTCCCCGCAGCCCGTAGGAAAAAAGGCTCTGGTGGGAAAGAAACAACGGGGCGGAAAAACCTTCCCTGCTGAAATTCATCAGCGAAAGAGCACACCATGAAACTATGGCAGTCTGCTTTTCCATTCCATGCTTTTCTATCAGTCGTATATGCTCCTTTTCAAAGCCTATGTCCTTCACATCAAGACAGAAAACCCTATCAGTCGGGAATTTTTTACTGAATACCCCAAGTGCATCATCAAGGCGCGGTACAGGCTCATCCGCATATATCTTCAAGCCGTCAAGAACGCTGCTCTCCGTCTGTGGAAATGAATGCCCCTGAATGTACGGATCATGAAAAACGTAGAGAACGCCGTCCTTTGAGGCTCTGGTGTCTATCTCAAAATACCTAACGGAGCTTTTTGCCGCCTCAAGAAAGCCGGAAAAGGTGTGCTCAACCGGAGCATAACCCCTGAAACGGTGACTCAGAAGCTTTTCCACAGGTGATTTGGTCATAAACTTTTCCTCCGCTCCGCAATATATCAAATTGGCATGCGGACTGCTACTTATAAAAAAACGAAAACAAACCGGAGGCAAAAAATGCAGGTCACAGCCAAGAGCATAATGCTGGAGCAGTACAACAAACTTCTTAAAAACGACGCATCCACAACACTTCAGTCGGCAAAGGAGAATGCCAGTCCGCTCCTCATAGGCAAAACCTCATCTGAAACCGATTCATCCACTTCCGTTCTTGACAAGGTGCAGATCTCTCAGGCGGCTCTGGATATGCTGAAAAATTTCTCATCAGAAGATACAGCTACAACTGAAGCACAGCAGGCTGCACTGAAAAAATTTTTCCAGCTCGGTTCAAACTTTTTCGGAACTGAAGGAAGCACAAACCTTGAGGCTGTTATAGAAGCTCTGGAAGCGAAGCTGAAAGAAGGTGAAGATGACAGTCTGCTTAAAACCATTGCCGAATCCAACAGAGCCGCAAATGCAGGCAAAGGGCACATCAGCTACAGTGCGGATGTTTCATCACTCTTTGAATAAAGGGATTCAGAGAAATAATATATCACAGAAGCGGGGATAAGTTTTTCTATTATTCCCGCATTTTTTGTGTCGCTCTCTGTTTCCGAAAAATGTCTGTTCATGGCAAACCCTTTGAAGGAGATAGCTTTCTCCGTAAGGAAAGAATAATTAAGCACAGCTTCATTAACGCAGCCGAGCCTATCGGGAACAACTATGATCACCTCAAGTCCGCATTGTTTGGGGATCTCCCATGTCATCCGGGTGTAATCCAGAGGAACGGCTATTCCGCCGGCGCCTTCAACAATAAGTACTTCGGATGAATCATCATTTATAGCTGAGACAGCCTCCTCAAACGGAAATTTATCAAAACACAGACAGGGGGCAACGGGCGGCTCTGCGGTAAAAAGCGTCTTCGCCTTTGATATGCCGGAAAAACTTTTTACAAATGCGGCATCATCATCCGCAGGATAGCCTGTCTGGACGGGTTTTATGTACGAAACATCCCTGCCCTGCCCATGAAAATGCTTCGCCAGAAGGGCGGAAAAAAACGTTTTGCCAACCCCTGTCCCGGAACCTGATATGAAAAGCCTCAACCGAGCACCTCTTTCACAGATTCCCGCGCTATGTCCACAAGCGTTTCCGTCTCATCCCTGCTGATGATATAGGGCGGCATGAAGTAGATTATATCCCCAAGATTACGCAGGAGAGCACCCTTTTCCACCGCTTTTCTGTATATCTGAAAACCTGTTCGCAGCCCGGATTCAAAGGGCAGGTTCCCTTCTTTGTTTTTTACAAGCTCAACAGCGGAGACAAAGCCCGTGTGCCGTATTTCCCCCACATTCGGATGCCCGCCGAAGGCCTCCTCAATGCATTTGCGCATATGGGCAAACTTAGGCTTGTTGTTTTCTATAACATTCTCATCACGGAAGATTTTCAATGTTTCCGCTGCAACGGAACAGGCAAGGGGATTACCGGTATAGCTGTGGCTGTGCAGAAAAGCCTTTCCCGCAGAGTAGTCATCATAAAACCCGTAGAATATTTCGTCCGTGGTGAGAACAGCGCTCAGCGGCAGATAGCCGGAGGTTATCCCTTTTGAAAGGCAGAGCATATCAGGGCAGACACCTGCCTGTTCAAGGGCAAACATTGTGCCTGTTCTGCCGAAGCCGACCGCTATTTCATCAAAAATGAGATGTATATCAAGCTCTGTCGTGAGCCTGCGAAGTTTTACGAGGTATTCCGGCGGATACATCCTGAATCCGCCCGCGCACTGGATCAAAGGCTCAATAAGAACAGCGGTGAGTATTCCGGCGTTCTCCCGCAGAGCCTTCTCCATAAAGCTGAAACACTCCGCAGAGCATCCGCCGCGTTTTTTGCCGCAGGGACACCTGAAACAGTCAGGCCCAAGAACCTTTATATTATCTATCATTATATCGCCGTACAGATCAGTGTAGAGAGTCTCCCCGCAGACGGAAAGACAGCCCAGCGTTTCGCCGTGGTAGCCGTCAGTGAGGAAGGCATAGCGGTTTTTTCTGTGGCTGCCTGTGTTTCTGCGGTAGCCGTAGCTCATTTTCATCGCGGATTCCACAGCGGATGAACCGTTATCGGCAAAGAAGATCTTATTCAGTTCCGGAGGGGTAAGTGCAAGGAGCCCTTCCGCAACCTCCTCCGCAGGTTTGTGGGTTGCTCCGGCGAATATAACATGCTCAAGCCTGTCGGCCTGTTTTTTCAGTGCGTTCGTGAGTCTGGGGTTACAGTGACCGAAAAGGTTCACCCACCATGACGAAACAGCGTCTATATACCTTTTGCCGTTCCTGTCTATGAGATAGACCCCCTCACCCCGCTCTATTTCAAGGAGAGGATGGGTTTCAAGGTCTTTCATCTGTGTGCATGGATGCCAGATATTTGTGGGACATTTTGAATCTGTTTTCATGGTTTTCATTTTACTATATTCGTTGACACCGCGCAAGCATGGGTTATATCCTTAAAAATATGAGAGAAAAGCTGAAACATGAACTGGAAAAAATAAAATCCGAGGGGCTTTACCGCAGTCTGCCCGATATAGACGAAGGAGCGGGGAAATACATTATTTCCGGCGGAAAGCGTCTTTTAAACCTTGCCTCTAACAATTATCTGGGTATTTCCGAAAAAAAGGAACTGACTGATGAAGCCCAAACGGCGCTCGTTGCCCTTGGCTGTTCCAGCGGCGCCTCCAGAGTTGTCACGGGGAATTTCTCCCTGTACGGCACTCTGGAAAAAGAGATGGCGGAGTTTAAGGGAACGGAAGGCTGTCTTGTTTTGAACACGGGCTATATGGCTAATCTGGCAGTAATAGCCTCTCTTGCGGGGAGACATACTGCGGTTTTTTCGGATAAGCTCAACCACGCAAGCATAATAGACGGAATAAAGCTCAGCGGGGCAAAACATATACGCTACCGCCACAATGATACCGCCCATCTTGCTGAGCTTCTGGAGCAATATAAAAGCACGGAAGAGAAGATAATTGTCACCGACAGCGTTTTCAGCATGGACGGCGACCGGGCTGATCTGAAAGAAATAACCCGCCTTGCGGAAAAATACGGCGCACTTACCATAGTAGACGAGGCTCACGCTACAGGCGTACTCGGCTGCGGCAGAGGGCTTGCCCATGAACTTGGGCTTGAAAAGCGCATAGATGTTCACATGGGAACATTCAGCAAGGCTCTGGGCTCGTTCGGCGCATATATAGCAGGAGATGCCTATATTACAGACTTCATCCGCAATAAGGGGCGCGCGTTCATATTCACCACATCCCTGCCCCCGGCGGTAATCGGGGCAAATCTCGGCGCTCTCAGATGGCTTAAAAGCAATCCGTCCTGCGGTGAGGAACTTCTCAAAAAAGCGGCAGAAGTGAGGAATGCCCTGAATCTGGCAGGATTTGATACTGCCGGTTCCTCCACGCAGATAATTCCTGTTATAATAGGAGATAACTTCAAGGTTCAGCAGGCGGGCAGGCTTCTGGAAGATGCCGGAATCAGGACAGGGGTGATACGCCCCCCCACGGTTCCTGACGGCACGGCGAGACTGCGCCTCTCAATCCGCCTTGATCTGAACCATGATGAGCTTGAGCACGTTGTTCATTCCGTCAGGAGGCTGAAAAATGCTTAAATTCGTTTCCGGCTGGGCGGGTTTTCCCGCTCTCTTTCCCCAGATTTCCTCCGCCTATCCGTTTTATCTCCCATTTGTAACCCACTCGGAAAACGAAATTGAAAACGCTCTGGCCGAAGGCGGCGAGATTCTGGCGGGGTGGTCCACAGGGGCACACATTATTCTCAAAAACATAGACAGCATAATGAATAAATATGAAAAAATTTTTCTGTTCGCGCCGTTTATAAGCTTCTGTGACTACTTTCATTCTCAGGCTGTTATGCTGATGATAAAGAAAATGAAGCGCGATCCGCAGGCCGTTCTGCGTGATTTTTACGATAAATGCGGGCTGGCGGACTTTGCACCTGCAACAGATGAAAAAACAATATCTGCTCTGATCAGCGGTCTTGAGTTTCTGCTGGAAAGCCGTGCGGATGTAAAAGGCAGTGATGCCGCGGATAAAGTTATCCTTGTGCAGGGTGCTGCGGATATGATAGTAAATTTCCGCGCCAGTGAGGATGTGGCGGACATGCTCCACGGGGAAAAGCTCATCACCATTGAAAGCGGTCACTATATTAAAGAAAAGGTCATTGCCGACATAATCTATGAAAATACACATAAAAAGATTCTTTGACAAAGCGGCGGACTGCTATGATTCCTCTGCGGATATACAGAAAATCGCAGCAGCGAGGCTCTGCTCGCTCATTGAGGCTGACGCACCGCATACTGCGGTGGAGATAGGCACAGGCAGCGGCATTTTCACCGGAATGTTCATAAGCAGATGCAGACCTCAGCGCTTCATCGGCCTTGACATAGCCTACTCCATGGCAAAAGCCTCGTCGTCATTTCCCGGCCTGTTCATTCAGGCGGACGGAGAGAGGCTCCCGCTGAAAAACGGATGCGCGGATATTCTCGTAAGTTCATCCGTTCTGCAATGGTTTCAGCGGCCTGAAATCTCCATTCCTGCGGCGCTTGACACACTCAGAACAGGGGGAAGGTTCTGCTTTTCCGTTTTCTGTGACGGAACCTTTGCGGAAATGGCGGTGCTGAACAGAATAACAGGTTTCGGCAGTGTTTATCCCCTGAAAACTGCCGCATTTTATGACAGTCTCCTGTCAGAAATTCCCGGAATAAGCCATCAGCTTGAAATACACGACTATGTGCTGAAATTTCCCGATGTAAAAGAATTTCTGAAAAAACAGAAAGCCACCGGAGCAAGGTTCACAGGCAGAACAACAGCCGCAGGAAAAGATTCATACCGCAGATTCTGCGAGCTTTACCAGTCATTCTTCGGTGACGGTGAAACCATTCCCGTAACCTACCGCATAGCCTACAT
The DNA here is from genome assembly GCF_026226615.1 of Geovibrio ferrireducens. NCBI lineage: Bacteria > Pseudomonadati > Deferribacterota > Deferribacteres > Deferribacterales > Geovibrionaceae > Geovibrio > Geovibrio ferrireducens. The sequence goes on from NZ_JAJAPB010000003.1 coordinate 266,830, forward strand.
CACAGGCAAAAGAGCGCATGCTTAATTAGCAATTCAGTTTACCTCATCACTGTCAACCATATGTCATTCTTTTGTTACAAAAAATTACACTCTTTATATTGAACACTGCATCCAAAACGGCAATATTATTTTTAATGTGCATAGCATGATTATGATTCAGCACAGAATTTCCGTGAGGCAGATTGACTTATTTCAGATACGAAACCGCAGACAGCGCACATGATTGCGAAGATCTGCTGGTGAACATCAAACATCTATTTGATCAAAATTTCAGAGTGTTGCAGAAAGCCAGGAATGAAATCAGGATCGTCCGCTATAAAGGCATGGATCTGGTTCTGAAATCATTTAAAGTTCCGGCATCCTTTAACAGGGTCGCATACTCCTTTTTAAGGGACAGCAAAGCGAAAAGGTCTTTCATGAATGCAGTCGCTCTGAAATCTCTGGGTATCGGCACTCCGGATCCGCTCGGATATATCGAGTTCTTCTCCGGCGGCCTGATAAAGGAGAGCTTCTATGTTTCGTCCTATTCCGAAAATGACTTTACAATAAGAAAAGCCATTCTTGATAAAGAAATCAAAGACAGGAACAGACTGCTGAAATCCTTTGCCGCCTTCACTTTCAGACTGCATAAAAAGAATATCCATCATCTGGACTATTCACCCGGAAACATACTTGTCAGTAAAAACGGCTCTGACTGGAAGTTCGAGCTTGTGGACATCAACCGCATGCATTTCAGAAAGCTGACCTATGAGCAAAGGCTCAAAAACTTCATAAAACTCTGGCCGGATGACGACACTATGACGATAATGATGAGAGAATATGCTGCCTTTTCGGGTGATAATCCGGGAAATGCCGTCAGGGATGCGCTTAAGTGGCTGCACTGCTACAAGAGAGTTATAAACCTCAAGAAAAAGCTGAAAAAGGCTCTCAGATAATCTGCCGGAGATGCTCAATGGCGCGCATAACTTTCAGGTTGTTGTCCTTTTCGGTTCCGGCTGTTTTCTCCCACCATCCGCGGTGAACACCCCTCACCATTACAGGAATACTCTTCATACCCAGAATCTGCGCCATAGCAAGGCGGTGGAGACCTTTGGCGGTTTTCACAGGCCTGCCGTCCATGTCCAGTGCGATACAGACAGGGTCCTTCTCCAGTGAGGTGTCATAGCCGTGAACCTCAAGCTGCTGCATAAATTTCAGATATATTTCCAGATATTTGCAGACCTTATCCTCCGTATTCAGATAAATTCCGGAACGGTTTTTATTGAATTCGGTGTAAGGAGTCCCCCGCTTTATCATCTCTGTCAGTTCGGTATATTTTCTGCTTTTCCGCAAATCCTGTCTGTTTTCCCAAATATCCGACATCAGGGCGTATCTGTCAGTGTCTCTGAACACAGCTTCACCCCTGTCCCAGTCACCGTCCCATATAAACACCCCGGCCGTTCTTCGGCGGTGATGCTTTGAGGCGAAAACAGCCATACGGTTCAGGGATTCCGGCGGAAGGCTGAGAATAAGAGCATTACCATACCTGTTTCTTACCGCGTGTCCGGGCAAGCCGGAACGCTCAATGAGCCCGCTGAATGCGGAGTGGTTCAGCCAGAGGCTGAGAAGAACACTCTCCAGCGGGGAACCTGCCGCCTTCTTAAAGGCACTGCTCAGAAGGCTTTTCACTGCTTTCAGCATAGTCCGGGGGATAAGCACAGGGTGGTAGAGCTCGTTAAAAGCCTTGTCATCAATCATGAAAGTCCGAGCACCCTTCTTCTGTACTCACTTTCGGAATAAATATCAGAACAGTCCGCAACGCGCAAAGGGAAAAGTATACCTTCCAGATGGTCAAACTCATGCTGAAAAATCCGTGCGGGAAAACCCTGAAGACAGGTTTCCTGCTCTCTTCCGCTCAGATCAGAGAAGCGCACGCTGATCCCCGTTTGTCTGGGGACAAGCCCTCTCAGACCGGGAACACTCAGACAGCCCTCCCACATAGTGTCAAAGCACTCTGAGAATGAGATTATTTCAGGATTTACCATGATCAGCGGCTCCATATCTGGAGCATCGGGGTAACGCTCATTAGGTTTGGAGTGGATAATAAGAACACGCTTTGAGACCCTTATCTGCGGCGCAGCTATACCCACGCCGCCGTGGGTTTTCATTGCTATCAGCATATCTTTTGCAAGCTGCTTTATCAGAGGGTCGGCAGGGTCTTCAACCTCTTCGGCTCTGAGACCCAGAACCTTCTCGCCTCTGAGAGCTATGCTTATATGTTCGGGCATAAGGCTATCTCCTTGGGTAAGTTATAATATACCTCAAAGAGAAAATATGTCCACGGTGTATGCCTAACTTTCGTGCTTGCCGCCGCCGCAGCAGCTTTTACCGTCGCCGCAGCCGCAGCCTTTGCTTTTAAAAAATTTGTGGTAAAGGAAGTACACTGCGCAGGCCAGTATGGCAAAGAGAATAAGTTTTTCAATCATAGTTCACCTACTTAGAAATATCTAACTTAGTAAATCTATATGCCGGATATGCCGATACTGCAACATAAAAATTTTAAAAATTTTTGTTTAAATAACCCTAAACTCCGCAAATCAGTGGTATACTGTATACAAAATACATTAAGCGGTATCAGTTATAGTTTTTTAAGATATGTCTCATACATAAACCCTATAGCGCAGGCTGCCTTCTTTTCGGTAATACTGACTATTTGCATTGTTTACAATATCTTAAAAAATAAAACCCTGTATACGGTTTTTCCGAAAAATATTGACTACATCTTCAAAACTGATACTATAAACCTGTTTTGTTTTAAGGAGCGGGGATGACATTCATATTCACATTTCTGGTGCTTTTCATCTTCTGGTTCATGTTATCAGGAGAGTTCAGCGGACTTTTGGTGGCTTTTGCGGTGATTTTCAGTCTGACAGCCGCATATCTCAGCCATGACTTCTTTCTGCGCAGGCTCAGGAAGGATCACATCCGGATAGTTAAGGATATTATCCTTTATCTTCCGTGGCTTATGAAGGAGACAATTGTTGCCAACCTTCAGGTGGTCAAAATAATACTGAGCCCTTCGATGCCCATCGATCCGCAGATTGTGGAATTCAAGTCCGACTTGAAGACCGATCTGGGACTGACAATTCTGGCAAACTCAATCACAATAACGCCGGGAACTGTCACGCTGGACATTAAGGAAGATAACATTTTTGTTGTTCATGCACTCACGCCGGAGCATGCGGACGGTCTCTTAAGCAGAGAGATGGAACGCAGGGTGCTCAAAATTGAGGGGAGCGGAAATGTTTGAAACAGCAGCGGTACTCATCCTTCTTTCGGTATTTATTTCCGGAGCCAGAATGCTTAAGGGTCCTACGGTCTTTGACAGAATTCTGGCGGCGAATCTGATCGGCACGAAAGCCATCATCATTATCCTGCTTCTGGGATATATCTACGGCAGACCTCATTTCTCCGATCTCGCCCTTGTCTACGCACTGATCAACTTCATTGTCACCATAGCTCTCCTCCGCTTCATGGAGAGAGGCCGGCTGGACTAGGGGGAAATCATGGAAATTAAACTCATATTAAGCGGTATTTTTATTTTTGTCGGATGCTTTTTCGTCATCACGGCATCAATAGGGATACTGAGGCTCCCCGGCTTTTACCTCCGGCTGCACGCTGGCAGCAAGGCGGATTCTCTCGGACAGACTCTGATTATCATCGGACTGATCATTTATGAAGGCTTCAATATACTGAGCCTCAAAATGCTGTTCGTAATAATTTTTATCTACATCGCAAACCCCACAGCAGCGCATGCAATAGCAAAAGCCGCATGGGTTGAAGGGCTTAAGCCATGGAGGAAGAGAAATGATTAACCTTATGCTGCTTCTCTTTCTGGTAATAATAGCCATAGCCGCAATTCAGGCTAAGGACATACTCAACTCCATAATGTATCTGGGCGCATACAGCCTTTTCATAGCGCTTGTGTGGACGGAGCTTAACGCGGTTGACGTCGCCTTCACAGAGGCCGCTGTCGGCGCGGGGGTGTCCGGTGTTTTCATGATAGGGGCGCTAACACGGATGAACCGCTTTGAATCATCCAGAGAAAGAACAGGCCTTGCCAAGTACGGGCCGCTGTTCATTGTTATGGTCACGGCAGCCATGCTCTTCTACGCAACGGTGGACATGCCCGACTACAACAACCCCGAAGCGCCGATTCATAATCATGTGGCGCCGTACTATATACAGAATTCAGAGAGTGACACAGGCTCCGTCAACATCGTAACATCAATTCTCGCCAGCTACAGGGGGTTTGATACCCTCGGAGAAACATCAGTGGTTTTCACTGCTGCCATCTCCGTGATTCTGCTTTTGAGAAGGAGGGATAAAAATGAAAGATGATGTAATTCTGCGCACAGTCGCCAGATGTATGGTTCCTTTTATCCTCCTGTTCGCTTTTTATGTTCAGGCGCACGGCGAAATCAGCCCCGGCGGCGGCTTTCAGGCCGGCGTTATCTTTGCTTCCGCCTTCATCCTCATAGCCCTTGCAGTGGGCAAGGAAAAGGCCAGAGAAAAATTCAAAAAGAAAATAAGTGACATCACATGCTCTCTGGGGCTGATGATATACGCAGGAATAGGTTTCATCACCGTACTTTGCGGCGGTCTGTTTCTGGAATACGGCAAACTCCCCTTCGGCTCAGCCCAGGCGGGCAACCACCTCGGCATGATAGGGATTGAACTGGGTGTCGGTCTTGCGGTTGCCTCGGTAATGGTTACGATATTCTTTGAGATTGCGAGGAAGGACGATGATTGATTTTATTGCCGCAAAATACAATTACCTTATATGCGTCTGCCTGATGATGATAGGCTTTTACGCCGTTATCGCCAAGCAGAACCTTATGAAGAAAATCATAGGTTTAAGCATATTCCAGACATCCGTTTTCCTTTTCTACATCTCAATGGCTAAGGTTAAAGACGGCACAGCGCCCATTATATGGGAGGGGGCAATCAGGTATGACAACCCGCTTCCCCATGTTCTGATACTCACGGCGATAGTGGTTTCAGTGAGCACAACTGCGGTGGCGATAGCTCTTATAATCAAGATCTATCAGGCCTACGGAACGATAGAAGACGATAAAATAAGAGAGATAGAAGCCGGAAGCTCCGGCGGGAGTGCAGGCCGATGAACTTATCAGCTAACTTTCCCGCTTTTCTTGTTGCTCTTCCTTTGATATTTGTTCCTGTGATCCCTCTTCTGGGTATGTACAGCAGAAAAATATGCTGGTACGTGACTGTCGCTGTTATAACAGCCTCATTCGGCATGATAATGTCGCTGCTTGCCAAGGTGAGCGCCACAGGTCCCATCTCATATTTCATGGGCAACTGGGCTCCCCCCATCGGCATAGAATACAGAATAGACATGCTGAATGCGTTTGTTCTGGCTGTCATATCGTTCATATCCCTCGTCTCGCTCCTCTTCGGGAAAGAGCTTGTGGAAAAGGAAATACCGGAGGAGAAGCACCCCGCTTTCTACTCTGTGTTCATCCTCTTTGTTGTTGGTATGATGGGCATCACGGTCACGGGCGACCTTTTCAACGTTTATGTTTTCCTTGAGATAACATCCCTCTCTGGCTATGCCCTCATAGCCGTCAGCAGCAAAAGATATGCTCCCATGGCAAGCTTCAACTATCTGGTCATAGGCACAATAGCCGCTACGTTCATCGTTCTCGGCATCGGCTACCTTTACATGGTGACCGGCACACTGAACATGGCGGATCTGGCTGAAAGGGTCAAGCCTCTGCACGGTTCAAGCGTTGTACTTGCGGCCTATGCATTCATTCTGGTGGGACTGTTTGTGAAAATGGCGGTTTTCCCCCTTCACCTTTGGCTGCCTGACGCTTACACCTACTCACCCTCAGCGGTGAGCGCCGCCATGGCAGCAACATCCACCAAAGTCGGGGCTTATGTGCTCATAAGGCTTATGTACTCAGTGTTTGACATTGAGTTCAGCCTCGGCTCAATACCCATGACAAGTATAATCATCTTCTTCGCTTCGCTCTCAATAATCGCAGGTTCTGTGATAGCCATAGCGCAGACAAACATAAAGAAAATGCTCGCTTACTCCAGCGTGGGGCAGATAGGCTACATCCTTCTGGCTGCTGCTATGGTCAATACAGAAGCGCTCACAGGCGGCATGGTGCATATATTCAGCCACGCTCTTATGAAGGGCGGTCTGTTCTTTGTTGTGGGTCTTATAGTGTTCAACATAGGCACAGAGAGGATATGCGACTTTGCGGGACTGGGCAGGAGAATGCCCTTTATGGCTGCGGCGTTTACCGTCTTCTCCTTTTCAATAATCGGCGTGCCGCTCACGGTGGGCTTCGTCAGTAAATGGTATCTGATAATGGGTGCAATAGCCTCAGGCCACTGGTACGCAATCGGTGTTGTGCTCCTCAGTTCCCTGCTTACGGCAATCTACTTCGGCAAGGTAATATTTGTAATGTACTTTAAAGGCGGTCATGAGTGTGATGTTCATACTGATGCTCACTCCGCGGAAAGAAAGCTCAGCGAACCGATGGGCATGGTTATCCCCATGGCTTTTGTCGCCTTTCTCTGCATATATTTCGGCATTTTCGCCACCTTCCCTGTGGAGATGGCCGCCAAAGCTGCTGAGGCTGTTCTCGGAGGTGTGGCATGGAAATGATACACTCCGCTATGCCTCTTTATGCTGTGCTGGTTTCCCTTGTAGCCATAGTCCCCATTTATCTCTCCCGCAGAAACCCGAACCTGCGTGAAAGCTGGACTATAATAGCCGCTGTCGCCAAGTTCGTCATTGTTCTCAGTATGGTTCCGGCGGTTCTCGGCGGAAAGGAGATATATTTCAAGCTTGTCACCGCCTATCCGGGCATTGATATTGCCTTCAAGGTGGACAGTCTGGGGCTTTTCTTCGCCCTTACGGCATCTTTCCTGTGGATTCTCACCTCATTCTACTCCATAGGCTATGTCAGGGCGCTTAATGAGCATGCGCAGACCAGATACTTCATCTGCTTCGCGGGCTCGCTCTCCGTGACAATAGGCGCTGCCTTCGCGGCGAACCTGTTCACTATGTACATATTTTATGAAGCGCTTACGCTCTTCACATATCCGCTTATCGCACACGAAGAGAACGAGGAGGCATTCAAAGGGGCAAGGATTTACCTTGTATACCTTCTGGGAACCTCAATAGCGTTCCTTCTTCCCGCTATAGTGTTCACCTACTTCACAGCCGGAACCATGGATTTCAGGTTAGGCGGCGTTTTCGGTGACACAGGCGGAATACACAGCCTCTTCTTCGGTGTCATATTCGCCTTCTACATCGCGGGCATAGCAAAGGCAGGGATAATGCCCTTCCACTCATGGCTGCCCAACGCCATGGTGGCGCCCACACCGGTCAGCTCGCTTCTGCATGCTGTTGCGGTGGTGAAGATGGGTGTTTTTGTGGTGCTGAGGGTTATTCTTTATGTCTTCGGTGTTGACCTCCTCAGGGAGATAGGCGCGGGAGCATTCCTCGCATCTTTCGCGTGCGTCACCATTGTGGTTTCATCCCTGATAGCCATGAGGCAGGACAATATCAAGGCAAGGCTCGCCTACTCCACCATAAGCCAGCTTTCATACATTGTCGTGGGGGCGGCTCTGCTTTCCCCGTCAGGCATTAAAGCAAGCATAATCCACATAACCATCCACGCCTTCTCGAAGATAAGCCTCTTCTTTTGGGCGGGTGCGGTTTATGTGGCTCTGCATAAGAAGTACATCAGCCAGATAAGCGGCATAGCCAAAAAAATGCCTGTCTCCATGGCGGTGTTCACCATAGGCGCACTGAGCCTCATAGGCATACCGCCCCTCTCAGGCTTCATAAGCAAGTATTACTTTGTTTCAGGCGCTGTGGAAGCGGGGATGCTCCCCGTGGCTGTGGTATTCGCTGTGAGCTCATTCCTCAATGCGCTGTACTTCCTGCCTATTATCTACACAGCGTACATGAAGCCTCTGGATGCGGGTATGGACGACAAAGTCACCGAAGCCCCCCTTGCCATGCTCATTCCCATGTGCATAACAGCGGGCGCAGCGGTGCTTCTGTTCTTCTTCCCGCAGGTTCTCACCGGCTTCACTGACATAATAGTCAGCGGACTTTTTACAAAGTAGGAGGGCATTATGGCTGCAAAACATGACAAGGAACTCGAAGAGCTTAAACACGATGCGGTACCGGGCTATAAGCCTGTTTTCGGCGCTGTGCTTGCAGCGGCTGTTCTGTACCTCGCTTATATATTTTTATCTCACTAGGGGGCGGATTAATCATGAAGGATACCGAAAAGAAATATATTTTCGATAACCCCCGGAACATAAAGATAATTCTGATTATTCTCTATGTTCTGTGCGCTGTTATCTTTTTTGCGGATATATTCGTCCACAAGCATGCCTATTTCTTCTTTGAGGAAAAAACAGGCTTTTACGCCGTTTACGGTTTCATTTCCTACGTCGGGCTGGTGCTTTTTGCCAAGTATGTTATCCGCCCGCTGATCATGAGAAAGGAGAACTACTATGAGTAGCGGTCTTCTCATTCCTCCTTTTATGTTTTTCATGCTCGGCGGAGTCATTGCGGGCTTCCTCAAAGGCAATCTGCGCAATGCACTGCTTATTGCCGTTCCGGTGCTGAGCCTTATCAACCTCGCCATGATCCCCCACGGGGTTTACCTCCAGTACGAGTTTCTGGGGCATGAACTCGCCCTTTTCAGGGTGGACAAGCTCTCTCTCGTTTTCGGATATGCCTTCCACATAGTTTCCATTGCCGTTCTGGTTTACGGAATACATGTGAAAAGCAATAAAGAGTTCATAATCGGCCTCATATACGCGGGCGGCGGTCTGGGTGCGGTTTTCGCCTATGACCTTATAACTCTCTACATTTTCTGGGAGATAATGACAGTCGCCTCCACCTTCATAATCTGGCGCAAGGACTCTCAGGAGGCTGTGGGAGCGGGCTTCCGCTACTTCATATTCCACCTTGTGGGCGGACTTGCACTGCTCATCGGCATTGTGATCTATATCATAACCACGGGCAATGCCGCCTTCGTACACATGGGCTGGACAGACCTTGCCACAGGGCTGATAATGATAGGCTTCGGCGTGAACGCCGCGTGGCCGTTCGTCCACACATGGCTTGTGGATTCATACCCCAAGGCAAGCTTCCTCGGCACTGTAATGCTCAGCGTGTTCACCACAAAAACAGCTATCTACACCCTCACCAGAGGCTTCTCCGGCGAAGAGGTGCTCATAGTCACCGGAGCGGTGATGACCGCCTTCCCCATATTCTACGCTGTGCTTGAGAATGACCTGCGCAAGGTTCTCTCATACAGCCTTATCAACCAGCTCGGCTTCATGGTTGTGGGTATAGGCGTGGGGAGCGAAATGGCGATAAACGCCGCTGTGGGGCAGGCTTTTGTACATATAATGTTCAAATCCCTGCTGTTCATGGGCATGGGCGCTGTTCTCCACCAGACAGGCAAAATAAAGGCAACAGAGCTCGGCGGGCTTTACAAATACATGCCGTTCACCACGGTTTTCACCATAGTCGGTTCGATGACGATCTCAGCCTTTCCTCTGTTTTCGGCATTCGTAACAAAATCCATGATCCTGTCATCCGTTGCGACGGAAGGCTTCATGGTAATCTGGCTTGTGCTCCTGTTTGCCTCTGCGGGCGTTCTTGACCACTCAGGGATCAAGATTCCGTTCTTTGCCTTCTTCGGGCATGACAGCGGTCTGAAACCGAAGGAAGCGCCGCTCAATATGCTCATGGGCATGGGCTTTCTGGCGTTCCTGAACATCTTCCTCGGCATTTTTCCGGGCTATCTGTTTCAGATACTCCCATATGAAGTCACATACAACGCATATACGGCAGACCACACCATCTTCCAGCTTCAGCTTCTGCTGTTCTCCATACTGGCGTTCACGCTGCTGCTGAGAAGCGGGCTTTACCCTGCGGAGATAAAGTCAGTCAATCTCGATTTCGACTTTTTCTACAGAAAAGGCTACAAGCTTTTCGTATGGCTTGTGGACAATATACTGATCAGGTTTATGGATTTCGGCAAGGCTCTCTTCTTCGGCTATATACCGAAAACGCTGGGGATGCTCACCAGAAACCCCGTGGGGCTCCTGCTTATAATGGTTCCCGACAACAGGTTCAAGGGGCTCAGGGAGAAAATGGCAAAATCTGAGGATGGTTATGTGGAAGGTCTGATTGAATACTGGTCAATAGGCATATCCGCCTTTGTGATATGCTTCTTCCTGCTGTTTTATCTGCTGTTTTTCCTCGTACAGAAGCTTATCTGAAATAATATTGCATGGCCGCCCCTGAGGGCGGCTGTGCTGTTTTCCCTAATTTCTTGTATATCTGTTTTTTCCGTTCTTTTTTGATATGTAAAGCGCTTTATCAGCCTTTTCAAATACCTCGGCTGTGCAGTTTCCGCTTTCCCAGAGAGAGATGCCTATGCTGCACCCGACTCTGACTGATTTCCCGTCTATATCAACAGGCATTGAGACAGACTCTATTATTCTTGCTGCGACATTTTCCCCGGTAGTCAAATCACTGGCAAAGAGAACGGCGGCAAACTCGTCCCCGCCTATTCTGGCTGCTATCTCCTCTTTGCGGACTGACGCAGTAAGCCTTCTGCCCACCTCTTTCAGCACCTCATCCCCGGCTGCGTGACCGTAGGTATCGTTTATCGGTTTAAAACCGTCCAGATCTATGTACATAAATTCAAGAGCAAACCCCTGTCTGGCTGCCAGAGCGGTATTTTTCTCCAAATATCTCTCCAGTGCCGCCCGGTTGGGCAGTCCGGTGAGTTTATCAGCCAAAGCAATACTGCGCATGTTGTTCAGCTCGGACTCGGTGCTGGAAAGGCTGAGAATGAGATCATTTATTGAATCCGAAAGAACCTCAATCTCTTTTATCCCTTTGTAGACAGGGATAGGGGCAATCTTGCCGAACCTCAGTTTATCCGCAGCCTTCGCAACAGAGACAATAGGACTTGATACTGCACCCGCAAAAACCCACCCGGCAGCAGAAAATATAAGAGTGAAAAGAACTCCGGTGGATATTATAAAAACCTGCAACTGCTGAACAGGCTGATAAGCCACATTAAGCGGCTGTCTGATGAGGACAGTCCAGCCGAGCCCTTTGTAATCCCCGTAACCGTTGCTGAATGAGTAGCCTGTAAGATATTTGCTGCCATCCCCCCAGTCCTCTACCCGCCAGCCGGAGTCATTGTTCCGGGCATACTTCAGGCTGTCGAGTGCAATCGTCATTCCGATCTCCTCTTTCGGCCCCAGAAGCACGGTATTATCCTGACTGATTATGTATACGGAAATATTTTTCCGTTTATTCACAGGTTCCAGAATCTTATTCTTTATATCATTGACCCACTCCCAGCTGAGATGCGCAGCAAGAACACCTTTCCTGCTTCCAGATGCATCCTCAACAGCGAAGCTTACATCCACAAACTTCATAGGTTCTCCGCTGGGATTTGGGAGGAGCTTGGCAAGCAGAACAGCATCATGTACATCCCCTACAAACTCACCCTTAATCCCCTCAGTGAATACAGGACGTTTTGATATGTCTATTCCTTCGAGAATCCCGCCCGTACTGGCCTTCACTGTACCGGCAGTATCGGTAAAACCTATCCATGAAAATGAAGGAATATTCTTCTGAAGATTTTCAATGGTTTTTCTGATTGAGGTATAATTTTCCGTTTCTGCCACAGCCTCTATCCTTGAGAAGGTTTTTATTTCGCTGTAGCGTGACCACATGTAACGATCCAGCTTATCCGATGTAAGATACGCTGTTTCCGCAAGAGTTTCCCCTATATCCCTCTTTTTATCGGAAATCGATTTCATGCCGATAACAGCCGTCATTGCGGCAGTGAGCAGAACGCATAATAAAGTTATACGCAGTGTTACGTATTTTCTCATTTCCATTGTGTCTGTCCGTAAGATAAATTTTAACTGATAAACTCAGAATAGCAGAAAAAAATATGAATAAAACATAAATACATTAGATCATCTAAAGAAAATCCCGGTTCTCCCTCAACAGTTACTGCCTCTCAGGTTTTTCAGAATCCGTTCATTTTCGCCAGAATATCAAGGGTTTCCTTGGCCCCCTTGCGGTACGGGAAGTCGTCCGGTATCTCAACATTCCTCCTTTGCGCCAGAACAAAAAAGTTTGTCCCGAAGCCACCCTCCGGCATTATAAGCGCCTTAACCGATGCCTTCTGGAGGTCTGTTTCCGCATTTTCTATTTCGCTCAGAATGCCCGACTGCACAAGAAACAGCCACTGCGGTGTAAGTGAAACCGGCTCCAGCCCCGCATCCCTGCCATAGCTCTGCAATGAAGTGAAATCCACAAAGGCGGTTATATCCTGATCACCTATTCTCTCGAAAAAGTCATTGTTCTGGGAATGTTTAAAGTAGCAGGTAACAGTTCCGTCCCTGCGGTAGGAGGCGAATATATTTTCTGCCGGGTAGCCGTAGTCCACGGTGAAAACCATGCCTTTTTCTATCTTCGAGGCCAGAGCCTGAACCCAGCCTATCATGTCCAGATTGAGATCGACTATCTGCCCGTCCGTTATTCTGAGGTTTATCCTGTCGAGATATTCCTGTATCTTCGGGGTGGAAAGCCTGTCAGGATAAAATGTCAGCCCGCCCTCATGCTCAATTACATAGAGTTCCTTAACATCTTCCCCCAGCCTGATGACCCTGTGCACCGGAAAAGCGTCCACCAGTTCGTTTGAGAAGAAAATACCCTGAAATCCGCCGAACTCCTCAAAGCTTTTCCAGCTTACTTTTCCTTCATGCTCTTTAAGCAGTTCACGCTGACAGTCAATGAGATAGCCGCTTTTCTCTATGATGGTGTAGCTGAGCCCTGCATAAAATTCAGGTTTGGAAGTTTTAAGATGCGTGAGAATATCATTAGCCAGCATGCCGCTTCCCGCACCCATTTCACAGAAACAGGCGGGCAGAGAAAGTCTTTCCGCCGTATCAGCAAAAGCATTGGCAAGGGTTCTGCCGAAGGATGCGGAAGCGTTTACGGAGGTGTAAAAGCTCCCCTGATGACCGAAGGGGTTCTTTTTCTGATAGTAGCCCTGCTCCGGCTCGTACAGAGCCATATTCATAAATTCAGCAAAAGTTATCATACCTTTATCGGCAATGCGGGCGCGTATTTTTTCAGTAAGAGAATTCATTATCTAACCTTGAAGTAGAGAGTTATTTCAGCGGAGTCGTTGGTTGCGTATGTAACTGAGTTGAACTTGAGCCTTTCCACAAATTCAACAGCCAGCTTCTCTATGTTTGAATCGCTTCTGGTTATGAGGACTATTCCGTATGTGGTTCCCTGTTTGTCTATCTTGAAACGCACGTTCACCTTTGTGTCGTTAGACAGAGAAAATGTGGGCTTAGGCGGCACATGGGTTATGCGGCGTCTGTTGTTGCTTATATTTTCCAGCACAAAGAAGCTGCTGTCCGCGTATTCCTTCGCCTCAGTGGTGGACTTTTCGCCCTGCCCTGCCCTGACTTCCTTTTCCACGGTCTCACGGGTGGACTGAATCTCTGAGAGGAGCCTTTTATCCACTCTGACTTCAGAATCGGTGGTGACACGGCTTACCTTAAGGTCAGGAATTTCGACCTCGTAATTTGTATCAACATCAACCTTCGGAATATCAAGCTCCGGCATGGTTATTGTGGGTTCAACATTTCTGAAAGGGTTTTCCGCAGGCCGTTCCGGCACACCGGTAACCTTTACGGGCGGTTTGGGCAGAATCTTAGGCCTCGGAGGAATTATCTCCACCGCTATGGGTTCGGATCTGCTCGAAAAATCGACCTTAAATTCCGGCAGAAAGCCCAAAGCGGCTATATGCGCCAGAACAGAGATCAGAACAAACGGAAAAAGCCGTGCCAAGACTACTCCTCGTCAACTGCTATTGCGAACTTTGCAAAGCCGGTTTTTCTGGCAGCGTCCATAACAAAAACCACCTTTCCGTGGGTTGCCGCCTTATCGGCTTCTATAACAACCGTCGCCTCAGGGCTTTCATTCTTAAGGCTGTCCAGTATTCCCGCCACCTTGTCATCAGCGTAAAGAACGCCGTTAACATGGATTCCGCCTTCGCTGTTTATGGAAATACGGATATTTTTCTTAACCTCCACCGGGTCACCCTTCGCCTTGGGCAAATCAACATCAATGGAGCTCGAAACTATGAATGATGTTGATACCATGAAGAAAATAAGCAGAAGGAAGACCACGTCTATCAGAGGCGTAATGTTTATATCAAGGCTCTGTTTGCGGTCGTCTCTGGAAAATTTCACTGTCCGCCCTCTTTGAAGATAAGGTTAATCATTTTACTGGTGGCCTGTTCAAGCTCAAGGCTCACCCTGTCAGACCTGTGGCGCACTATGTAGTAAAATATCATGGTGGGGATAGCCACACTGAGACCTGCCGCAGTGGTAAGCAGCGCCTCGGATATACCCCCGGCGAGAGCCTGAGCATCGCCCACACCCTGAGAGCTTATCACGATGAATGTCTTAATCATACCGAGAACCGTACCCAAAAGACCGAGCAGAGGGGAAACGCTGGCTATGGTCTGGAGCGTGGGGAGATATTTCTCAAGCCTGCGGGCTTCGTAACGGCCTGATTCCTCAGTGGCTTCCATCAGTCTGGAAATGGGCAGGTCAAGGTTGTTCAGCACATCAGAGGCGATTTTGGCAGCAGAACTGGCATCAGCGCTGCTGATTGTTCTTGCCGCTCCGAGATCTTTTTTGCTGAGTGCCTCAAAAAGCTTATCCAGAAAAAGCTTCGGCATGTATCTTTCTTTTCTGAGGGCATAAAGCCTCTCAAGGAATATTCCAAGGGAAATCATGGACAGAAACAGAATCGGATACATAAGCACTCCGCCCTTCTCCATAATCTGCACGAATGAATCCAACATCAATAGACCTCCAATTATATAAATACCTTAAATATATTACACATTTATACACTATCTTACGCCGCAGACGGTCACAAGACTGTACAGTTTGAAAAAACTACATCCTGTGTTTTTTTCAAACACGCTCGCGGACGGATAAACCGTCCTTCGCTCCGCACGGCGGGCTCCCTTCCATGGGAACCTATCACGCTCATCCGCTATCCGAACCGATATAAATACCTTAATATATTACACACTTATACACTATCTTACGCCGCAGACGGTCACAAGACTGTACAGTTTGAAAAAAACTACATCCTACAGCTTGCCCCCACTCGCATGAGAGATTGCTTCACTCTTAAAGAGTTCGCAATGACATCTTAACCGTCACTGCGAGGAAGGCGTGAGCCTGACGCGGCAGTCTCTTCCATGGAAACCTGCTCAGCTATTAATGCCCTGAACGACCCTCCCCCTTTTAAAAAGGGGGAAAGAGGGGGATTTCCCTATTTCCCGCTGAGCTTCTTCTCCAGCACCTGAGCCTCAGAAGTTTTTCCGAGCTTCTTATATATATCGACCGTTTTTCTTAAACTTTGTTTCGCATATTTTGATTCGGGGAAGAGGTAATACCCCTTCATATATGCTGCTGCCGCCTGTTCAGGCTGTTTTTTAACCTCAAGTATTCTGCCCTGATGAAAATACGCACCCGGCATAACGGAAACATTCTTGCTTACCAGCATATCCTTAACCGTCTGCTCGTTTTTAACAAGCTCCGCCCCGTCAAGGAGTGAGAGGTATCTGTCCATACCCGTATAGTAAAGCTCCGAATCCTTGTCCTTAAAATATTCAGCGGATTTCAGAACTTCCGCAGGGTTTCTGGAAACCTCGGCAATCTTGCTGTTGGCAAGCTCCCTGAACCTTTCGGATTCAGTAAGCTGGAGATATATTTTAACAGCCGCAGCAGAATCTTTGGCTTCCGTGCAGTCAGCTTTTAGGAAAAGGGCATCCTCTTTTGAGCCGCCGATAGCCATAAGCCTGTCCGCATCAGCTATACACTGTTCAAGCCTGCCTGTATTTTTGAACAGCCTTCCGCGCAGAAGATACCCCTCGCGCACATACTGGGAATCGGGAAACTCGCCGAAAAAGCGGTTAACCATCTTGGTTGCCAGATCAATCTCCTTGAGATCAATGGCCAGTCTGGCTGCCTGAATGAGCAGGAAATCCTTTCTCTCAAACCTGCCCAGTCCGGTGAGTGACATCTCTCCGGTTTTCAGGAACTCAGTCTTCATATTCCTTGCCGCATAGCCGGAAAGCAGACCGTAAACCGAGTCGAATATAGCGTAATTTTTGGCGATTAGCGTGCGGTAAATAGGCTCCGCATCGTCATAACGCTTCATCGAGGTGTAAACCTTAGCCTTCAGCAGAAGGTTTTTCGGCTCATTGTCCGTGGAGTTCAGCAGATCAAGCACACGCCTGTAGTCACCTGCGAGGAACAGACTCTCCGTCAGAGTGTCGAAAAACTGCATGTCTGCAAAATGTTTTCTGTATATTTTCACTGCCTCGTCATGCTGATCCAGCTTGAGATACGTGAGCATGAGGAGGTAATCAGTCTCTTTTTCAGTGTGGGGAACCTTTTTCAGTTCGGCCAGAGCGCCCTTGAAGTCTTTTTTATTGTAAAGAATCGCAGCGCGCAGTTTGGAGGCTTTTTCTCCCTGAAGATTGCCGAGAAGTCCTTCCGCAGCCTCATATTTCTGCCCGCCGATGGCTATTTCAGCCTTAAGCAGCTTGCAGTCATCTGTGAAGCAGTCCTCCACCAGCATCAGCGCATCCGCTGTTCTGCCCCGGAGGTAGTAAATCTGCCCCAGAACATAACGGGCTATTTTAACCTTTTCGTCCTCTTCGCTGGAATCTATGTATTTCAGGAGGAGAAACTCGGTTTTTGAAATATCCGTGCGGAAATATGCTATACCGCGGTAGAAATATGCACTCTCCATCAGTTCGCGGCTGAATATTATGCTGTCCAGACGGCGCACCGCCTGCGGATAGTCTTTCCCCGCCATTGCCGCAAGGCCGTTATAGTAGTTTATATAGTCCTTATTGATTTTCTTATCAAAGTTTATGCGGTCGCCGAAGGCGGGATCAAGCGCAGGGAACATCTGCCTGACGTAGAAGAAGAAAACGTTCAGCCTGTTTTCATCCGCCTTAAGCTTTCCGGTAAGCTCAGCCGCTCTGTTGACATTCCTGCCGAGAACAGCAAGCTTCGCGTTCAGAACATTTTTTGCCTCACCCTCAGGCATGGCATTAATCAGCTTTTCAGCCCCGGCTCTGTCTCCCCGTGAAAGAAGGGTGTCGGCTATCATGGGTGCTGTGTTCGCTGTTGCTTTGCCGGCAAGCTTTGCCACCTCTTCCGGTTTGCCGAGAAGGTAGTCCGCCACCACAGCGAAATCATACATATAAGGGAACTTGTCAAAAAGCTCCTTCTGCTCCGCAGCGGTCTTCTCTATCTGAGCGTAGTCCTTCCTCTGCATGAGGGAGTAGAGGTATGTATAAAGTGAATATTCGGTAAACTTCGGCTGTTCCCTGCCTGCGGTTATGACGGCAGGGTAGTTCTTTGTGTTGAAGTAATATGAGAAAAGGCTGTCTGTGGCTATATCACCCGCAGCACCGCCGGATTTGATAACGGTTTTAAGCGCATCCGCACCGCCTGAGAGATTGCCCGTTTCCATAAGGGAAAGACCGTAAAGGAGCGAACATTCCTGAATATAAGGTGTTCCTGCAAGCCTCTGTCTGTATTTCCCGTATGATTCAATAACCTGAATATATTCCTTTCGGATGAAGTTTTTCACTATGTTGTTGCGGTAGGCCCTTTCCCCCACAAAAACGGAAGAAAGGCTTGTGCCGAAGCTGCCGGAGTACATCCCGCCCGGTTCGGCGGATGAGTACTCTTTTTCCTGAGTGTTTTCCAGCCGGAAGCTTTCCTGCCTGATGTAGGTATCAAAGCCGGAGGCAACATTGAACGAAAGTGAAACGTCCATGTAGGAAGGCGCCACGCTGAACTTGGAAATATCCTCCCCCGTGAACGCAAATTCAGGGATGAGCACATCGGCAAAAGCCGGAACAGCGGTCAAAACAAAAAGCAGACAGGAGGCAACAAATTTTTTCATTATTCGCTTTCGGTTTTCTTTTCGGGCGAAGTAGCGTCAGAGCATCCGCCCTCGCATCCCACTATACCGCTGAAAAGCGAAACAGCCACGATAAGAACCATAAAAAGTCTAGTTAATTTCACCGCCGTCCTCCGTTGATCTTAATTTGTTATAAAGCCCGTGATGTGTCATATCAAACATAAGAGGCGTAACGCTGACATACCCCTGAGAAACCACATAGTCGTCAGAATTATCACGGTCGTCCCTCTTGTATTCCTCTCCGGTGAGCCAGAAGTATTTGTTCCCTTTCGGGTCTTCCCTCACGGCAAAGCTGTCCAGAAACTTGGTGTTGCCCTGAACAGCGTATCTCCACCCTTTAAGCTCCTCGTATTCAAGAGGAGGAACATTTATATTCAGAAGCATCCCGTTGTCAGTGTCCATATGGTAAAGCTTTCTGGCGAAAAATGCGCCGACCTTGGCCGCAGGTTCAAAGTTGCGGCATCTTTTGGAGGCGAGGCTGACCGCTATGGACTTTATGCCCAGCATAGCCCCTTCGGTAGCGGCGGAAACAGTGCCGGAATAAATTACGTTTGTGGCGACATTCGCACCGTGATTAATTCCGGAAACAACAAGATCCGGCTTTTCCGCAACGATGTTTGAGAGAGCTATTTTCACACAGTCGGCAGGGGTTCCCTTCACCGCAGTGCCGAAAAATTTGCCGTATCTGTAGAACTCCTCCGTGCGGAGGGGATCGTAAATTGTAATGGCATGCCCCACGGCGGACTGTTCTGTCAGCGGAGCAACAACGGTGACATCCGCAAACTCAGACAAGGCAAGGTAAAGCTGATATATGCCGTCAGAGTAGATTCCGTCATCATTGGTAAGCAGAATTTTCATAAATCACCCGTAGTTTGCGGCATATGTTTTAAACACACGCCACATTTAACCATACATGAAGCGGGGATATTTTTCAAGCGGGTCAATTGTTAGGAAAATTATATAAGCACAAAGTTCAAAGCTGTTCCGCAGGGCGCATAACCACTTCAATATCGGCTGGTTTCCCCCAGTAAACAGACGAGGTCACCGCAACATCTATCCCTGTGCGGGCATATTCCTCAGCGTTTGAGGCATTTACCCCCCCTGCGGCGGCTATGACTATACCGGGGTATTCGGCCTTTATCAGCTTCACCCATTCACCGAGGGTTTCAGGTTTAACTTTATCAAACTGAATGTTGCCCGCTCCGGCTCTGGCGGCTCTGAGTGCCGCATCAAGGGAATCCGCCTCCACGGCAGGCTTTTTTTCGGGCAGGTGTGCGCATGCTTTTTCAAAGGCGGCATAAGCCTCAGCTTCGGATTTGAAAAAAACGGTGTGGTTCTCAAACAGCAGGAAAGTTTCGGAAAGACCAAGCCTGTGCGGAACAGCCCCCCCTGCCTCAACTGCGTTCATGCAGATTGTCTTCGCTCCGGGGAGGCTTTTGCGGGTACAGGCAACAACAACTGCGGGGTTCCCTCTTTTCGCACTGTCCACAACTTCCCTTGTCCGGGTGGCTATGCCGGAGGCATATTCCATTATATTCTGAGACACCTTCCAGCCTGTATGAAGCTGCCCGGCTGTCCCGGCGGCTATCATAAACAATGTTCCGGCCTTTACCCTGCTTCCGCTGGGAAAAAGCACTTCCGGCTCCGCCCCGGCTTTTCTGAGCACGTCGCAGGCCTCCGCCACACCGCCCAGAACACAGTCAAACCGTGCCCTGAACTCCATTATGCCTTTTATGCGTGAAATGCCCATGGCTTCGGTTGTTATATCCCCGTAGGGCACGTCTTCTGTCAGTATTCTTTCAATAAGATAGTCGTAAATAATCAAAACACGCCTCCTTCAGGCACGGTCTCTAAAGGGCGGAGAGCTTTTTCAGCGAGAAAAACACCGCCAGAGATATGCTTCCCAGAAGTATACAGAGAAAAGCCGCTCCGGTAAAGTCGGCATCCATCACGGAGTTATATATTTCAAGGGAAACAGTGTTGGTTTTGCCTATGATGTTGCCGCCAACCATCAGGGTTATGCCTACTTCGCCCAGACTTCTCCCCGCTGCAAGGATGAGCCCCGCACCGAGGCTGCGCCTTACGGAGGGGACCACCACAAGAAAAAAAGTCTGAAACTCTGTTTTCCCCAGAGTTCTGGCGGCTTCGGCGAGTTTCAGCACCTCCCGCTCAATTGCGGACTGAACAGGCTTCACCACAAGGGGCAGACCTGCTATAAATGCGGCTGTGATTACCCCTTTTTCGGTAAATATAATGTCAGGTGTGACGGCGCCGCCCGTAAGTGAGGCTATGAGTCCGTTGCGGCCTAAAAGATAGAGCAGTATAAAACCCGTACCTACCGGGGGAAACACAAGAGGAAGAGTCACCAGAAAATCAACAAACCCGGCAAATATCCCTTTTCTTTTACCAAGATAGTAGCCGAGCATAAGCCCCGCCGCGCAGTGGAGCACCAGCACGGCAAGGCATGTTCTTGCGGTAAGCAGAATACTGAAAACTATGTTTTCGTCATTCAGTATATCGATCATAATCCGTGTTTTTTGGCTATTTTAGCAGACTCGGCATCGGCGAAACAGCTTTTCAGTCTGAGCGCGGCGGCGCTGCCCTCGCTCTCTTTAAGAAAAGCAGCAACTATGGGGATCTCTGCGTAGCCTTCGTTTATCTCTATATAACCGCCGATTTTATCAGCTATACCCATAGTGTCCGTGAGGTTTGAGAACCCCGCGTCCACCTCTCCGGCTGCGATGTATGAGTTAACCTGCGGAACAGTGGCAACAACAACCAGCTTCTCCTTAACCTTGACAGCAAGACCTGAACTTGCCAGATACTGAGTTCCGGCTATGCCGTATATGGCGTTTTCGGTATTGGGAATGGCCAGACGCTTTATTTTGTCTGCGGTTATTTCATCAGCGGAAGCAATCTCAATACCTTTTCTCCATGCAAGGACAAGCTTGCCTTTGCCTATGGGCTGAAAATCGCTTATATCAAGCTTTGCTTTTGTGAAAAAGTTTTTATCACCCACAACAACAGGAATCAGCCCGCTTGCCTTAACCTGCGCAATAACCTGACCGAGGTTGCCGAAGGACATATTCACTTTTATGCCTTCCTTTTTTTCGCAGTATGCTGCCATTTCGGTCACAAGCTTTCTGTAACCCGCACCTGCTGCCACTGTTACTTCATCCGCGGCAAAAGCCCCTGCGGCCATAACGAAAACAACTGTGATTACTATAAGTTTCTTAAGCATCAATAACCTCCTGAATATTATAATGAACACTCCCCGCCTCATTGCAAACACAGTAAAAACACTCACGGCGCAAGCATTTGAGATGCTTCACTCTGTTCAGCATGACGAGGAACAGCATTTGCTCTAAGACACCCTCAGCCGCCTGTTGGGGGTGACAAACTTTTTGGTGAACTGGGCGGAGCAGTAAGGGCATACTTCTTTTTCCGGTTTATGGAAAATTTCGTTTACAGTGCCGCATGAAACAGCTTTGCCGCCTTTGAGCACCACAACATAATCAGCAAGGCGTATCATTTCATCGTATGAGTGAGTCACAAGAATAACAGGGATGCCGCTTGCCGCAGGCAGTCTGCCGATGAATGGAATAAGCTCCTCTTTTCTCTCAGAATCCAGAGAACTCATAGGCTCGTCCATAAGCATAATTTCCGGATTTGAAAGCAGCGCACGGCCTATGGCGACCCTCTGCGCCTCACCGCCGGAGAGAAAAACAGGCTTTCGCTTAAGCAGATGTCCTATGCCCAGAAGCCTCACAGTTTCCTCAAACCCAAGGGAGGATTCGCCTTTTCTGCTGGCAAAGAGAAGGTTTTTCTTAACCGAAAGGTAAGGAAACAGGCGCTTATCCTGAAAGATGCAGCCGCATCTGCGCCTTTCAGGGAGCAGATTCAGCTTTTCGCCGGAATCAAAGAAGGTTTTGCCGTTTACGGATATATGCCCGCTGTCCGGAGTGAGAAGACCCGAAATCATATTGATGAGGCTGGTTTTCCCCGCACCGGAATGACCGTAGAAAACAGTGATTCCTGTCCGCGGAATACTGATATTAACATCTATAAATGTCTGCCCAAGCTGCTTCTTTACGTTAATTTCCAGCATGCCCCGCCTCCGGACAGCAGAATATTGTCCGTAATTAAACGGCACAGCATTCTGTTATAATTTTTTAAAGGGATTAGTCGTTTACGCCTATAATGACAGAAGAAGCCTTGAACGCTCCTGATATTTTGCTGCCCTTTTTAATGCCGAGCGAGGCGAGTGATTCTTTGGTGATTACACCCGTCAGCTCACTTCCGCCTTCAAGTTTTATTGTTACAAAGGCGTTTACCTCTCCGGCATCCAGTTCCCCGACTGTGCCGGTAAGGAAGTTTCTCACACTGAGCTTATCCTTAACGGCAGGGTCAGCGATTATAACTGAGGAAGCTTTTATCATGGCGAAAGCCTCGCCTCCGACCTTAAGCCCAAGTCTTTCCACGCTTGATTTTGTAATTGTTGCGGCTATTTCATCGCCGCCTTTGATCTCAAGAATAACCTCGGCATTTACCTGACCGAGATAAATCTCTTTAACCTTGCCGAAATACTGGTTTCTTACACTTGTTTTCACGCTTAGCCTCCGAAGTGCTGCCATAAGCTCATCCAGATCGTGGATGCTCTCCTGTATCTCAGACATAATAGTGCCAAGCTTGCCGTTTACGAGGTCATATGAGGTGACCAATTTCACTGCGTAGGGGCTGAGCTCAGCGCCGCCTCCGCCTGTACCGCCTGTTTTTTTAATAACAAGCGGGCTCTCGCTCACTTCATTCATAACCTGTATGGCATCCCAGGCAGCTTTATAGCTGAGTCCGACGTGTTTTGCCGCCTGCGAGATTGATCCCGTTTCGGCGACAGCTTTAAGAAGGTTTATTCTGCCTGCGCTGATAAAAAAATTATCTGCCGCGTTAAAACCGAGTTCACCTTTTATTTTCATCTCAAGCTCTCGTTATATACATTGGTACATAGCGTTATATACCCTAAATACCTGTGTGTCAATACTCCGTTCAGCAGATATTTTTTATAAGTGCTTAAAAATATTAACCGGATACCCCGCAGGCTGCGGAATATCCGGAATCGCTGTTTTTTCACACTTTTTTCAAAAAAATATCCTGCCGCTGAGCGGCGGCCTTTATATCATAGCCAGAAGTTTTTTCACCGTTTTTTCTATCCCTTCGGCGACTTCCGGTATGCTCTGCCCCAGCATGTACGCCGGGGAGGTCACTATTTTATTATCTTCATCCGCCACAAAGTCCTTCACAGGGCAGTTCACATGGGCTGTTCCCAGCGCTTCCACGGCCTGAGCCGTGCCTGCATCGTTTCCTATGGTCACGGATGTTTTTATTCCTGTTCCCGCAAGGGCTTTGGCAATTACCACCGGGGCAATGCACACCGCACCCAGAGGCTTTTTAGCCAGAACAGTTTCGCGGACTATGCGGAGCACATCGCTGTTAATGCCGCAGTCAGAACCTTTCAGAGCAAAATCAGTCAGGTTTTTTGCCGCTCCGAACCCGCCGGGGAAAATAAGCGCGTCAAAATCGCTTACTTTAACATCGGCAAGGTTTTTTATGTTGCCTCTGGCTATGCGCGCGGACTCGGTGAGAACATTTCTTTTTTCTCCCGAAGCCACCTCACCCCTGAGGTGGTCAACAACATGAAGCTGCTCAATATCAGGAGCCATGCAGATTGTCTCCGCTCCGTTTTTCTGGAGAAAATAGAGTGTGAGAACGGCCTCATGTATCTCGGCTCCGTCAAAAACTCCGCAGCCGCTTAAAACAACTCCGACTTTCGGCATATACCCTCCTTAATCTGATAATTCAAAATTTGCCCTCCATGGAAATTTTGAATACACGCTCGCGCCTTGCAAAGCAAGGCTTCGCTGCGCACGGCGCGGTTCCATCCATGGAACCGTATAGACAAATCTTAACCGTCTTAAGCCTGCTTTTCAAGTGAACGGGCGATTGATTCGGTTATTTCAAGGCTTCTGCGTGTGCAGTCGTTCAGGGCTATGCCGTGCAGGACGTTTCCGCCCACGTAAACGCCGCCGATCCGTCCGCAGATGGACTCAACAGCCTTCACTTTTTCGGCGTGGCCGGGGTAATACTGCGGGATGGCTTTGTCCCAGCGGAAATGTTTATGATGAACGGGTTTTGCTGTTATTCCCAGTGTGTCCTTAACCTGATCGTAGGCTATGTCCACAAGCTCCTCATCAGTCTTGGCCATGAGCGATCTGCCCAGGTCAGTATCTCCGCCCATGATTACCCTGACGAGTTTTTTATCCTTCGGTCTTCTGGAGGGGAATATGGAGGAGGTGAAGAGTGCTCCGAGGATTTTCTTATTCTCCAGTTTGGGAATGAGATAGCCGAAGCCGTCCAGTTCGTCCTTAACATCAGCCTCGTTAAAGCCGAGGCCAGCCACAAATGCCGGAGAATAAGGTATGCCCGCCATTATTTCAGCCAGTTCCTTATCAAGCGTGCTGAAAAACTTTGCCGCTTCATAAGCCGGAGCGGCGGAGATTACATTATCAAAGTAATATTCGCCTTTGGTGGTGACAAGCCTGAACCCGTTTTCACCCTTATGCACTTCGCTGACTGTGCAACCTTTAATTATCTCCACTCCGGCGCACTTTTCCTCAAGGTCGTTTACACCCTGCATGAGTCCGCCTATGTATGATGTAAGCACGCCGCCGGGACCAGCGGGGCCGCTTTTCTTCTTAGGTTTTTTGAGCATTCCCTTAAAGAGTCCGCCGTATTTTGATTCAAGCTCGCAGATAACCGGAAAAGCAGATTTAAGACTGAGCTTCGCCGCATCCCCTGCAAAAACACCGGAAACCATAGGTGCGATCATATAATCCGCCGCTTCCTGTCCGAGTCTGCGTATGGCAAACTCCTGAACAGTTTCATCATGGTCGTCCTTCTTCTGGGGAACAAGAAGCTCGCCCATCAGCCTGAGCTTGCCTTTGAAACTGATCAGATCAGTCCTGAAAAATGCAGGTGCGCTTTCGGGAACCCTGATAAGCCTGCCGTAGCGCATGATAAAGCGCTTGCGGGCGGCATCGTTGCTGGGCAGAAGCTTTTCGCCGAGACCGGCATCTTTAAAAAGCTGAACCGTGTGCGGCTTGCTGTCCAGAAATCCGTTCGGTCCTGCCTCGATTGTAAATCCGTTTTCACTTGCAGTTCCTATGCAGCCGCCGAGTCTGTCATCCTTTTCAAAAAGAGTGACAGATACCCCTTCCACGCGTGAAAGCCAGAATGCAGCGGACAAACCCGCTATTCCTCCGCCGATAATACCTACTTTCATAAATAAACCTTCCTTTTTTTACCTGAAACAGCCGCCGGATATTTCCGAAGACCTGTTAACAGGCACTATTGCCTTGCTGATACTGCCGTATGAATCTATCAGACGGCATATACCCTCAAGCTCGCCGCGGTCTACGCCGCTTTTATCCGCCCATGAAACTCTCTGTAGTTTCATGAGGATTCTTTCTTTTTCATCAACATTACTGACAAGGTTCTGGAGCATTCCGTTCACATATTCCTTAGCGCCTTCATAGTCCAGCTTCATTTCCCTTGCTATCTGGTCGTGGTAGCTCATCACCGCCAGATAGTCAAACCCCGCATCCAGCAGCATATCCACCGACTGGGAGTACCAGCTTATCCCCTTCATGGAATCGGCCGGGGTCTCATAGTATATATTCGCGGCAAAGCGCACTGAGGGATTGCGCACCAGAACAGCCTGTCTCAGTTCGCGGAAGAAATCCGCCATTTTCTGCGCTTTCCAGTATGCCCATGGAATATATGTCTCGTTGCAGCCGCCTGGAACCTTAGTGCGGTTCTCCTTCTCAAGACAGCCGAAAAGGTCGCCGGAGGTGAGCATAAGCCCTGTGTCCATATAGTAGGCATGCAGGGCGGAGAGGCTTGCCCCTTCCCTGTGGCGCATTATAAAATCATCCTGAAAGAGGATTCCGTCTATGTCATATGCGGCCAAATCCTCAAAAAGGCGCACTAGCTTCCGCCTCACTGCGGACATAAAAATACTCGCACCGTAGCCCTCACCAGTGCCCTGACCGTCTGCGAAGGTTTTTTCCATAAGGAGGGGAGTCTTGAGGAAAGAGAGAGTGCGCGTAGCCATCCATGCATAAAGCTTTATGCCTCTTTTGTGCGCCTCTTCTATCATCACGGGGAGGAGATCATCCACAACGCATGCTTCATCAGTCTGAAAATAAACGCCTGTGGCGCATTCGCTGTTTTTGAGGAAGTGGTATCTGTCTGAGGAGTTATGGAAGACACGGAAGAAAACCGTGTTGCCCCCCTGCTTCTTCACCTCATCAAAAAACCTGCCGGGGTTCTTCTCATAAGCCGGGTCAAGCACGAACACCTGAACACCGTTGAGAAGCGGGCGGGTCTTCTCCAGAAGAGTGACGGAGCCGGCATAAAGATACGCCGGCAGAAGAAATGTGATAAGCAGTATTATCCGCTTCATAGTTCCGATTTTACGATTATGGGTTCAAGGCGGTACTTCGCCTTTATGTCATCCCGTTTTTTCTGCGCTTCCGCATAGGTTGCGCTGGGCGAGCAGCGGAGCCTGTACCAGATCCCCTTTGCTCCCAGATCTATTTTAACATAATAAATATCGGGAAAGTTCTTTTTCAGCTTATTCAGCTCGGCTTTTGCAGTCGCCTCATCCTTATAGGCGGCAAGCTGGAGCACGTAAGCGCCCTTTGCGGACGGCTTCGGAGCTTCCTTCGCGGCAGGTTTAGGCTCCGGCTTCTTCTCCGCGGGCTTTGCCGTGGGTTTAGGCTCCGGCTTTTTCTCCGCAGGTTTCACAGGCTCCGGTTTCTTTTCAGCGGGTTTGGGAGCAGGTGCGGGTTTATTTTCTGCCGCAGGAGCAGGCTTAGGCTTCTCCGGTTCCTTTTTCTCAGGCGGAGCCGCAGGTTTTTCCTCCGGTTCCTCATAGGGCAGCGGAGCGGGAATTTTCTTCTCCTCCGGCGCTGCGCCCGGTGCTCTTTCTGAAACTTCCACACTTCCGTCGTAGCCCAGTTTATAGGTCAGCTCACCCGCTTCGGAAGGGTCTGTCATCTCCTCCGGTTTTTCCGCAGGTTTCTGAGCGGTTGTTACTTTGGACGGTTCAGACACCTTCTCTGCCACATATACAAAGAAATACGCCGCAAGCCCGAAAAGCAGGAAGAACAGAAAAACCGACTGAATCTTCCTGCCGAAATTGTCCCTGTTGTCCGACAAGTTACATCCTTTCCGGCGCGCTCACTCCGAGGAGGTCAAGACCGAAACGCACAGCAGCGGCAACACCTGCGCAGAGGCTCAGTCTGGCTCCGGAGAGTTCAGGGCTTTCCGGGTTTATGATAACGTTATTGTAATAGTAGGAGTGGAACATAGAGGCCAGCTCCTGAAGGTAGTATATCACTCTGTGGGGCTGTCTGTGGAATGCCGCAGTCTCCACTATGCCTTTAAGTTCATAAAGCTTTCTTATTATTTCTTTTTCTTCATCAAGCTCAAGGAGATGAAGGTTAGCTCCCTTCTCCCATTCAAGCCCCTGCTCCGCAGCCTTGGAGTAAAGCCCGTAAACCCTTGCGTGGGCATACTGAACATAATAAACAGGGTTGTCCGAAGTGCGCTTTTTGGCAAGGTCTATGTCAAAGTCGAACTGAGCTTCAAAATCTCTCATAAGGTAGAAGAACCTTGCCGCATCCACACCTATTTCGTCTATGAGCCATTTCAGCGTGATGAACTCACCCGCACGGGTGGACATGGAGGCGCGTTCACCGTCCTTAATAAGATTCACCATCTGAATCAGCGAAACATTGAAATCAAAGTCCTCTATGCCGAGGGAGTAAACCGCTGAGGCAAGCCTTTTCACGTAACCGTGGTGGTCAGCTCCCCAGACATCGATACTGGTTCTCACCCCTCTTCTGAATTTGTTGCGGTGGTAGGCTATGTCTGAGGCAAAGTAGGTGTATTCGCCGTTCTGACGTTTAACCACCCTGTCTTTATCATCGCCGAATTTTGTTGAGGCAAACCACACAGCACCTTCACTGTCATAGACATGGCCAAGGGTGCGGAGTTCAGTAAGGCATTCCTCAACCTCTCCGCTTTCGTACAGGGATTTTTCGCTGAACCATCTCTGGAATGTGACACGGAACTCTTTCAGATCCGCCTCTATTCCGCCCCTTATATCCTCAAGGCCGTATTCAAAGGCGATGTTCAGCGCCTCGGCCTCATTCATTGAAAGAAGCTTGCCGCCGTGTATTTTATGGAGCTCTTTTGCTATGTCTGTTATGTAGTCACCCTTGTAGCCGTCCTCCGGGAACTCAACATCCTGCCCGCACACCTGAAGGTAGCGCACATAAATGCTTTTGCCGAGGTTGCTCATCTGCTTGCCTGCGTCATTCACGTAATATTCTGTCATAACCTCAAATCCGGCGGCTTTAAGTATCCGTGCCAGACTGTCCCCGTATGCGGCGTTGCGGCCGTGACCTATGTGAAGCGGCCCTGTGGGGTTGGCGCTTACAAACTCCACCATCGCCTTTCTCCCTCCGCCCATGTCAGACATGAAGGGGGAGTCAGAACTTATGCAGTCACGGAGAAGGTCGGTATAAAAGGTTTTTGATATAAAGAAATTTATAAAACCGGGACGGACGGGCTCGCATTTTTCGATAAGAGAATGCTTCATCCTTCCCGCTATGTCAGCGGCTATGTCAAACGGGTTTTTTCTTAAGGATTTTGAGAGCTTAAGGGCAGCATTCGCCGCGAAATCGCCGTGATCCTTGTTGTTAGGCACTTCAACGGTGTATTCCGGCAGTTCGGCTTCAAGCCCGCTTTCCTTTAATATTTCCTCAACTGCTTTATCGATAAGGGATTTAATGACAGCCTTCAAATTTCGTCCTCCGTGTTTTCCTTGAAAAGCAGATAGTATCAGGTTGAAAAACCAAATTCAAGAGGGGAATGGAACATGCCCGCCGTACATGTTTAAGGAGGTTTATCCAATGGACAATTTTTCCCGTTTACGGTAAATTGATTAGAAATTTACGCCGAATGGTGTAGAATATTATTAGAATAACAATTTAAGGGGTTTTGCAGTGATTGAAGCGGAAAGCGGGCTGATTGACAAGCTCTCCATACTTTATGTCGAAGATGAGGATTCCATAAGGGAGCGCCTTTCCCGTTTCCTCCAGAGGCGCACTCAGACCCTGTATCAGGCATCCAACGGCCGCGAAGGGCTTGAGATGTTCCTTGAACACAAACCGGACATCATAATAACCGACATCCGCATGCCCGTCATGGACGGCCTCAGCATGGCAGAGCAGATCCGCGAGCATAATACAGACATACCCATTATAATAACCACCGGGCATAATGACGAGGAATTCTTCCTCCGCTCCATAGACATAGGCATTGATAAATACATAAAGAAACCCATCAACTTCAAGGAATTCATACAGGTGCTGATACGCACGGCGAAAACCGTTATTCAGCAGAAAGAGCTGGATTCCAAAAACCAGTTCATCAAAACCATACTGGATATTAACCCGCAGATGCTTTTAATCACTGACGGCGAAAAAATATCTTATCTCAATAAGTCATTCCTGAAATTCATAAAATGCGAACATATCGACCAGTTTCAGGATAAGTTCGGCTCCATAGACTACTTCCTGATCGAAAAAGATGACAGCTTCTACCGAAACAAGCCTTTCAGCGAGTGGGTGAAAACCGTAATAAACAGCCCAGAGAAAGACCATATGCTGATAATGACAAACGATCTCCAGCATAAGGACCCCAACAACTCGGACAATTCCTCTTTCATGATAAGGGTTAATAAAGTTCCGGGGCACGCTGAATGGCTGCTGAGTTTCAGTGACATAACCAAGCTTGAGCAGGAGAAGGAGCTCTACATGGTTATGTCCAATCAGGATTACCTCACGGGCATATTCAACAGAAAGAAATTTTATGACGAACTGAACAAAGAGATAGACAGGGTTCGCAGATACAGCCAGAAGCTCAGCGTGATAATGTTTGATGTCGACCATTTCAAAATGGTTAACGACACTTACGGGCATCAGGTCGGAGATACCGTGCTTCAGGAGATCTCAGCCATTGTTCAGAGGGCGATCCGCAAGACGGATGTATTTGCCCGTTACGGGGGCGAGGAGTTCACAGTGCTTATGCCCGGAACCTCCCGTCAGGGCGCTACCGAGATAGCGGAAAGGCTTCGGGTGGAAATAGAAAACGCAGCTTTCCCCCATACTGGCAGAATAACATGCAGCTTCGGCGTGGCGGAAATTGATGACCATGACAATTCAGACACCTTCATAAACAAAGCGGATGTAGCCCTCTATAAAGCTAAAGACAAAGGGCGAAACATGGTCGAGGTTTTTGACAGCGGCGGAATTATATGCAAAAAGTAGCCTCAGGGTGCTCTTTTTCGGTGATTAACATTTGATATTGTTGTTTTTTGCATGTACCATTCAGTTCATAGGCGCATTTGTGTGCGCCGTAATTCCTTAAGATTTTCGGTATGATAAAGCTATACAATGTTAACGTATCTTTTTTTGGCGAAAAGAAAGCTCTGGACGGTGTAAACCTCAAGGTCGCCCCCGGCGAGTTCCTCTATATTACCGGGGAAAGCGGAGCCGGGAAATCCACACTGCTCAGGCTGATTTACGCCGATCTCAACCCCACCAGAGGCATAGTCATGGTGGACGGTCAGAATGTCAGCAATATGAACCATAAGACAATCCCATACCTCAGACGCAGCATAGGCGTAGTTTTTCAGGACTTTAAGCTTCTTGAGGAAAAAACGGTTTATGATAATCTCCGCATGGCGCTTGAGATATATTACCTCAAGCCGAAAGTGATGGAGGAAAAGATATTCCCCCTTCTGCGGAAGCTGGGCATCTTCGTTAAGCGTGACACAATTGTGAAAAAGCTCTCCGGCGGTGAAAAGCAGAGGGTGGCAATAGCCCGTGCCCTGATAAACGAACCGAAGGTAATTCTGGCGGATGAGCCCACGGGGAACCTTGATAACGATAACGCAGATTCCATAATGCGCCTGCTCCTCGAAAACAGGGACAAGGGCTCCACAGTTATAGTCGCAACCCATGACCAGAGGCTGATGGAGCACTTTCCGGCTCGGATGGTGGAACTGAAATACGGCAAAATAAAATCAGACAGCGCCACAGGCTTCAAAGCCCCCGAAAAGGAGGAAAACGATGAAGATTAGCGTTGTTCTCCGCAACGGGTTCAGACTTTTCAGGGAAACCCTCTCCCTTAACCTCGCATCCGTCATAACAGTTATAACAGTGCTTTTCATCTACAGCACCTTCGTGATAATCGGCAGTTCGTCTGACACCTTCCTGAAAGAGATCACCAAGACCGATTCCATGAGGGTTTATGTTAAGTCATCCTCCAAAACCTCCATTGAAGCTCTTTTGAAACAGCTTGAGGAGACAGACGGGGTGGAAAGCCTTAAGTATTACTCGCCCGATGACGCATATAACTACCTGAAAGGCTCCACGGTAAACATAAACTATCTGGACAAAATACCCGCCGAGCTTTTCCCGGCTTTTATAGAAATAAGCATAAAGGAAGACTTTCAGGATGTTACCCGCCTCAGGGAGATGGAGCGCAGGGTAATGGCTCTTGCCAATGTTGATGTGGCAAGCTACGGTGAAAAATGGATTCAGAACTTCAATGATATACGCTCAGCGGTGAAAATCTTTCTGGTGGTGCTCACCCTGCTGCTCACCGTTTCCGTGGGCATAATAATTTTCAACACAATCCGCCTCAGCCTGTTCCGCTACAGGGAGGATATTAAAATCTACAACCTCGTGGGCGCGACCAGAACATTTATAGAGACCCCGTACATGATCTGCTCATTCGTGGAGATAAGCATAGCCTACGCCATATCATCCTCATTTGTGTATCTGTTCATGCTGTTTCTGAACGTTAAGCTGCTTGCCCCTGTGGGTCTTAACTTCATTGTGCTCCCTGATATTTTCTACTTTATCAAAACCTATGTCTACCTTGCGGTTATAAGCGCGGTAGCCAGTATGATAAGCGTTGCCTCCTTCCTGAATAAGGTGAAAAGCATAAATGAATCTTAAAGCCGCCGCCGCAGGCCTGCTGCTGCTCACAGCCGCATACGCCTCTGCCGATTATTACGAAGACAGGCTTAAGGAAACCAGAAGCTACCTGACCGACATAAAAAAACGGCTGGACGAGGAACGCAGACAGATCGACAAAATTGATAATACCAAAAAAACCGTTGCCCTAAAGGTGGATAACCTCAACGAAACTCTGGATGTGCAGGGAAAAATGATCTCCGAACTCACCGGGGAGTCCGTGCAGCTCAGGAGAGAGGTTCAGGCGCTGGAAAGGGAAACAAAAACACTCAACAGCGAAATAGCCACCATAAGGGACTCGGTGGAGACCAGCAACATTTACCTGATTGACAACATAGAGTATGTGAATATCAAGCTTCTGCTCTTCACCAGAGAATCAAGGGACACCATAAAAAACATGGAGATAGTGGAAAATATAAACACTATCCTGATGAAAAAAGCGGATGAAATTGCCGCCAAATCCGCCCGCCTCCGGCAGGTAAAGGATGAAAAAGAAGGAAAGTCCCGCGATATTGAGCATCTTCTCCGCATGAAGCAGCGTCTAGTGGATGAGTACAACACAGAAAAAACAAAACTAAACCAGCTTGTTGCTGTCATGGAACAGGATAAGGAAAGCAAGCGGGAATACATAAAAATCCTCAGCCAAAAACAGCAGGATTTTGAAAAAAAGATGGACAGAATCCGTGTTCAGCTTGAGGAAAACCGTAAAAAGGAAAAGGCCGATGAAGGGGACGCAACCCTGTTCGGAAGGCTTAAGGGAAAGATGGACTGGCCCCTGGAGGGAGAAATCATAGAATTTTTCGGCCCCAAGAAAGTTGAGGGTTTTCAGGGTACAATTCAGAATAAGGGAATAAAAATCAGCCCTTCAAAACACGGAGATGTGCGGGCTGTATCCGAGGGAACGGTAAAATATGTGGATAACATAAGAGGGTTCGGAAATCTGGTCATTGTCGGACACCCCGGCGCATACTACTCTCTGTACGCAAATATGGGCAGAGTAAACGTGCAGACCGGAAACAATGTGGCCGCAGGACAGGCAATAGGCTCCGTAGCTGTTGACCAGCAGCCTGAAACGCCTTATCTTTACTTTGAAATACGTAAGCATAACGAAGCTCTCAACCCTGCTGAGTGGCTTAAACCCGTTAGGAGATAAACAGTATGAACTTCAAAAAGAAACTTTTACCGCTTCTCGCAGCGTCCGCCCTTCTTATTTTTCTGGCCGCTTCGGGAATATTCATCAAGGAAACCGGCACAGCTTCCGCCAAGTCCAGCAGGTATGAAAACCTGGACTCGTTCACGGAAGTTATGTATCTGATAGAAAAAAACTATGTTGAGCCTGTTGAGAACAAAACCCTTGTGGACGGAGCCATAAAAGGCATGCTTCAGGGTCTTGACCCCCACTCAACCTACTTCACCGAAAAAGAGTACAAGGACTTTCAGGTGGAGACCAAGGGTGAGTTCGGCGGACTGGGCATAACCATAGGCATGAGGGACAATATCCTCACCGTTATAGCC
Source organism: Geovibrio ferrireducens (assembly GCF_026226615.1). Lineage (NCBI taxonomy): Bacteria > Pseudomonadati > Deferribacterota > Deferribacteres > Deferribacterales > Geovibrionaceae > Geovibrio > Geovibrio ferrireducens. Next base: position 300,655 of record NZ_JAJAPB010000003.1, read on the forward strand.
CCCATTGAGGACACGCCCGCATTCAGAGCCGGACTCAAATCCGGCGATAAAATCATCAAGATAGAAGACAACGCCACAACAGGCCTGTCCCTTGAAGATGCGGTTAACAAGCTCAGGGGCAAGCCCGGAACAAACATCACAGTAACCATCCACCGCGACAGCATCCCGAAACCCTTTGACGTGACCCTCACCAGAGCCATCATCAAGGTTAAGGCAGTTAAGGCGGACATGATCGGCAAGGATGTTGCCTACATAAGGGTAACCCAGTTCAAAGAGGATGTATCCGGAGAGATCAAAACCGCAATCGAACAGCTGAGAAAAAATAAATATAAGGGCATAATAGTTGACCTGCGCAATAACCCCGGCGGTCTGCTCAGCGAGGCTATAAATGTTTCAAGCATATTCCTCCCCTCCGGCAAAGAGGTTGTGTACACCAAGGACAGAACAGGCAAGGATCAGCACTTCAAGTCATCCACATTCACCCTGAGGGAGGAGAAAACCCCGCTTGTGCTCCTTGTTAACGAAGGATCGGCCTCAGCGTCCGAAATCCTCGCCGGAGCCATTCAGGACTATAAAAGAGGCGTTCTTGTCGGTAAAAAAACCTACGGCAAAGCCTCAGTTCAGTCGATAATACCTCTCAGGGACGGTTCCGCTGTCAAACTCACAACGGCGAAATACTACACGCCCAAAGGCAGAATGATCCACGATAAGGGCATAGAGCCCGACCTTTCTGTTGAGGATGTTTCGGATAACGTTACCCTTACTCAGGAAGAGATAGACAAGCTCGCCGCTGATATAAGCAAGCCTGTGATCGACCTCCAGAGGGACGAACAGCTTAAAGCCGCTGTGGAAAAACTGAGGGAAATGATAAAAAATGGCTGAAAGAAAAAAACCGGCACGCAAACCGGGAAGACGCAGAACAACAGGGGCGGGTAAAACCGCCTCTTCAAAACAGTTATATATACTCGGCGGCATTCTTGCCGCCGTTTTAGTGCTTCTTCTGGGAATTTACCTCGGAATGAAGGCCGCCGGCAAAGGCGAACTCACTGAGAAAAAAGAGATAAAATCCCCGCTGAGCTCTGTTCAGGAAGAGGTGGTGACAAAGGATAACAAATCCGCCACCGTCGAAGAGGCGGACAAGGCGCTTAAGCTCGTCATGTTTAATCTCGGAATCAGCAGCGAAACCATCAAGTCGCGCAAAATGGATGACGGAAGCGTTCCTGTCATCACATATGTAATCAGTCTGCCTGAGGATAAAAAGGACGAACTCACAGAAGAACTCAGACCCATGCTTGAGAATCTGGGGTTTAAGACAACCCTCAGCGACAACCTCAGCGCATCCGGCGAAAACGGCAGCATTATACTGATCTTCCCCGTGGAAAAAACAGAAAAACCCAAGGATAAGGACAAGCCAGTGGTTCTGCCCGCTGATGCCCCGAAGCTGGCGATCCTGATTGATGACTGCGGCTACAGTGTTCCGCTGGCAAAGAGACTCGCGGCAATCAAATACCCTGTCACCTTCGCCATACTTCCCCATCTTCCCCATGACACAGAAACTGCTGAAATCGCCCGCGCAGGCGGGAAGACAGTGTTCCTGCACTTTCCCATGGAACCCTTATCATACCCCGATACTGATCCGGGCAAGGGCGCCGTTCTCCTGAACATGCCCCCCAGCATAATAGAGGCTCAGGCGGACAACAACGTTAAGCGGATAGGGAAGCTGGACGGTTTCAATAACCACATGGGCTCCGCATTTACGGAAAGCGAAACCAAGATGGAGCAGGTTCTGGGCTTCATGAAGAAGTATACTGACACCTACATAGACAGCTATACCTCCGGCAAGTCAGTTGCTTATGATGTCTGCCTTAAGCAGGGGATGAAGTGCGGTCAGAACAGAAAATTCATTGACAATGAAAACAACGAAACATATATCAGAAAAAAAATCATGGAAGGGGTTGAACTCGCCAAAAAGAACGGCAGCCTCATCATGATCGGCCACCTGAGAGAGGAAACCGTGCGCACCCTTGAAAAACATCTGGCAGATGTGGAAAAGGCGGGTGTCCGAATTGTTTCCATCAAAGAACTGGCGCACAGGAAATAACATTTAAGAGGAACACTTTTTGCTTTTTTTAGGTATAGAAACTTCATGCGATGAAACCTCAATGGCGGTGTATGACACCGCCCGCGGGGTTCTCTCCACCCATACAGCCTCTCAGGCGGACATCCATAACCTCTTCGGCGGAGTGGTTCCTGAAGTCGCCTCCAGAAACCACATCCTCAAGCTGGAACCGCTTTACGAAAAATGTATGGCTGATGCTTCTGTCAAGCCCTCTGATCTTGATGTAATTGGCGTTACCAACGCTCCGGGGCTTATCGGGGCGCTTTTTGTGGGTGTGGGCTTTGCCAAGGGGCTGGGCTACGGACTCAGGATTCCCGTTATGCCCGTGAACCACCTCTCGGCGCATATTCTCGCCGCAGAGCTTGAGCACAGGGAGCTTAAACCCCCTTACCTCGCTTTGATCATCAGCGGCGGGCACACGCATATTTATGATGTGGATGCGGCGCTGAACTTCCGCCTTGTGGCAAAAACAGTGGATGACGCAGCGGGTGAAAGCTTTGATAAAGTGGCAAAAATGCTTAACCTCGGCTATCCGGGCGGACCTGCAATAGAAAAACTGGCAAAATCCGGCAGAGGGGACGCTGTGCCCCTTCCCGTTGCAATGAAAAAAGATGACAATTTCAGCTTCTCAGGTCTCAAAACCGCCGTGCTGAACAGCCTTAACAAAGGCATATACACTGACGAAGACCTCGCCGCCTCATTCCAGAAAACAGCGGCGGACACACTTGTACTGAAAACCATGCGCATAGCCCGCAGGCTGAAAAGAGAAAATGTCGTTGTTTCCGGCGGCGTTGCCTGCAACGGCTACATAAGGGAAGCCTTCAGAAACTCCTGCAAAAAGGGGGAGAATGTGTACTTCCCCTCGTTCCGCCTCTGCACTGACAACGGCGATATGATAGCCTACGCCGCCAGCAGATTTTACAACAGGCGCAGATTTTTCTCTCTGGAAGGAACAGCTTATGACACTCAGCCCGAAATCGGATAACATAATCACAAAAACCCTGAGCAAAAATATCTTTGTCGCTGCCCCCATGGCCGGTGTCAGCACGCCTCCGTTCCGACTGGCTGTGCGTGACTTCTTTGACGGAATCATCTTCTCCGAGATGGTCTCCGTGGAAGGGTTGATCAGGGGCGGTAAAAAGACCCTTGAGTACATTCACCTCACAGAAAGGGATAATCCTTACGCTATTCAGCTTTTCGGTTCCAGACCGGAATCAGTCAGTGATGCCCTGAAAGTGTGCGATGAATACTCAGAGGCTGAGTTTTATGACATAAACATGGGCTGCCCTGTGAAAAAGGTTCTGAAAAGCGGCAGCGGTGCGGCACTGCTCAAGGATACGGCTAAAATCAGGGAAATAGTGAGAGCCGCCAGAAAAGCAACGGAAAAGCCACTCACAATTAAAATCCGCCTCGGCTGGGACAGAAGCAGCATAAACTACCCCGAAGTGCTGGAAATAGCCGCAGGGGAAGGCATTAACGCCGTTAGCCTCCACGGACGCACCAAAACCGAGATGTTTTCAGGAGATGTGGATTACGCCATGATAGCCGATGCTGTGAGGAGAAGCCCCATTCCTGTGATAGGCAACGGAAACGTTTTCTGCACGGAGTCCTGCCGCCGCATGCTTGAAACAGGAGCAGCAGGGGTTATGATCGGCAGAGGCATGATGAAAGCGCCGTGGATTTTCAAAGCCCTCGCAGAAGGCAGAAACCCGGAAGGTTACCTCACTCCGCAGGAAATACACTCGCTCATATACAGAATGGTCAGATACGAAGCCATGTACAGGGAAGAGAAATACTACATGGACGCTGTGAAAAAGTATGCCGTCTGGTTCACCAAAGGTCTGCCCGAATCAACTGCTTTCAGAACTGAAATCTACACTGTGAAAACCATGGATGAGACCGCAGAACTCATTGACAGATATTTTGAAAACCTCACCCCTGCCTGACAGTTCCGGACATACGCAGATAATCTTTACAATTTAATCTGACATTTTTTAACATTTTGACTTGATAATCACCTCAAAAAGCATATATGATTAGACAGAAACTAACTTTGTTAACATCATTCTTAATAAAGTTATAGGTGGCTAAATTGATAATAATCAAACACTCTCTCAAAGGGCGTATCCGCCTGAAATATAAAAATCTGATCGGCTCTCCCTCCCTCGCTTCCGCTGTGGAGGAAGCACTCCGTAGCCTTAAGGGTGTGAGCGGTGCGAGATGCAGCCACATAGGGGGCAGCATAGTGATAAACTATGACTGCACCGTTGTTCTGCCGTCGGAGCTGATTAAGGCAGTGACAGAAGTGAAACCCGCCCCGCGCAGAGCGGCAAAAGAACCCGCCTGCAAGAGGCAGGGCTGCGTATGCGTGAGGAATGAGGAGCCCAAGGCAGACACAACTGCAACGGAGTTCGGCATACTTTCCGCCGTCCTTGGCGGCGTTTTCATACGCACAAAAATATTAAGGCTGGCGGTCGGCCAGTCCCTGTTCAGCCCGCTGGGGCTTATAGCAGCCGCTTTCTCTGTTCCTATTATAGCACGGGCTGTGAAGGACTTCGGCAAAACAGGCAAAGTTTCCCTGAACAGCTTTCTCGGAGCCGGTGTAGCATCTGCCGCAATAGCGGGCGAAGCGCTCACAGCACTTGAGATACTCTGGGTAAACACGGGAAGCGACCTGCTGAACGGCTATGTCACCGAGAAATCCCGCAAGGCGATAAAAAATATACTGGATGTCACATCCAAAACAGCCTTCGTCTACAGAGACGGACAGGAGCTTGAAGTCCCCGTGGAGCAGATTCACGTCGGCGACACAGTGGTCATCCACACAGGGGAGAAAATCTCAGTTGACGGGCTCATAACCTGCGGTGAGGCTGCTGTAAATGAGGCCTCCATAAACGGCCGCAGCGAGCTTGTGCACCGTTTCGAGGGCGAACAGGTATTCGCCGGAACCTACGTGCAGAACGGGCTGATATATGTTCAGGCAAGCCACGTGGGTGATGCCACATATCTTTCAAGGATACTCTGCCTTGTGGAAGATTCCCTCGGAAACAAGGCTCCCATAGAGCTTGAGGCGGACAGACTGGCCAGAAGGCTGGTGAACACAGGCTTCTGGATGACACTGGGAACCTTCCTCATCACCCGCAATTTTTACAGGGCATTCTCCGTACTGCTGGTGATGACATGCCCCTGCGCCACAGTTCTCGCCGCATCCTCCGCCGTGAGTGCGGCCATTTCAAACGCCGCGTCCAGAGGTATACTTATCAAAGGGGGCAGATACCTTGAGGAAGCAGGTTCGCAGGAATCATTCTGCTTTGACAAAACAGGCACAATCACCACTGATGAGCCGAAGGTTATCTCCATCATCCCCGTTAAAGGAAAAACAGAGTACGATGTAATATATTCAGCATATACAGCGGAGCTTCACAACAGGCATCCCGTAGCCGTGGCGATACGCGACAAGGCGCGGGAGATGTGCAGCACGGAAAGCACCCATGCCGTGTGTGAAACCATCCTCGGAATGGGTGTGCGGGCGGAAGCCATGGGCAGGGAGATTTTCATCGGCAACGCCAAGCTGATGAACAGATACGGCATAAATATCTCCAAGCTCACCAAAGCGCGGGATGAAGCTGAAAAGCTCGGTTTAAGCGTCATATATGTGGCGGAAGACGGCAGGGCGATCGGTATTCTCACTGTGGAAAACAGGCAGAAGGATAATGTTGAGGCTGTTATAAAAGGCCTCCGTGAGGAAGGGGTGAAGGAGTTCATCCTTGTGACCGGAGATGAAAAATACTCCGCTCAGGCCATGGCGGACAGGCTGGGCTTCAACAAATGCCACTACTCGGTTCTGCCCGAACAGAAGGCGGACATAGTAGCTGAGATTCAGCAGTACCACAAGGTCACCATGATAGGCGACGGCATAAACGATGTACTGGCTCTTGCCAAGGCGGATCTGGGCATAGCCATGGGTGCGGCGGGGTCTGACGTTGCTGTGGAAGCGGCGGACATAGCCCTTGTGGACGATGACCTTGAAAAAATACTTTACCTGAGAAAACTCAGCAGAAAAACAAAGGAAGTAATACACCAGAACTTCATGCTCGCAACAGGCTCAAATGTGGCGGGCGCGTTTCTCGGCGCGGCGGGGCTTCTGCCTCCGGTTATGGCAGGTCTCCTGCACATAGCCCACACAGCGGGTGTTCTGGCAAACTCTTCCAGACTTTTAAAATATGAAATGCAGCCTCTCAACGTTGCAGAGACGGAAGCGGTTGAATTAACGGAGGATGGGGAAAAATGCTCGAAGATTTAATCGCGGCGAAAAAATACGTCACGGTGGCTCACCATGTGGAAGGAAGGATAAGGCTCAAGGTTGACCCTTCCGTGGTGAAGGATCCCGTGAGCAAGAAACTGGAACAGATAAGCAGCAGCCTCCCCGGTGTGCTCGACACAAGGGTGAACATAATGGCGCGCTCCGTGGTTATACGCTACGACCCGAACATCATAGACCCGAAAACATTTGAAAACCTGATAACAACAAAAGATACAGAAATTTGCAGAGAGATACTCAAACGTTACGAGGACACTTACATGCAAAGTTAAGGAGGCAGTAAATGGGAAAAAAAGCCGCTGATGCGGAAAATCCCGTAAAGGAAGAAAGCTGCACCGATAAGCCGCAGAAAGATTCTGCATCGGGAAAAGAAAAAACAACGGAAGACACTCCTCAGAATGCCTTCAGAGCATCGGAGAAACCGGAAAGCGCAGAAGAAGCGCCCGCCGGAAACCAAACGGAAATACCCTACGGATACGCACCAAACGGAGAAGAGTTCACAGGTATGCCTGAATACGGATTTCAGCAGCTGCCCTACGGCCATATGCCGCCGCCTCCCCCTCCTTACGGTTACGGCTTTATGCCGCCTCAGCCGCCTTACGGGTATATGCCTCAGATGCCGTACGGATATATGCCGCCACCGCCGCCGCCGTACGGTTACATGCCGCCTCAGCCGCCTTACGGCTATATGCCGCAAATGCCTCATGGGGCACAGCACACAGAGCACCACGGGGAAGACCCCTTCGGCATGATCTTCGGCAAATTCGGGGACATGATCAAGGAAAACCCCAATCTTTCCGCAGTGGGAAAAATTGCGGATGCGTCAGGAAGCGACTTTATCAAGGGAATGCTGATCGGAGCGGGCGTTGCCATGCTCTTTTCCAACGATTCCATAAAGGATTCACTGATGAGTATTTTCTCTAAAACACTCGGCGGCATGACAGACGATGCCGAAGAGACCGAATAAGGAGGATTTTTATGCACCATCTGGCAAAAGCGGCCGCAGGAGCCTCTCTCATAGGGGCGGCGGCAGGCGCTGTAGTGGGCGGAGCAGTTTCCGCGGCAAAACAGGCGCAGGATGTTAAGGAAGGAAAAATCACCAAGGAAGAAGCGGCCAAAAGAACCGCAAAAGACGCAGCAGGCGCAGGAGCTGCGACAGCAGTGGGCGTTGCGGCTGTGAGCCTTCTCAGGCTCGGCGGCGTTTTCGGCATACTCACGGTTTTTGCCGTTGCCGCAGGCACAAAATACCTTCTGGACACCGAAGGCAAAAAGGTCTGTAAAAAAGTGAAAGCAGCAGCAGGCAAAGCCGCCGGAAAAGTAAGCGAAGCGGCAGCCTCCGTCAGTGAAAAGCTTAAAGACGAAGAACCCTTAAAATCAGAATAATATATAAAAAAGGAGATTAACATGAGCGATCAGAAACAGAATCCCCAGAACCCTCAGGCCCCCCAGTACGGATATTACCCCTACCCCTATCCTCCCCAGCAGCAGTATGCGGATGCTTCCGTTTACCCCCACCTTAAACAGTGGTTCAACTTCCGTGAGCCCAACTATGTAAAAGGCTTTGCAGTGGGTGCGGGCATTGCCCTTCTGCTCACCAACCCCACTGTTAAAAAAGCCATAGTCAAAGGCGTTGTTAAGGTTTGGGGCGGACTTCAGTCCGGCGTTGAAGAACTGAAAGAGCAGATCAGGGACGTTCAGGCGGAAGTCGAAGGAGAATAAGCGTGAGCGGCGAAAAGAAGGCGGCGAAGAAGAAAAACCCGTCCGCCGTAATGCGCAAACGCAGGCTGGTCAAAAACGCCATGATACTCACCATGGCGGCGACTGTTGTCTCAGGGTTCGGTAAAGGCAAGGCGGCTAAGCATGTGCACATAGCCGCCGGGTGCGCCCTTGTGGGCTTAAGCATTTACCACAACTACCTTTACCCTGAAAATATGAAAAGTTAGAAGGTGCTGTCATTTTAGGCTCAATGTTTTTCACCGGACTGGAAAAAGTCGGAATAGTGCATGACATGCCGGGGCGAATCCGCCTCAAGGCTCCCGTTCTGGGCAACCCCGCTCTGGATGCAACCCTTGTGGAATCCGGTCTGGAGCAGATTAAGGGCGTGAAGTCCGTCCGTGTTAACCAGAAGGCAAAAACGGCAGTGGTCAGCTTTGACAAAAATACAGATGTACGGGGCGATGTTCTGGATGTTCTCTCAGCGTTCAGCCATACGGTTTTCAACGCAGAGGAGGAACTCCAGAACTCTCCGGATTTAATCAATGTCTACTGGGCGGGAACAATGTGGATTCTCAAGCTGTTCCTGCCGCAGGGGCTCAGGCGCCCGCTTACTTATCTCGGCGCCGCACCTATCCTCATGGAGGGTATAGAAACCCTGTTCACCAGAGGGCTCAAGGTAGAAGTGCTGGATGCGGCGGTTATCTCCATGCTGCTTGCCAGAAAAGACTACTTCACGGCAGGCTCCATAACCTTCCTGCTTAATCTGGGGCATTATCTTGAGGAATCCGCCGAGTACAGATCCGACAAGATGCTGAAAAGCCTCATCAAGCCCGAAGTGGAATACGTCTGGGTTGTCAGGGGGCAGTCGGAGGAAAAAACGGCGGTCAGTGACCTCCAGATTGGCGATATGGTGCGTGCAGGTTCCGGGGAGATGATACCTGTGGACGGCAAAGTCGCCTCCGGAGAGGGGCTTGTGAATCAGGCCTCAGTAACCGGGGAAAGCCTGCCTGTTCATATCAAGCCGGGGGACTACGTATATTCCGGCACAGTGATGGCGGAAGGAAAAATCATCATCGAAGCCGAAAAGGTCGGCTCCGAAACAACAACGGCCCGCATAGCCAAATTCATAAGCAACTCGCTTAAAAACAAATCCAGAACGGAAGTGAAAGCCTTCGCCGCGGCTGACAAAATGGTTCCCGTGACCTTTGCCGCAGGGCTTGCGACACTGCTTATCACCAGAGATTTCAGACGCGCCTCCTCCGTTCTTTCCGTGGACTATTCATGCGCACTCCAGCTTGTCACGCCGACAGCCATAAAAGCCAGCATGTTCAACGCCGCAACGGAAGGCATATTCATCAAGGGCGCTCAGGCGCTTGAGAACCTTGCGGAGATTGACACAATCATCTTTGACAAAACAGGAACGCTCACAAAAGGGATGCTCTCCGTGACGGAGGTTCAGCCCTATAACGGATATAATGAAAACGAAATAGTCAGAATTGCGGCCTCTGCCGAGGAATATTACTCACACCCCATAGCCTCCGCCGTTGTGAAGGAGGCCGAAAACCGCGGCCTCAAAACGGAGCAGACAGGCGAGGTGGACTTCATCATAGCCCACGGCGTTTCCGCCTATGTAGGGGGCAAAAACGTCCTTGTGGGGAGCCATCACTTCGTGGCGGAGGATGAAAAAATTGTCTGCTGTTTCGCTGATGAAGATGCCCGGAAAATGCGTACAAAGGGGCAGACAATACTTTATGTCGCCATAGACGGAAAGCTCTGCGGGCTGATTGCGCTCAAAGATACCTTGCGTGATGAATCCGCTCAGGTTATAAAAGAGTTAAAGAAGCACGGCGTTAAAAAGACCGTAATGCTCACAGGCGACCACCGTGATTCCGCACTGCATGTGGCGGAACTGCTCGGAATAGACGAAGTTTATTATGAAATGAAGCCCGAAGACAAAGCGGGCATAGTGAAACAGCTTAAGAATCAGGGGTGCAGAATCGCCTTCGCAGGAGACGGGGTGAACGACGCACCCGCCCTGCTCACCGCAGATGTGGGCATCAGCCTTCCGCAGGGGGCGGATCTCGCTAAAGAGACAGCCGCAGTCATACTCCTTCGGGAAGACCTTATGGGAATAGTCAAGGCAAGGGTTCTTGCCGTGAAAACCATGAAGGTTATAAGGCAGATGTTCCGGTTTAACATAGGCGTGAACACCGCTACCGTCGCTCTCTCGCTCATGGGCAGGATAAGCCCGCTGGCAAGCGCCCTGCTCCACAACGGAACCACGCTTTCGACACTGATTTACGCCCTCAGCCTCTCCTCATACGGCGTAAAAAGAAAAAAGGAGAAGTAGATGCTTAACCTTCAAAACGCCGAAAGCGGCCGCTGCTATATAATAAAAGGAACCCCGCAGGGGGAATCCGCCCAGAAGCTCGCTTCTCTTGGGCTTTATAAAGGCAGTGCCGTAACCAAGCTCGAAACTGAAGATATAAAATGCCCTACCGTCAAAGTTGACACAAAAAACGGCGTAAGGGTGATAAGCGGCCAGCTCGCCAAACATATCACCGTCCGTGCGGGTTCAGGAGAGCCGAAACCCTTTTACACTGCCCCTCTTTCATCCACTGTAATCACTCACAGTCTCGGCAGGTGCGATAAAAACGCCGCCAGACTCGCCATGCTCGGCATAAAGGAAAGAATAAAGCTGAAAATAATAAAATACCTGCCCCCAATGGAGTATGTGGTTATGGTTAATCACAAAAACCGTGTGCGCATCTCAGAGGCTGTAGCCGCAATGATAATAGGCGATACGGAGAACAGGAAGAATTTTCAGTTCACATTTTCACCCAAAGGGGCGGAATTTAAAGTTAACGGCATAGCGGCAGGGAAGAAAATAACCGCCTTCCTCTGCGGTGTTGATATATGCGTAGGGTCTGTAATAAGCATGGAAGGAATAGAAAGCGGCAAGCGTGTGGATCTGGATGCTGAACAGGATGTCGTTCTCCATACCCATGAAGGGCTTATAATAACCATGTCTGCGAAAACCGCCTCGATGATTGAGGTCGGGCAGGGATAGCCGCTGCATGTATCAGTAGTGATACCTGCACTGAAAAATAACTATATGACTGTTATCAATCTGATACACAAGCCTGTGTTCATGATCGATTCGCCTTGACCATTTTCCTGCTAATGAAAATTTAAGCGCTTCCGGCTTGCCCAAACCGTCAAACGGATTCCGGCGGATGTCTTTGACAAGCTCATTAATCCTTTTCAGGACTTTGCGGTCGTTCTGCTGCCAATAAAGATAATCTTCCCAAGCCGTCTCAGTCCAGATTATCATCGTCTGTCAGCTCTCTGGCAAAAGTCTTCCCTTTTTCATATTCATCAATACTTTTTGCAAGCTTTGCCGCATTTTCCGGGCTTTTAAGCAGGTAAACCGTTTCCTGAAGAGCGTTGTAGCTCTCCAAAGACATCATAACAACCGGCTTGGCATTTTTTCTTGTGATAATAACAGGTTCGTGAGTATCACAGACATATTCCATGGTACTTGCCATGTTCTGACGCACCTGCGAGTAGTTTTTTGCATCCATGACTTTTCTCCTGCCATTTAATGTACAACTATATGTACAAATGTCAACCTATGTCCTGACAGTAAAAAACCGCACATCCTGCCCTTGTGTTCATGTCGGCAGTCTTTAATCAGCTATTTCAAAATCCCCCTCAATCCCCCTTTAAAAAAGGGGGAAGCTATTGCAGATAAGGACAAAAACACCCTCCTTTAATAAAGGAGGGCGGGGGAGGATTTTAAAGAATCCATCCATGGAGCTGACCTGACAGTAAAAAACCGCACATCCTGTCGGTTTTTTACACACGCTCGCACCGTGATAAACACGGCTTCGCTACGCACGGCGCAGTTCCATCCATGGAACTTGTTTCCGCTTATTTCGTTTTCATCGTGAGTGAGACTCGTCCCCTATCCTTGTCCACGGAGAGAACACGCACATGGACATTATCGCCGACGGAGACTATGTCGGACGGGTGTTTCACAAACTTGTCCGCAAGGTGGGAGATGTGCACGAGGCCGTCATTTTTCAGACCGAGGTCAACAAACGCGCCGAAATCAACCACGTTAGTCACCTTACCCTGAAGCGTCATCCCCTCTTTTATGTCCTCAAGGTTGACCACGCCCTTCTTGAATATAACGGGATCAAGGCTGTCCCTTATATCTCTGTCCGGCCTTTCAAGGTTTTCCAGAATATCTTTCATGGTAAATTCGCCGAGGCCTGTTTCATCCGCTATCTTTTTGGCATTTTTATTCTTGAGGGCAAGGCGGATGAGCTCCGTATTTCTTAATGATATATTAAGCTTGTTCAGAAGCGAATAAGTTGCCTCGTAGCTTTCCGGGTGTATGAACATAGCGTCCATAGGCTCCTCACCGTCATAAACCTTGAGGAAACCCGCGCACTGGAGGAAGGTCTGCTGGCCTATGCCGTCCACTTCCATAAGCTGTCTGCGGCTCATGAAGCGGCCTATCTTTTCACGCAGGGCTACAATCTTCTCAGCGGTGCTTTTTGTGAGCCCCGCCACATACTGGAGCAGTGACGGGCTTGCGGTGTTGAGATCCACACCGACGCTGTTCACCACGTCCTCAACGACGTTTTCAAGGCTTTCACCAAGCTTTTTCGGGTTAACATCATGCTGATACATCCCGACACCTATTGAGCGGGGCTCTATCTTCACAAGCTCGCTGAGCGGGTCTATAACCCTTCTGGCGATAGAGATTGCACCTCTGATGGTGACATCAAGCTCAGGAAATTCCTTCGCGGCAACCTCGCCCGCCGAGTAAACCGATGCGCCCGCCTCGCTGACGATGGTATATGTTATTTTAAGTTCCTTGTCTTTAATGAGTTCCGCCACGAACTCCTCTGTTTCACGGCTGCCTGTGCCGTTACCGATCGCAACAGCAGTTACGCCGCATTTCTCCATGGATTTAAGGAAAAGCCTGCGGCTCCCCTCCACATCCTCCTGCGGCTTGGTGGGGTACATCACCCCCCAGTCCAGAAGTCTGCCCGTTTCGTCCACAACGGCGAACTTGCAGCCTGTTCTGTATGCGGGGTCTATACCCATTATCACCTTGCCCTTAACCTTCGGAGTCAGCAGAAGGCTTTTAAGGTTTTTCGCAAAAACATCTATCGCCTTAAGTTCAGCCTCGTCCCTCAGAGTGGAGCGGAGATCAAGCTCGGCGGAAACGCTGATCGTCTTTTTGAGGGCAGTGTTTGCGCATTTCAGGGTGATGCTGTTCAGCTTCATCCCCTTCTGGGCTGAGATTCCCGTTACAGCCGCAAGACAAAGCTCCTCATCGGGATTGAGCTTCACCTTGAGAATCTTCTCCCTCTCTCCCCTGAAAATGGCAAGAACCCTGTGGGGCGGCAGTGTGGTTATCTTCTCTTCGTATTCGTAGTAATCCTCATAGGACGTTCTTTCCGTAACCTCTTTGCGCTTCTCGCAGGAGACAACTGTGGTGGAGGAATAAAGCTCGCGGATTCTGGTTCTTACATCAGGGTCACGGCCTATGTCTTCGGTGATAATATCTGTCGCCATCTCTATGGCTGCGGGAACATCAGCCACGGCTTCGTTTATGTATTTCGCCGCTTCCGCCTCAAGGCCTTTTAAGTCCTCAGCGGCTCTTATATAATCCGCCAGCGGAAGAAGCCCCGCCTCACGGGCTATGTCCCCTTTGGTTTTACGCTTGGATTTGTACGGAGCGTACAGGTCTTCCACATCCTTAAGGGTTTCTGCGGCGCGGATCGCTTTTTCAAGCTCAGGCGTGAGCTTTTCACGCTCTCTTATGGCCTCGATGACCTCTTCCTTTCTCTTTTCGAGGTTCACTATGTATTCGTATCTTTCGATAACCGCCCTTATCTCCTCCGCCTCCATACCGCCTGTCATTTCCTTTCTGTAGCGGGCGATGAACGGAACCGTGTTACCTTCGAGATGAAGCTCGATAAGGTTTTTCACATTGCTGAGTCTGAGCGAAAATTCACTTGCAACTTTTTCGATGAACATATTCTACCTTTAAATAAATTTTTTATACCCACAGCAGCAGGTAATACCAAGCTGCTGCTGTGATGAAGGAAAGAGGTATGCCTACCCCAACCATCAGTGCCGTAAGAGGCCTGTCAAGATCATTTTCCGCTGCGATTATGCTCGCTGTGATCATGGGAGCCATGGCCGCCTCAAACACAGTAACCTGAATGGCCTGCCCGCGCGCACCGAACACAAAAACATACAGCAGAAATATGACAAGCGGAGCGATAATTAGTTTATAAAAAAGACCTAAGCTAAGCCTGCCGTATGCGGTTTTTATATCCCCCAAGTGAAGCTGAAAACCAACTGAGGCAAGAGCCAGCGGTGTTATGGTTGCTCCCAGCGCACGGAGGAAGTCTATGAACCAGGGGGGAAAAACCACAGGCTTGAGTATCAGTGCCAGCGCCATAGCCTGAAAAGGGGGGAACATCAGCACTTTCTGGACTATTTCCCATGAGCTTACCCTGCCGGAGGCATATTTTGCCGCAACCATTATGCCCAGTGTGGATAGAACAAAGAATGAGCCCTGATCACACAAAACGCCTATGCCTATAAGCTCCTCACCATAAAAGGCGTTTATCATGGGGAAGCCCACGAATGAGGTGTTCCCCAGACCGCCCGAAAGCATAAGACAGCCGATAGTCCTGTCATTAAGCTTAAGCATTTTTCCGACAATGAGAAAAAAACCGGCGCCGAAGGCGAATACTATAATCCCCATGAGAGCGGGAAATATAAGACCAGAACTGAACTCAAGCTGGTGGATATAAAGCAGTGTAACGGCAGGGAATGTTATATTGATGATGAACTGGTTCAGAACATTGGCCGTTCCCGAAGGAAAGCGCCCGGAACGCTTCATCACTATTCCCATAATGAAGCTGTAGAGCATTACAAGCATATTCACCATATCAGAGCCCGCTTATAAGTCGAAATCAGCCCAGACCGGGCAGTGATCAGACGGGGAGTTCATCCCCCTTGTTTCGTAATCTATCCCCGCACCCACAGTAAGCCCTGCCAGAGCGGGGCTCACAAGCACAGTATCTATACGCAGGCCGCGTTTAGGCTCACGCTCGAAGCCTTTGCTTCTGTAGTCAAACCATGAGAAAAGCTCAGCAGATTCAGGGTGGATTATGCGGTAGCTGTCCTGCATGCCGAGGGAGAAAAACATACTCATCCACTCCCTCTCCTCAGGAAGAAAACAGCATTTGCCCTCTTTCAGCCATCTTTTCATGCTGTCAGCCCCTATGCCGACATCCAAGTCCGTGTAAGCCACATTAAAATCACCAGCAAGGGCATAAAGATCAGTCTCTTTGAAGTTTGTTTTTATATATTCCGCCACTCCGGCGTAAAATTCGCGCTTCATGGTGAATTTTCTTTCGGTGTCCCTGCTCTCCCCCTGCGGGAAATAGCAGTTGATTACGCTCAGCATCCCCTTCGGCGTTTCAAAGCGGCACATTATAAAACGCTTCTGCTCACCTTCCGCCCTCAGCCCCTTTTCCACATAAACAGGCTTCTGTCCGGAGAGAACAGCAACTCCGTAATGGGTTTTCTGTCCGTAATATTCGCTGTGAAATCCCATCCCGGCGAACTCAGAAGCAGGAAAAAACTCATCCTCCGTCTTGGTTTCCTGAAGCGCAATAATGTCCGCCCCGTTTGCCGAAGCAAAGGCAGCCACATGCTCAGTCCTCTTCCTGACGCTGTTAACATTAAATGAGACTAATTTCATAATCACTTCCTTACTTTCAGCTTTTCAGTTTACTAAATTTTGTCCATTATAATCAAGAGCGGTGTTTGAATTTGTGTTATAATAAAATCTGACACAAAGGGAGGAACATGAGAATACTTTACTTTCCGGGGCTTGCCCATGTGGTTGAGAGATCGGTAAATACAAAAAACAGCCTGAAATATATTCACCTCGCACGTCACTTCACTGTGGATATATACCCCTACAACCGGACTCCGGAACTCTCTGATGCGGAAGACTATGATGCTGTTGTCGGCTCATCCTTCGGCGGTTACTTTGCTCTCAATATGGCGGCGCAGAAAAACATGACAGGGATAGCGGTTAATCCGTCATTCTATCTGGACAAACGCATACGCATGCTGAAAATCACGGGTGACGGACTTGACCATATCGACGAGGAGAAGCTGATAAGCCTGAAATGCTCGGAATCACTGAAAAAGAGCGGACAGAACCTCCATGTTTTCATGAATATGGATGATGATGTAATAGAACCCGCAGGCATAAAGGACGCCTGCGCAGAATACGGAATTAACTTCTACCCATTCAAAACCGGCGGTCACGAAGCCCACAACTTCGAAAAGGACATGCTGCCCAGAATAATCAGAATTTTAACATAACAACCCCAGGGATGGGGTTGCGCCGTGCGGAGCGAAGCCTTGCTTTGCAAGGCGCGAGCGTGTATTCAAAATTTCCATGGATGGT